>CAZLOQ010000027.1:0-7468 GCA_964561125.1 uncultured Chitinophaga sp. | reverse complement strand
TGACAGTCACTGACAAACATCGCTTCTTTCTGCTGCAGAAAGACCTGGACGTAGTGTGTCTGCTGTCTGCCGAACCCGGCTGTACGTCCGGACTGCTGATCCGCATCCGTTTTTCCGACCTTGACGTGACAATTCGTGCAGTCGATCACGGGGTCTTCGAAATTACGGATGTGCATTCGGGTGACAGCGGTGCACTGATCTTTGGTCAGGACAACGGTGGCCGGAAAGTGTGCTGTGAACTTGCGTGGCTGGTCGGGCAGGGGTATGCGGCTGAGTTCGCGCCAACCGTGGTTCACCTGCCGCAGGACATCATCTGGCGCCTGGGGCGGGTGCTCAAACTCGAGGATGGCTCGTTTCACGTCATCTCTGTTGTGCAGTACGGAGCCATCTGTGCGCTGCAGAAGTTACCGGACATGTTTCAGCGATGCGATCAGGTTGTGGAATTCTCAGTCGGGCAATATGCAGCGCTGCGGAATGGAGACTTGTCGAACGAGACGGGTCATTTCAGAGATGCGGCAACGCTCGGGGAGTTGTCAGGCAGGATTCAGGGGATCGAGGAGGTCTCAGAGGAGGGGCTGCTGGCGGTCCGGGTCGACGGTATGCAGGGGCTGGCGATCATCGACATGGGTCGCCGCGACAAGCTGGTGGCTGTTGACTTCCGCAGAAAACCCGCTCTGGAGATGCGAATGCTGCGTCAGCTGACGGGAACTTTTCGTCTGCGAACGAAACTCTGGTACACCGCTGTGGGCACCGATGAACGCGCAATTTTTCTGCGGAACGAATTCGGACAGATTGACGTGATTCAGCTCGAAGGATTTTCGGTCCGGCTGTCTGCTTTTGCAGGACCGGTCCGGGTACGGATGCGGGACTTCAGGCGTCTGCAGCAGGGCCCGGCAGCTGAAGCGGGATTATGGAAAGCATCGTGGCTCTCCGGTGGCACCATCTGGCTGGATCCGCGCCGGCTGCTGCATCTGAGATCGTCGGCTCCGCAGCATGCGGAGGTGACGCTGGTGCTGGCAAAAGGGTCGTTTGCCGGCTGGACTTCAGAGGGCGTGATCTTCGGTGACGCCGAGTATTTCGAGCCGACAGCGGATGTCAAGTCGGCATCACGAGGTCTCAAACGGCTGGAGCCTGCCGTCGTCTGGCAGACGGCCATAATTCCTCTGCTGGAGTCACTACTGTGAAGCTGACCCTGAACCTGACAGCGTCTGCTGCCTCGACCACTGCCGCTGCCGCGATGGAGGACAGCTCTGAAACTGCCGTCCTGATCTTCGGTCAAACAGCCCACGACTGGCTGTCACCGATCTGCGGCTGTCGAATTCCCACTTCCGAACTGATCTTTCTGCCGCTTTCAAGCCCAGGTTCCGGGGAGCTGTTCGGTGCGATCGTCGCGGGAGCGGGGTTGCAGGGGCGAATTCAGGATCTGCAGCGGCAGGTTGTGCACGAGTCGGCTGGTACATCGTTACCGATTGTGACCTGTCGCTGTCTGGCCGGACGACTCTTCATTCCCGCGGACGCCAGCCTGTCACCCGAGCTGACAGACAAGGAATTGCGGGGGCTGCTGCCGGTGAACGCAGCCCATCGACTGGTCTGGCATCCGTCAGTGGGATTGATTGAGTACGAAGCGGAGGATGTGCTTTCTGCGTCTGATTTGCTGAGTGGTCCTGTTCAGACCGGTCGGATCTGGAATGGGGCTACTCCGGGAGATCAGCTGAACCTGTCGATTCGCAGTCTGCAACTGCTTCAGCCGCCGGAGGAAGTCTTCAGCAGCCTGATTGAGGGCCGGGGTGACATTGGCAGCGCGGCTGGTGACATCGACACGGCACCGCGTGCTCCGGATGAACGGCCCGAAAACTCGCCGGGTGAGGTCCTCCGCGTGCTGAAGCTGCAGCTGGCAAAAGCTGTGCATCGGATCACGAAGTCGCTGCCGGAGAGTCCCGGCGGGAGTCAGCTGTTGAGCAGACTGCACGCGTGGGCAGCAGGCCTCGTCCAGGGCAGTGGTAGCGCTGGTGGAACGTCATCAGCGAACACCGCGAAAGGCTCAGCCGGCCGGACCGCCGCCGGCGATTCTCGGTCGTTATCAACACGGCAGGAGAACGAGCTCAAACGTTTGCTGCACATGCTGGAGCAGCAGCCGGAGGAAGGGCTCAAATACGCGGTGCCGCTGGGTGCACCCGGTTCCCGGGGCACCACATCACCGACGGATCGGCTCAGCCGGCAGCAACCGAATTTCGACCTCGGAAAGCTGAACGCGTCCGGTCCCGCAAGTATCTGGGAAGTGTCGCCGACGTGGCACGGCCGTCTTGCCAGCCGTTATCGGGAACTGGCGCTCCGCGAACTGCGACTGGGCAATCATCGCCGCGCGGCTTACATCTTCGCGATGCTCCTGAATGATCTCCATTCAGCTGCATCCGCACTCGAAGCCGGCAGACTTTACCGGGATGCCGCGGCCATCTATCAGGTGCACCTGAGGCAGCCGCTTCAGGCTGCAGAATGTTTCAAACGCGGTGGTCTGTGGGAGGAAGCGGCGGCAATCTTCCGTGAACTGCGACTGTGGCGACAGGCGGCCGAACTCTTTCGACTTCTCGACCGTCCGGATCATGCAGCTGACATGTATGAGCAGGAGCTGCAGGAACTGGTCTCGAAGCAGCAGTGGCCTGCTGCTGCCACGGTGGCGATCGATTTTCTTGGCGACCGTCGGCGAGGCCTGCAGCTCCTGCGGGATGGCTGGTTTTCAGGCAATCAGCGAACAGAATGCCTGCGGCGATTGTTCCGCGAACATGCGGACGCAGGTGAACACCAGCTCATGGAAGAAGAACTGCAGACCCTGCTTGTCAATGACCAGGCCAGGCTCTCAGCCGATCAGCTGGATATCGCAGTGATCATCTGCAGTGAGGAAGCCACGAAGTATCCGTCGACGCGTGTGCGGGAGTTGCTGCGGATTCACACGTGGCAGATGGCTGCCGCTCTGCTGGCCCGCAATCCTGCACTCCCTTCACAAACCGCTGTGCGGGCGATCCGGAATCTGGCGGAACAGGATGAACTGCTGCAGCGCGACACCGCCCGCTGCGGCTGGAAGCCGCCACGATCGCCCGGACCGGCCGTCGAACCCAGGCCAAACGATGCGGAAATCCGCGTGCAGCGGAGAACGCCGACAACGTTGAAAGTCCTGAGGTCCTGTCTGGACCTGAAACTCAGCGTTCCAAAACTGCCGCCATCCGTTCGCTGGCAGGCGGCAGCCGCGTCCTCCAGTACACTCTTCCTGCAGGGACAGACAGCGAGTGAACAGCTGGTCGTTGCTCGCTGGTCACTGTTGCAACTTCAGCAGGGTAATCCGCGTGGGCAGTGTGTTACCTTCACCGTATTTGATCCGAGGCCTCTCGGTGTACCTCGGCTGCGTCTGAATCCGCTCCAGCCCGAACAGGCGAATCTGCAGTTTTTTCCTGCCACACCTGACTCCGCAGGCAGCTTTGTCAGACAGGTCGTGCGGTCCAATGGTTTTGTCACTACAACCGCTCTCCCGGATGCTCTGACCTTCGATTTTGGCTTCAGCGAGGACGGCTCCCGCTTTTCGCTGGAGATTGCCGAATCCAATCGGGATACCGTCGAACTGAAACTCACGGATCGACAGAGTAATGGCGTTGTTTCATTTCCGCTGCAGCTGCCTGAGCAGGTCACTGAAAGTCTGGCGGAATCGGGTGGCAGGGTCTGGCTGCAGAATACAGGCCTGCTCGTGGTGTCGGGAAGATTCCTCTGCCTTGCTCACCTGCCGGCACTGCAGCGGCTGGACACACAAGCTCCAAAGCCGCTGCGGCTGGAAATTCTGACTGAACTGGACTCAGATTTTCGGGAACTGTCGCCGTCGCCGTCACAGATCGTTCATCGCGTTCTGATCGCGACCCGGACCTCCTGTTATGTGGTCTGGCTGAATTCCGCAAACTGGTGTCGGATTGCTGAAGATCTGCAGACACCGCATGTCTGCTGGACGCGCAACGGAATTGCGATGATTGCTTCCGGGAATCAACTGGGCTGCTATCGGGTGACTCAGAAAGAGATCCGGCTGCTGGCCTCAGGCAATCTTTCCGGGCAGGTCATTTCACTGCAGCCGGACGATTCTCCGGACCACGTGCTCGTGCTCGATCAGAGCGGCGTACTGCAGCGATTCCGGGTACCGATAGAATAGTGTCACGGTGCTGGTCCACAATCAGTCAGCTGCGGCCGTACGTACGGGAATTCGCAGCTTCATCCCCACCTGCAGGCGGTCTGCTGACGTCAGTCGATCCCGATTGGCTTCAAAGATCAGGCCATAGCGGGACTGTGAGCCCAGGTAGCGGTTCGCGATGCTCGACAGTGTCTCACCGAACTGCACGGTATGCTCCGCAAATTCACCTGCGGGAGGGGCAGAGGTACCGGGCTCTGCACGTGCAGCGGCCACGTCTTCGGGATCGGGCTTCGCGGCTGCTGCAGTCTGCTCGACTGCTTTGGCACCGACAGACGGTTTCTCTGACGAAGCGTGCAGCGGAGGCAGGGGACGCGCCGAGGCGGCCGACTCGGTGTACGCCGGGGCGACCGCGCCACGACCGGGCTTCCATGTCCGATAGCCATCCAGCGAATCGCGGCTGGAGATGTGTTCCTCCGGAGCTCGTTCTGCCGGGACAGGAGCAGGCGAGGTGCGGTTCTTCTGATCCAGGTCCTGCAGAACGGTCCGCAGCGTCCACCGGGGTTCTGCGGCTGACTGAGCATCCAGCGGTGGGAGGGCTTCTTCATCCGGGATGTAAACAGCAATGTCGCGATCGCGGAGTCGCTGATTGAGCTGTTGGCGGCGATGGGGACTGATCTGTTCCGTGACAGCGACCGGCTCCTGACGAAAAAAGAGCGCCGCAACCACTCCGATCAGGAGGATGCCCATCGCAAATCCGATTTTTCGATCCGAATTCATCCGTGGGACCGCAGCGAGGATTGACAGGAGAGAACGACCCCTTTCAATCTACCCCACATTCAGCGAAAGTTCGGAAAAAACTGCCGAAACTGGTCAATGTGACTCAAGTTTCCTGCAGTCCCTGCCGGGTCTGTCCGGCAGACCGCCGCGGAATTCGTTATCACCCGCTGAATCATTCGAAGCTGACTGGTGGCCCCGACGTAACCGAAGTTCCAGCCCATGCGGGCCAGTATTCCGGGAGCGGCGCGTGGAATGTCAGCGACTGACGGGTCACCGGATGCTGGATGGTTGTCTCAGAACTGTGCAGTGCGATTCCGGCGGGAAAAGAACTGCGACTGCCGTAGCGGGCATCTCCGACGATGGAGCTGCCGGTGGCGGCCAGCTGCACGCGAATCTGATGTTTGCGACCGGTCTGCAGCTGAATTTCCAGGAGTGCAGCGGTGTCGTGGCGGACCAGTTGTCGAAAGTGGAGCAGGGCTCTGCGGGCGTCAGTGGCACCCGGTCGCGTCACTTCCACTCGACGAGCGGCCTCGTTGTGTCTTAACCAGTGTTCCAGCTGACCGTGTGCTGCAGCTGGAGCGGGCGAAACCAGTGCGAGATATCTTTTTTGCGCTGTGTGCAGACGAATCTGCTCGCTGAGCCTTGCTGCGGCCTTCGAGGTGCGGGCGAAGATCAGCACTCCGGTGACCATCGCATCCAGTCGACTGACCACCCCCAGATAAACTCGCCCCGGTTTCTGAAATCGGCGGCGAATATCATTGACAGCCAGTTCGAATGCCGTTGGTTGCCCGGGCCCTGCCCCCATGGTGGCCAGTGGTGCCGATTTATTGACGACATAAAGATGGTTGTCTTCGTAAAGCAGTTGCATGAAAAGCCGTGAAGAATTCCGCTGTGGACGATGAGGGGCCCGACCGGCAGAAAGTATACACGTCGCCTCCAGCGGCCAACACTCGGTTTCAGGGAAGATCTGCAACGGCCGCGTTTCCTCAACAGCCGTCGAGCGGAATTTCGACCCCCCAACGAAGATGCACGCCCTGTCAGGGCAGTTCGCAGAGACGGCCCCGACAACGATCCTCCATCGGTCACGCAGAGGAGGGATGGGTTTTGAAACACAGAGGCACAGAGGAACACAGAGAAATGGAGCGAACGCGACGCAATCGTGCCACGGTCCCTTCTCCGCCCGACATCATCAGCCGGAACGCGTTAGCGTCCGGTTATGGGTCACTTCCCGCTTCCTGACGGGCACGGCTCGAGTCACCGCGTGCGGGAAATCGGCGGTTTGTGAATGGCGACGCCTGCCAATCGCTGCAATCGGCAACATCCTCCCGAACTACCTGCATTTCAGTAACCCTGATCCCGAATTCTCATGGACACGGGCATCAGTTACCTGAATCATGCAGGCCATGAACAAATTCCACCCTAACAGCCCGCACGATCACTTCTTTCGCCGCACATTCGATGTGGTCGATCACACCCGCGCGCTGCTCAAGGCCAAACTCCGACCTGAGCTGCTGAAAAGGCTCCTGCTGGACACACTGCAACCCGCCAAAGAAACCTTTCTCAGTGCTGACGAACACGAAAAGCGGCTGGATCTGCTCTATTCCGCCCGCTTCCTCGACGGCACCGAAGCGCTCATCTACCTGCTCCTCGAACACAAAAGCGAGATCGACCGCTACATCGCCCAGCAGCTGCTTTCCTATGTGCTCAGAATTCTGGACTGGCGCCGTCGGAATAAGCAGCCTCCCTGCGTTGTCATTCCCATTGTGATTTACCACGGCGATAAGCCCTGGGACGAACCCACATCTCTGCGCGACAAAATCAACGCCGCTGAAGAGCTCAGCCCCTTCGTTCCCGAAATGCAGGCCGTGCTGATCGACCTCAGCCGTGAGTCAGCCGCATTCCTGCCGGACGCTCCGCAGCTGGAAGCCCGGATTCGCACGCTGCAGCTTGTCCGCAGTCAGGAACTGGAATTTGATTCCATCGTCGCCATCTTTCGGCTTCTGCGGGCATGGCAGCAAATCGATTCCCACATGGACGCTTTGTCTGATATTATTGTATATCTGGCCACCGTTTTCGACGCCGGAAAACTCAATTGGTACAAGCAGGCCGTCAGAACCGGACTGCAGATCGAATCGGAGACACAAATGCCCAGCTGCTTTGACGCACTTGTGGAACAGGGCCGCGAACAGGGCTTGCTCATCGGGCGCATCCGCACACTCCAGGAAGTTCTGCGGCAGCCTGTGACAACCGAAGAAGCCCTCGCCTCACTGTCCGTCACAGACCTGCAGACTCTTGCCGCCCAGCTCCAGGAATCGCTCTCCACCAGATCGCTCCATCCCGGCGAAGGCTGAACGGTGTGCAGGTGACGTCAACCCTGCAATATGGATGTTGACGCATCAGCGGAGCATATCGGTGCAGCTCTAATCCGGTCTCTGCAGCCAGTGGCCGGCATTCGACTCCGTCACGCGCCGTAGTACTGTCAGCAGCAGGCCCATCGCAGCCAGTCCCATAAACAATGAGATATGGGCA
>CAZLOQ010000026.1:29107-47678 GCA_964561125.1 uncultured Chitinophaga sp. | reverse complement strand
TGCAGGGACAGTCCCCGAGGAACGATTACAGCGGTTGAATCGACTGAAACGGTTCAAGCGAAAGCAACGCCGCCGGCAATTGCGCCGGTCGCACCAGTTCTTCCGACCCACTGTTCGGCCCCGTAGGCATGCAGGGACAGTCCCCGAGGAACGATTACAGCGGTTGAACCGACTGAAACGGTTCAAGCGAAAGCAACGCCGCCGGCAATTACGCCGACCGCACCTATTCTTCTGACTGACCGTTCGGCTGCCGGAGTGTCTGGTCCTCGTCGCGACGGTTTACCGAGAGCAGACCGCGATGGTGCGTAAGGAGTTGCTGAACGACAGCACTCAGTGAGAGCCCACCTCCCAGTCTTTGCATGATCAAAAGCACGAGCGTCGGTGCCTGTGTGCAGACTCGCCTGGCGTCCTTACGCTCTTTTTGTGCACGACCTTCTGCAAATCCCGCGGGCCGAGTTCGACAAGGAGTTGCCGAGCCCTCGTGAAATCCTGTTCTTCATCGTCGTTTTCGGAGCACTCATGTGCGGCTTTGTGTTTGCCGCGTATCCATTCACCCATTAGGGCAGGAGGAAAATAAGATTTCCATCCTTGGCGCAAATGCTTTTCTGCGGCGCCTGAGAAAACAGGGGCAGAACGAGAAAAAATTAAGCGGGTGGCCCTGGGCTTGTGCCGTTCTGCTGAAAGCAGGTGGCAGTGTGGGGGCGTCTGTTTTTGCTCTTCACATCGACACCAATAACTCAATGACGCAGCATGAGTTACGCCAATCTGACAATCCAGATATGGGGCTGTCCAGCTCGTTAAACGAAAATAACAACGCCACCAGTTGCACCGGTCACACCAATCGTGCCGTCCTGCCGCACGGCTCTCGGAGCCAGACGGGGACGGGCACCCTGGAAGGGCTGTACTTCGCCGACCTGTACAACGGCGGCCACCAGAGCGACCCGCACGATCGAAATCATCCGTGCAACCAACCCGGATTGCCCCTGAAAGGACAGACCCCAAATTCAGGCCATGGCCATGTCTTTCAGGGTCTGTCCCCGCAGGTTGGAAGGCTCTTTGTCGGGCGCTGCAGAACCACTGATTCCGGAGCTACTGTCGCCATCGACATGATTCCTGCAACCCAACCGCTGATGAGTGTTCTCTGGACCTGAGCATACTCCGACGGCATCTGTGGTGCCGTATCAGGGCCTGATCGCTCGACGGGTTAAACCATGATCGTGGGCCTCATGACCGGCCGTTGTCGGGCTTCCTTCGCGTCCGGTGAACATTTTCGCCGCGTCACAAATTTGCTGACATAATTTTATTGATTGGCGTGTGTAGGGTAGTTATTATTACAGTGCTCAGTGTATTATGTTACATAAAACTTTTCAGGTTGACCGACATGTCCCGAATTGCTCGTTCCGAAGTGTTCTGTCCCACGCAGACGAACTGCATTTTCACCGTTTGCACAGCAGCTCAGCCCCGAAGAAGTCGCTCGCCGGTGGCTCATCATCTGCCCGTCTCTGCGAAAGCACGCTGCGCCTCTTCACCAGCCCTCCGAACAGGACATCAGTCAACTCTGCGAAGATCCCGGCCGGATTGAAACAATCCGCAGGCAGCTCAGTGACGTCGCCTGGTGGAATCGACTCCTCTGCCAAAGAATTGCTCAGGCGTTCAACAAGCTCGACAAACTGAAGGGGCACTTCCGGGCAGACCGCTTCCGCTCCACTCTGCTTCTGGACGCACTCAGCTGGCTGTTGTGTCTGATGTTTATCGACATCATCAACGGTCGGCTGGAAAGTATGGACCGAAACGTTTCCCGGATTCGTCGTCGAAGGTTTTGCGTCCGCCCACCGACCAGACGACTCCTGTGTCAGCACCCGCCAGGTTGATATGTGTTGCTGATGGGGGGGTTTACATCCGCGATGATCGCCTGCAGGCTGTTGCCATGGGAACTCCGCGGGACCCGATCGCCTGGCCTCGTGATTGTTTCCGGTTGTGCTCGACGGGGTTCTCTGTTTACTGTGTTTGATCTCCAATGGTTCTGCCTTCTCTGCCTCGGCAGCTCATAAGGGTACTTCCCAAATCCCATCCCCCTGACGAATCAGCCGTCGTCCCGGACGCACGTCGCCAAGTTCCTCCACGCTCCCGTCAGGCCACTCAATTCGCAGCTGATAAGCTCGATCTTCCAGTCCGCCCAGATGCAGCTCGGCTGCTTCCGCCGCCTGAAAGCTGCCTCCCCCGCTCAACTGGCGCCACAGCACTGGTTCAGTCTCCTGCACCAGCACTCGCGCACCGATCGGCGAACGAGCAGCCGTTTTGCCGCACAGTTTCAATACCAGTGATTCTCCGGCGGCTGTGGATTCATTCCGCAGAATCACGGAAGGGGCCAGCTGGTTCGAAATCACCACATCCAGTCGTCCGTCGCGGTCCAGATCTCCGGCTGCGGCTGCCCGCCCCACCGCCGGCGTGCTGAACCAGTTGCCTGCGTCCGCCGACACATCCCGAAATGTCCCGTCGCCGCGGTTCGCAAACATCTGCGCCGGCATCCGATACGTCTGGTCCGGATCAAACCATGTACGGTCGTCGACATGCCCGTTCACGACCAGCAGATCATTCCAGCCGTCATTGTCGGCATCCAGCCCGCTGACTCCAAACCCCAGCAGATTCAGGCTTGGCTGGCCCAGACGGGAGAGTCGCGTCGCATCCTCAAACAGCAGTCCTTCCGTATCCGCTGTCGACCGATTCAGATACAGCGTGTTTGTATCGCGGTAGAAGTGCGTGAGGAACAGATCTGTCCGGCCGTTCCGGTCGAAATCTTCAGCCGCAATGCCCATGCTTGCCTGAGCAAATCCCTCGTAGTTCAGCGCCGCGCTGGCTTCCGTCGCACACTCCTTCAGCTGCACCGAAGCAGCGTCACATTCGGCCACCGCAAACAGGAAATTGGGCTGACCATCGTTTGCCACATAGATTTCAGGTCGACGGTCACCCCCAAGGTCGGCGATCACCACACCCAGCGCTTTCCCTGGAAACGGCACAGCAGCGGAAACCGATTCAGACGCATCGATCCAGCCACCGCTTCCGTCCGACAGGTACAGGCAATCAGCGACCCCGTGGAACATCGCTGGTGTACAGCCCACATACCCATCCGGACTGCGCGGCTCCGGACACAGCAGGGGGTTCGTTTCCGGGACATCAAGATAGTTTGCGACATACAAGTCTGCATGACCGTCGCCATTCAGGTCCCCGAAAGCAGCACTCGCGCCCCACGCACCACTCTTCACGCCACAGGCTCCCGCCACCTCCGTGAAGGTTCCATCCCCGTTATTTTTCCAGAATTGATTGCTCCCCACCGCTGTCAGATAAAGATCCTCAAATCCATCGTGATCCACATCCGTGACGGCACAGCCGCAGCAGAAGCCAAACTGCATCAAACCCGATGCACTGCTGCACTCATCAAACCGCAGATTCCGATCGTTGCGAAACAACCGGCCCGGCGTTTGCCCGGAGTCTTCCGTTTGAGGCAGCCGGCAGCCGTTCGTCATGAACACGTCCAGCCAGCCGTCTGCGTCCGCGTCCAGTACAGCTGCCCCGCCACCGTTCACCTCCAGAATTCGTCTCTGTCCCCGCATGTCATCATTCCGCTGAAACACAAAGCCACACTCAGCTGACAGCGTGCGAAAGCGAATCCGCCCTGCGACCCCTTCCGCAGCGTTTTCGTCAAACTTCCCGGAAGCGCGCAGCGCCGACAGCACGCGTACTGCCTGCTCTGATTCTGTCCGGAGGGCTGCAGCGGTGTTCGTCACCGGATCGCGTGATCCGCTGTCGACCGCACGATCATTCGTATTCCTGTCAGCACATCCCATGAACATGCAGCACATCGCGAGCAGCCGGATGGCGTTGAGTCTGCAGGGACCGGTGTACCGGAACGCAAACTGCCGATCAGCATTCGACGGCTTGTCAGGAATCCCGCCCTGCCGCAACGCGTCGCGTCTCTTCAGTGAATTCCGGAAGACCTCGCTGCCCTTCTTACAAGTCGATGTCCCCATTATTGTTCGCTCCTTCGCTGAAGCCCGCGGCTGTCGGCAGCCGCCGTTGCCAGTCGCTCAAAGTCCTGAACGGCTCTCGACATCCCCAGCTTCCTCGCTGCACCGGCAATCGCCCGCAGGGCTCCGACATCAGTGTGGCTCTCTGCCAGAGTCAGCCGCAGTTCAGCCAGCAGCAATGCCCGCTGTAAGAGCCGCGAACGCTCGGCTGCGCCCTCAGGGGTGTCCGTTTCCATGACGCCCGCCAGCGCCTGCAGATAGAGCGGATTCGAGGGATCTGCGGACACGAGGTGTTCAAAACAGCGTTTCGCCCGCGCTCGATCTCCTGCGCGAATGGCCCCCTCCGCGCGCATCTGAGTGAGCAGCCACGGTTCGCCGGGCTGAAAGTCAGGAGCGGCATCAAGCAGCATCAGAAATTCCGTCAGCGCCTGCCGTTCGAAGCGACATTCGAGGGCCACCGCCAGCGCTTTCAGATCAGCGGGATGCGCCGCCAGCAACTCGTTTGCCCGTGTTTCTGCGTCCTCCGCTCTCCCCGTTGCCAGAAGATATCGAACGTGAGCTGATACCAGCTGCGGATCATCCGGGGTCTGCTTCAGAAACTCCTGCAGTCGCTGGTTCTGCTGAGCTGTTCCGGAGGCCAGCAGGGCAGGGAAATGCAGCTGTTTAGTGAGCAGTGCATCCAGTGATCGCCGAGCTGCCATGGCGTTCAACAGCTGCTGCCGCTCTTCCAGGCGGTCTTCAAGTGAGAGCAGAAACACGAGCATTTCTTCGACCATCTGCAGGTCAGCAGGAGGCACAGCAGAACCGGACTGAGCGATCTGCAGCAGATCCTTTGCGGCCGCCTCCAGCCTTGCTGCCAGACCGGCCCGGAGACAGATCTGTGTTTCCAGACGCCGCGCTGCAGCACCCGTGCGTGAATCTGTTGCAGGGATCAAAGCAAGGCAGGCGAGCGCCGCAGGAAACCGGTTCTGTCGCAACGCGTTTTCAGCCAGCAACTGCAGGAGCTCTGTACGATCGGGTTCCCGTCGCTGCAGAAATCGAAATTCCCGCATCGCCCGCTCAAGGTCCAGTGGAGTGACCTCCTGGGGAAATGGCTCGCCCCCCGAGTCGGCAACCAGCCACAGTCCAGCTGCGCTCAGCAGACCGCAGCCTGCCAGCAGCCACAGCACCACCCGCCCCTGGCGATTCCCGATTGTTTCCCGACACCGTGGTTGCCGCATGAAGATCTCTGCGTTCAAGTGTTTGATACGCGATAGCTTACCTCTCTCGATTGTCACCTGACGTCGGCAGAGATGCAACACTGCGCTCGAGGCACCCTTCGCGCATGACCGGGGTGTAATGCGGTCGATGATCAGATCACGGATGTCGCGGGAGTCCCGGCGTCGACTCTGTGAAGATCCTGCCCGGACCAGTCTCACTTCGGACTTTTCACTTCCCCGGCGAAGACAATTTGTCCTCCGTTGGCAGCGGCATCGGGACCGAGTTCAATGATCCAGTCGCAGGCGGTGAGAACATCGGGGTGATGTTCGAGCACGATCACGGAGTGCTGCATCAGGACCAGTTTGCGGAGGTGGCTGATGAGCTGTTGAACGTCAGCCGCGTGCAGACCGCCGGTGGGTTCGTCAAGCACGTAAAGAGTATGCTCGGAAGCCGGCAGAGCCAGTTCTGCAGCGATCCTTGCTCGCTGATTTTCACCGCCGGAAAACGTGCTTGTGCTTTGCCCCAGCTGCAGGTAGCCCAGTCCGACGCTGCGGCAGACGTCGAGGATGGACTTCAGTCGAGCGAATTCGGCGAAGAATTCGCTGGCTTCATCCACACGCATTCGGAGCAGTTCATCGACGGATTTCCCGCGGAAGTGCACGCTGCGGGCTGCTCGGCTGAAACGCGTCCCTTCGCAGGCACTGCAGAGAATCTCGGTATTTGCAAGAAACGGCATCCGGACGGCGCGAACTCCAGTGCCCCGGCAGACACTGCAACGACCGCCACCCGCGTTGAAGCTGAAGAATTGAGCCCCCCAGCCACGAGCGCGCGCTTCCCGTGTTTTTGCGAGCAGCCTGCGAATGTCGTCCCAGAGGGGTGTGAGGGTGGCGATGCAGGAGCGTCCGGAGCGACCTGGCGGAGCCTGGTCGAGGCATACCAGACGCAGGATGCTTTCGGCACCGCTGATGCTGTCGCAGTCACAGTCAGCGGCAGCCTGAGTGGCATCTCTGCCGGCGAGCACCGCCTGGAGCCACGGCACAAGGGTTCCGCGAATAAGAGAACTCTTCCCCGAGCCGCTGACACCGGAAATTCCGGTGAGCCTTCGCAGGGGAATTTCGGCAGTGACCTGTTTCAGATTGTGCAGGCGGGCACCGCAGATACGAATGCAGCCGTCCGCGGGGATCTTTGCGGCTGGTGTGCTGCGGCGTCGGGCGCTGCGGCCGGCTTTGGGGGCGTTGGCAGCACTCGCGGCGGCGGGTGATTCCGGAGGTTCAGCGAAGCCGGTCTGGTCACTGCTGATCCTGACCCCGGCCTCGGCCGCGAGTCGGCGTTCGCGGCGTTCGCGGAGAAGTCGGCCGGTAGGTGAGACCGGGTGTTCGCTGAGTGCGGCCGGGGGGCCGGCGAAGAGCAGTTGTCCGCCATCAGCGCCAGCTCCGGGACCCAGATCAAGCACCCAGTCGGCTGCTTCGATCACCTGTGGATCATGTTCAACGACGATCACAGTGCCGCCGGCATCCCGCAGTTTTCGCAGGGCGGTGAGCAGGCGTGAGGTATCGCGGGGATGGAGTCCGGCTGTCGGTTCATCGAGTACATAGTGAGCCCCATGGAGTTTGGTGGAAAGGGCTGCCGCGAGTCTGGCTCGCTGGTATTCGCCGCCTGACAAAGTGATTGCGGGGCGATCGAGAGTGAGGTAGCCGATGCCGACATCATCGAGGCACTGAAGGCGGTCGAGCAGATCAGGGAGTGTGCGCGCTGCGACGAGTCGAGCTTCGTGCAGGAGGCGGTCCGGTTCGGCAAACTGCGACAGCCACTGTCGACAAACGTCAGCTGCGGCTGTGACATCCAGCCGCGTGAACTCGGGGAGCGTAACCCCCATGAACCTGATATTGCGGGCAAATGGCTGCAGCCGAGTGCCGAGGCATTCATCACAGGGACGCCTGCGAAAGACGGTGTGCACTGCATCGGAAGTATCGGCACTGAGGGAGACAGTGGCCCCACGAATCCCCAGGCCGCCACAGGCCGGACAGGCTCCTCGTGGTGAATGAAAACTCAGCGTCCCGGGCTCCGGCGCCGGAAAGCTCAGATCACATTCGGCGCAGGCGTAGCGAGTACTGTAGAGCGTCTCCTGCCATGCTCCGTCCACTTCCCGGCAGACGATGCAGGAGCCGTCACTTTCACGGCAGGCGAGTTTGAGCGATTCGCGGAGCCGCGGAGCCACACCTTCGCGTACGACGATGCGGTCCACGATAGCTTCAATATGATGCTCGGCAGTGGCTGTGAGCGGCTTGAAGTCGGCTGTGTCGACCATCACCCCGTCAATTCGAGCGCGGACGAAGCCGTTGCGGACAATGCGATCGAGCACATCCTGGTGGGCGCCGCGGCGCCCACGGACCATGGGCGAGAGCACCATCAGGCGCGTGCGTTCCGGAGATTGCAGAACCCGCTGCAGAATCTGATCAATGGACTGCTGCCTGACAGGTTTGTTGCAGCGTGTGCAGTGAGCGGTGCCGGCACGGGCGTAAAGAAGTCGCAGGTAGTCATGAATTTCCGTAACCGTCGCCAGAGTGCTTTTGGGGGGGACGCCGGAAACTTTCTGGTCCACGCTGACTGCCGGAGCGAGGCCCGTGATCTCATCCACAGCAGCTCGCGGCAGCTGATGCAGCAGGCTCCGAGTTCTGGAGGAGGTGCATTCCAGATACCGCCGCTGACTCTCCGAAAAGAGGGTGTCGAAGGCAAGAGAGCTCTTTCCGGAACCACTGACACCACACACCACCACCAGTCGGCCGGCAGGGATTTCGACCGAGATGTTCTGCAGGTTATGAGTGCGTGCACCGACGATGCGGATGACGCCGGTGTCGCTGCAGTTGCTGTGAGTCTGGTGCGTTGAGGGATGCATGAGGGTTCAGGGCTGGCTGGAGGACAGTCCGGACCACCGCCACAGACCTGCAAAGCGGCCGCGACGAGTGCTGCGGATACGGTGTCCATGGGAGAAACGAAGAAGATCCTGCAGGAGCGATTCTGCGGTGAGGTAGCGGTCCAGCGGGTTCTTTTGAAGGCAATTGAGAATAATCGTCTCCAGTCCCCTCGGAAACTCCCGACAAAGATCGCGGGGCGCGAGTGGCAGCTGGGTGAGAATTCGAGTGCGGAGCGAGCCGGGGTCATCATCGCTGAAGGGGGCGCACTGCAGGCACAGTTCGTACAGAGTTGCGCCGAGGGCATAGACATCGGCGGCGGCTGACTGCGTTCCCGTGAAGCGTTCCGGGGCCATGTACCGAAGTGTTCCGCCGCCACGGACAACGGATGCTTCCGGTGGCGCGGCAGAAGCGGTCAGCGGGGGCGTGGTTTCCGGCTGCAGCGGCTGTGACAAACCAAAGTCACCGACCCAGACATGTCCAGTGGCGTCCAGCAGCAGATTGGCTGGTTTGATGTCGTTGTGGCAGATGCCTGCAGCATGTGCAGCGCGCAGGGCCTGCGCTGCCTGGATACCGATGCGGGCGAATTCCATGAAGGAGGTCGACGTGAGCATGACTGGTGGGAGAGTGGGAGCTGCAGGCTGATGCCCTGTTGGTGGAAGCAGTTGATCAGGAGAAACAGCAGCGGAGGAGTGGCCGAGTGCTTCGATGATTCTGTCAAGTCCGCAGCCGGGAATGAGCTGCATGACAAAGAAGCAGTAGCCGTTGTCCTGTCCCCAGCGATAGACGGGGATGATGTTGGGGTGCCGCAGCTGTCGGGCGAGACTGGCTTCCTGCTCAAACCGACTCACCCATGCAGCAGCCAGAGTGACGGGCCACGGGAGCACTTTCAGGGCGACGAGATGACCGGAGTCGAGATCACGTGCGCGGAAGACAACTCCCATCCCCCCGCGTCCGATTTCGTGGAGCAGTTCGCACTGGCCCAGGCGGGTGAAGGGGAAGGCACCGGGCATGTTCCGTCGCAGGGCTCGCGATTCACGGTCCAGTCGCGCGTGTTCGAGCAGCGCCAGAACAGGAAACACCTCACGAATGTTCCCGGCATGGGGCGGAAACCGCCGTGCATAGCGTTCTATGGAGGGGTGGCTCCCTTGGCGCAGTTCGTCGACAAACTGCGAGGCGAGCAGGTCGAAGGGCACTCGCGACCGCAGTGCTTCGTTGTCGCTGACGATCGGAACCCCCAGCAGCTGGAAGTCGGTGTCAGAACGGTCGGTACTGGTGTCTGAGCGATCGTCGGGAGAGGCGGTCACGTGGTTTCGCCGATCTGCAGGAGGGCGGGGTCCCGGAATCGCGAGCAACGGGGGCTCAGGAGTTGAGATCGACCTCTGAATTCATGTCTTTCTCAATTTCATACCGCTCCCCGGCATACTCGACGACGTCTCCGGCCCGCAGCTTTCGGCCACGTCGTGTTTCTGACTGACCGTTGACAAGCACCAGCCCGGACTTGACGATCTGCTTGGCCTCACCGCCTGTGGCGGCGAGTGCGGCGAGCTTGAGGAACTTATCAAGTTCGATAAACTCGCCTGGACACCGGACCTCTTCGGGCTCTGTCATACTTCCCTCCCAGGGATCCGAGGCTTCCGCGAACGCACGTGGAGGCCGGCCGGATAGTGGTTCTCAGGACAAACTGTATGCGGAAATCGTGCTGATAACAGCTGAAGAAGTGGCGAAATTTGGCGAAAACCCGAGGGAACTCGATGCTGTGGAACGGCAAACCCAGGAATTCCGCAGGCAATTTTTTCAGAGAGTGTTGACGAGAAGCCGAAAAGCCGCATAATTCGCACCCGCTGGCCGCCTGCGAACAGCGGCGGCAGGGTGTTTCAATTTGATTTGGTTTCCCGTTTGGGAAACTTCCTGCGGGTGTAGCTCAGTTGGTAGAGCACCACGTTGCCAACGTGGTTGTCGAGGGTTCGAGTCCCTTCACCCGCTCTTTTTTATTGGCAGTGCGTGCGTTTGCTGGGTTCAGTGTGCGGGGTTGGGTGCCCGGGTCAGTGGATACTGAAGACTGGTCTGGTAAGTTTGGCTCGATCCTGGGCAAATCTCGCGGCTGATGTGCGGCACGTTAGCTTGTCGTTCACATGCGACGGCGGCGGGTTATCACTGTGATTATGGTTGCTGTGATTTGTCACTGTGATCCTGTGCTGGCGGCCGTTCTGGAAAGCCTGAGGCTGCATTGTTTGCAGGCAATCACGGGCGGATCAGCAGAAATGGCATCAAAAGGGTTTGCAGAATGAGCACTGATGTTGATCAGGTCGAAGGTACAGAGGCTCCCGCTGAATCGTCCGTTGATTCGATGCAGTTGACTGTCAGGATTGAGGACAGGGGTGCCTGTCGGCGTCATATCGCTGTGACTGTCTCTGCCGCCGACGTAAAGGAAATTCGCGACGACGCGGTTGGCGAGTACAATCAGAAAGCGCAGGTTCCCGGCTTTCGTCCGGGCAAAGTACCGGTGGCGCTGCTGCGAAAGAAGTTTCGCAAAGAGCTTGAGGCGGATGTCAAGCAGCGGGTGCTCGTGCGCAGTCTCGAACAGATCACTCGTGATCACAACATTGAACCGCTTGGAGAACCTCGGCTTGACTTCGAAAGCATCGAGGTTCCAGAGGATGGTGATTTCAGTTACGAATTTGACGTGGAAGTGCGTCCCACTTTTGAAATGCCGGATTTCTCCACCTTCACCATTACACGTCCCAGCGGCGAGCCAACCGAAGAGGACATTGACGCCTACACCAGCAATTTCATGTCTTCGCAGGCGACTCGTGTCACCAGCGACGCTCCTGCAACTCTGGGCGACTTTGTCATTTGTCAGATGACCTTCACGTGGAACGGTGAGGTCATACGGGAGCTGTCAAACGAGTCTGCTCGGCTCATGCCAACGCTCAACTTCCCCGACGCAGTTCTTGAAGGATTCAGTGATCTGATGCAGGGGGTGACTGTCGGAGATTCACGGGAAGCGACCGTGATTATTTCCAGCGACTCACCGATCATTGAAATGCGCGGAGAGACTGTCTCTGTGCGATTCGACGTTGCAGAAGTACAGCGTTACGTACTCCCGGAACTCAACAATGAATTCCTCAGTGCGTTTGGCTATGCGTCGCAGTCTGAACTTCGGGATGGGATTGTCGAAGCGGTGAGTCGACAGCTGACTTTCGCCCAGCGGCAAAGCACTCGCAGTCAACTGCTGGAAAAAATGACGGCTTCGGCCTCCTGGGATCTCCCTGAATCGCTGGTGCGCCAGCAAACCGACAACGCCACTCGTCGCGAGATTCTGGAAATGTCCCAGGCCGGCTTTACTCGTGACCAGATCCTTGCACGCCAGACTCAGATTCAGCAGAATGCCCTCGAAAATACTCGCTCTGCCCTGAAACAGCACTTTATTCTTGACCGCATCGCGACTGACAACAATCTTGAGGCGACGAGTGAAGAGATCGATCTCGAGCTGCATCTGATGGCCCGCCAGCAGGGCGAACCGGTTCGCCGGGTTCGCGCTCGCCTCGCCAAGACCGGCATGATTGAAAACCTCGAAGCTCAACTCCGGGAACGCAAAGCGATCGACTTTCTGCTCAGCAAAGTGCAGTTCACAGATGTGCCTCACCAGCCCATCCGTCGTGAAGACCAGAGCTCTGTGCGGTTCGCCATCTGCGGCAACATGAAAAGCTCACTCGTCGATGACGAAGAATCCGGCGAAGATTCCCTGTAATCCCGCCTTTCCAGTATCCGCAGGCGCGCGTAGGATTACGCAGCGCCTGTTTTTTTTGGTCGGTCAGTTGTTTCACAGGAAATCGGGAAATGAAGGATCCGCGACTCGACTACGTCCCCATGAACGCTCGCGAATATTCCGCGCAGCGACAAATGACGGTCGGCGATCTGCTGCTTGACAATCGCATCATCTTCCTGGATGGCCCCATTCACGATGGCAGCGCCAATCTGGTCATCATGAAGATGCTGTTTCTGCAGTCCGAGAATCGGCACCAGGACATCCATCTGTATATCAATTCCCCGGGTGGGTCCGTCACAGCAACTCTTGCCATCTACGACATCATGCAGTTTATCGAGTGTGATGTGGCAACCTACTGCGTTGGCTTGTCTGCCAGCGGCGGAGCCATCCTGGTAGCCGGCGGCGCGACCGGCAAACGATTCGCTCTGAAGCATTCAAAGATGATGATCCATCAGCCCTATGGTCAGGTCGGTGGGCAGGTTTCAGATATTGAAATTCAGGCGAAGGACATTCTTGCAGCCCGACAACTGCTCAACGAAATCCTCGCCCATCACACCAAACAGCCCATTGAGCGTATCGCGAAGGACACTCAACGCGATCACTACCTCACTTCTGAAGACGCGAAAGCCTATGGGCTCGTCGACGAAATCCTCGAACGTCCCGTCAAAAAGAAATAACCCCGGCCCACCGCCCGTCGCATCTCGTTCCCGGTTGTTTGTTCCCACTTTGTTCCTCGGATCACTCCCATGACGGTGCTTGTTCCCTACGTCATTGAAAAGAACGGCCGCGACGAGCGGGCGATGGACATCTACAGCCGACTGCTCAAGGATCGCATTGTGATCCTTGGCAGCCAGGTGAACGATGATGCCGCCAACAGCATTGTCGCGCAACTGCTGTTCCTGCAGTTTGACGACCCGAAGGCTGACATTCACTTCTACATCAATAGCCCTGGTGGCTCAATCACTGCTGGCATGGCCATTTACGACACCATGCAGTACATCAGCTGCGATGTGGCGACTTACTGCATCGGTCAGGCGGCCAGCATGGGTGCGGTGCTCCTGACTGCGGGCACTCCGGGCAAGCGATTCGCGCTCCCTAACGCCCGCATCATGATCCATCAGCCGCTCGCCGGTATGGAAGGCACAGCCACAGAGCTGGAGATTCATGCCATGGAGGTGCTCCGCATCAAGCAGCGGATGAACGAGATTCTGCTCAAGCACACCGGTCAGACACTCACGAAGATCGAGGAAGACACCGACCGCGACAACTTCATGTCGGCCGAAGAGGCGCGGCAGTACAATCTCATCGATAAGGTACTGGAGCGAATCGGCTGAGCGTTGTGGGTCTCCGTGGGGGCTTGCCATGGATTTCAGCCGGTCGCTTGTTGTCACGCCAGTCCTGATAGTCGTCGTTGCTGTGCAGCATCTGCTGTTTCCTGCAGTGGCCTGCGGAACCTCAGGAGCGTTGCAGGATGCGGCGGTCGCTGGTGAGCGTTCGCTGTCTGCCGCTTTGGCTCCACAGGCAGAAGCCTTTCTGCAGCAGTTAGCGCCTGAAGGCTTCATAGTCAGCAAGCTGAAAACGCGGTTACAGCGAGGCGTTCAGGTTTTTGACATCGAGGCAGTCAAAAACGAAGGCTCCGCTCCCTGGATCGTGCACATCAATCTGCCGACCGCAGACTTTCGGGAAAAGCAGAAGCGGTATGAAGAGGATGGTTACGAGCTAACCATAGAACAGGGGCTGCTCAGCGGACGCCAGCGTCGCTGGCTTGGCGTATGGGTGCAGCAGAAGTCGGCGATCAATCGACTCCAGCTGCCGGAAGGTCCTGTGCCGGTGTCCGGTGAGCTCGGTGCTGCCCTTGAGCCACTCAACACACTCATGCTTGATCTGCTGACAAGGGAGCAGATCCCCGGCGCCACCCTCGCTGTGCTTGACAACGGCCAGTTGGTGTTTGAGCGTGGCTTCGGCTGGGCAGATGTCGACAAGGGCCGATTCATGGCGGCTGATGCGGTAATGCGCATCGCCAGCATCTCCAAGCCACTGACTGCTGCTGCAGTACTCTCTCTCGCCAGCGCCGGACGATTGTCGCTCGACGATACACTCTTCAGCTGGCTGGAGCGTCATCCGGCTGGCTGGGATTTGGAAGCGGCTTCTGCGGTCGACCCGCGGTGGTCTGAGATTCGTTTGCGACACTTGCTGCAGCACAGTGGCGGATTCGATCGTGAGCAGTCACAGGACACGATGTTCGCTGTGATCCGGATCACGGCCGATTTGGGAATCCGCCGGAGGTTGCGGACTGAAGATGTCGTCCGCTATCAGCTCAGGCAACCACTTGATTTTGCCCCCGGTGAACGCGTGAGTTACAGCAACGTTGGCTACTGTCTGCTCGGACGCGTCCTTGAAGCGGTGACGAAGCAATCCTATGAGGAATGCATGAATGAACTTGTTCTGAAGCCCTGCGGCATGAATTCAACGCGTCTTGGCAAAACGAGGCTGGCGGACCAGTTTCCGGATGAGGTGCGTTATTTCACCCGCAGTCGCGAAAGAATTCCGCTCGTCTTTGATTCGGCGCTTGGCGAAACGCGGCGGGACCCAACGCTGGTAGAGAAGCCGTACGGTCAGTGGGATCTTGAGTTGATGGACTCACATGGTGGCTGGCTGTCTACCTGCGGTGATCTGCTGCGGTTTATGAGAGTGGCAATGACGGAGTCGGAGCAGAAGACTGTGGCGAGCATTTCGCCTGGGCTGCTTCCTGAGCAGGACTCCCGGGATGCCTGGTACGGTGCTGGCTGGCAGGTGCGACGGAGTGGTGGCGGCAGCGGGATGAATTTCTGGCATACGGGTCGTTTAAGCGGCACCTCAGCACTGCTGGTGCGGCGGTGGGACAATCGGGCGTGGGCGGTGCTGTTCAACACTGACATGGGCATCAGTGGCAAGGCGTGTGCGGATCTGATTGATCCGAAGTTGCACCGTGCCGTTTCGTCGGCTCTGGACGGCAACTGACGCTGGATGAATCCGGGGTTTGGGTAATCTCCGCAGCGTGCTGACTCGTGCCCACCCAACTATCTTCTGAAAAATCGTTCTGCGCTGCATTTTTTTGGCAGGTGGAGCAGCGTCCCCCGGCCTGAAGATGGTATTCAAGCGACACGAATCGCCGGAAAGCTGAGTTCCTTTGATTCAGCCGGCGGCAGAGTCGCACTTCCTGACAAGCTTTCACGACGGGGTGCAGCATGGTTTGGCGTAACAACCGCAGGCGTTCTGGTGGACGGAAATCACAGCAGTTTGCTGGTATGGAAAGTCTGGAAATTCGTGCGCTGCTGTCGGCAGCTCAACCGCCGATGACGGGGCCTGATGTTCTGGCGGATCATGTTGCCGGTGAAATTCTGGTGCAGTACCGGCCTCAGGTGTCAAATGCTGGACTGCAGCAGGCTCGGGCCGCCATTCAGGGCACTCTTCTTGAAACCATTCACACCAATGTGATGCAGCGTCAGGGAACCGGCGTTCTAGAGCGCATTCAGGTCGGTGGAGGCAGGACTGTCAGTCAGGCACTCGAGGCGCTCAGGAACAATCCCTTCGTGGCGTACGCTGAACCCAACTACATCTATCGTGCCGCAGCAGTCAGCAATGATACTTCCTATTTGAACGGCAGCCTGTGGGGCATGTACAGTTCCGATTCACCGACGGCAGTGGGGCCTTCGGGAACCACCAATCAGTTCGGTAGTGCGGCAGAGCGGGCGTGGGACAGCAACATTACGGGTTCCCGCAGCATTGTGGTGGGGGTGATTGACGAGGGCATTCAGATCAACCATCCGGATCTGGCCAGCAACATCTGGGTCAATCCCTACGAAATTGCCGGTGACGGGGTGGATAACGACGGCAACGGCTATGTCGACGACCGTCACGGCTGGGATTTTGTCAATAACGACAACACAGTCTACGATGCCGGCGGGGATGCTCACGGCACCCATGTTGCGGGCACCATCGGTGGCGAGGGCGGAAATGCAGGTGGTGTGGCTGGCGTAAACTGGGCGGTGACCATGATCTCCGCTAAGTTTCTGGGCAGCAACGGTGGGTCGCTCTCCAATGCCATTCGCGCCGTCGACTACCTCACCGATCTGAAAACGCGGCACGGAATCAACATCGTGGCCAGCAACAATTCGTGGGGCGGTGGTGGCTATTCACAGGCACTGCATGATGCCATTATCCGCGGTGCGAAGCAGGACATTCTGTTCGTTGCTGCCGCAGGAAACTTGACCAGCAACAACGACACTGGCGCCTACTACCCGTCGAATTACAACACCACAATCGGCACTTCCACGCAATCTGCAGCCAGCTACGACGCCGTCATCGCCGTGGCCTCCATCACCAGCACCGGAGCCATCTCAAGCTTCTCCAGTTACGGCGCCACCACGGTTGATATCGGTGCACCGGGGTCTGCGATCACCTCCACCGTCCCCGTCAGCAGCTACGCCAGCTACAACGGTACCTCCATGGCGACACCGCATGTCACCGGTGCTGTTGCTCTCTTCGCATCTGCTCAATCCGGGCGCGTCGCCGCTTCTGCCATTCGTTCCGCTATCCTCGACAGTGCCGTTCCCACAACTTCGCTTGCAGGAAAAACCGTCACCGGCGGCCGCTTGAATGTGTACGAAGCCATTCGCAGGTCTTCGTTCATCGATCTTGAAAAGACTGTTTACGGGCCCACACAGTCTGCCAGCATCACAGTGGTCAACTCCGCGAGTAATACCGATGTTAATGTGGCCGAGACGATCACTGTCGAGGTTCGCAGCACAACCGAATCCACTCCACTGACAGTTACTCTCACGGAAACCGGCGTTTCCACGGGCGTGTTCAGCGGTTCTGTTCAGTTGTCTCCAGGGGCTGCCACTGCCGACAATCTTTTGCAGGTTGCCCATAACGACACCATCACCGCCACTTTCAGCGCTTTGAATCTGTCCGATACAGCAACTGTCGACGGTGTGGCTCCATCGCTTTCCGGAGTCTCGGCAAGCCCCGCTACGACCTCGGCTGTGATTTCGTTCACCACCAGCGAGCCAGCTCGCTCAGTGGTTCGGTATGGCACCAGTCCCCAGTCGCTGACTCAATCGGTCTCCGGATCATTGCTGCTCACCAGCCATTCGGTGACCATCGCGGGTCTGACGCCGGGCGTTCTGTATTATTATCAGGTGACAGCAACGGATGCTGCAGCCAACACTGCGACGTCTTCTGTGCTGTCCTTTTCGACGGCCTCCCCCAGCCCGATCCTCTTCGTCGACGACGACATGGGAGCGACTTACGAACGATTCTTCACGGCCGCTCTGAACGCCAATTCATTCACCTTCGATACCTGGAATGTTGCAGCAGCAGGCTCAACGCCCACCGCCGCCAGCCTTGCTGCCTATGATGTCGTGATCTGGAACACCGGTTTCGACTACAGCAGCGCCGGGGCTGGTCTCTCCTCCGCTGAACAGTCAGCGATCAGCACCTATCTTGACGGTGGCGGCCGCATTTTCATCTCCGGTCAGGATGTGCTTTACAACGGGGTAACGACCACCTTCCTGCAGAACTACCTCAAAATCACATCGTTCTCCCAGGATATCAGCACCGCTGCGCATACGGAAACCGGCGTTGCCGGAAGCCTGATTACTGACGGGATGAGCCTTGCAGCAGCGGCTCCAGCCGACTTCCCGTCGCTCTATGTTGATGCCGTCACACCCGCCAGCGGAGCTTCCGGGCTGCTGCAGCACGGGGTTGCCGGAGCCAGCTCGCCATTCTCCGGAATCAGCTACCGCGGAGACTATGCCACAGGTGGTTTCGGTATCGTCTTCTCGACCGCTCCCTTCGAATCCTTCAGCAGTTCCGCTGCTGCCCCCAATAACCAGGCTGTGTTCCTCAAGCGCACTCTCGACTTCCTCCTCGAAGCACCCCCGACTGGTGGTATTCAGGTTTCTGCCCCCAGCTCTGCCAGCACCACGGAAGCCGGCGGCCAGTCCACCTTCACCGTCGTGCTCACGACCCAGCCCGCCGCCAACGTCACCATCCCACTCAGCTCGTCCGACAGCACTGAAGGCAGCGTCTCCGCCACCACTCTGACGTTCACCCCGGCCAACTGGAATACTCCCCAGACTGTGACGGCCACTGGCCTGGACGATCTGATTGACGATGGCAACATCGCATGGACCGTCGTACTGGGAGCAGCGATCTCCAGCGACGCCGCCTACAATGGTCTGAACCCCGCCGATGTGGCGCTCACCAACACCGATGACGACACGGCCGGCATCACTGTCTCTGCGCCATCCGGCACTTTCACCAGCGAATCCGGCGGGGCCGTGACCTTCACGGTGCAGCTGGAATCTGAACCGCTGGCCAGCGTCACGATTGCCCTCAGTTCCAGCGATTCCACAGAAGGCAGCGTTTCTCCCTCATCGATCGTATTCACAGCAGCCAACTGGAATACGCCGCAGACGATCACGGCCACGGGCATCAATGACTCCATCGACGACGGCGACATTGCCTGGACAGTGCTCACCGCCGCAGCGACCTCCAGCGACGCCGCCTACAACGGCCTGAATCCCGCCGATGTGGCGTTGACCAACACCGATGACGACATGGCCGGCATCACTGTCTCTGCGCCATCCGGCACTTTCACCAGCGAATCCGGCGGG
>CAZLOQ010000026.1:17708-29007 GCA_964561125.1 uncultured Chitinophaga sp. | reverse complement strand
CCAGCGTCACGATTGCCCTCAGTTCCAGCGATTCCACAGAAGGCAGCGTTTCTCCTTCATCGATCGTATTCACAGCAGCCAACTGGAATACGCCGCAGACTGTGACAGCAACGGGTGTGGATGATCTCATCACAGATGGAGACATCCTGTGGACTGTCGTCCTTGCGGCAGCCACGTCCCAGGATGCACTCTACAACGGTCTTGATGCTGCTGATGTGCTGCTGGTGAACAGCGACAATGACGTCCCGGGATTCACCGTCTCCGCGCCCTCAGGCTCAGCCACCACGGAGGCCGGCGGGACCGTTACGTTCACTGTGAAGCTCAACACAGAACCAGCTGCTGACGTGACCATTGCGGTGACTTCCAGCGACAGCACCGAAGGCAGCGTCTCCACAAATGTGCTCACCTTTACTACGGCCAACTGGGACGTGCCACAAATCGTCACAGCCGCCGGCGTGGATGATGCGATTGTCGACGGCAATGTCAGCTGGACCGTCGTACTGGCTGCCGCATCCTCGACAGATCCAGCGTACGACGGCATCAACCCTGCTGATGTGACTCTGTCCAATACCGATAACGACACTGCCGGTATCACCGTCTCAGAACCTTCCGGCACCGTCACCACGGAAGCTGGGGGATCCGTGACATTCACAATCAGGCTCAATTCCGAACCAACTGCAAACGTGACAGTTGCTCTCAGCAGCAGCGACGAGACCGAAGGCAGCGTATCCCCGACGTCGTTGATTTTCACAGCAGCTAACTGGAATACACCGCAGACGGTGACTGTGACCGGCGTTGACGATACGATTTTCGACGGCAGTATTGCCTGGACCGCCATTATTGCGGCCGCTGCTTCCGCAGACGCTCTCTACGATGGTCTCAATCCAGCCGATATCTCTCTGACCAACACTGACGACGACTCGCCGCCAGCCACAAAATTTTACGCGGTGGATGATGCGGCGGTGAACCGCACCTTCGAGTATGCTGAAGACGGCACCCTGATCGAATTCTACGGCATTAACAGCAGTAACTCAGCTCCACGCGGCATCGCGACCGTCACTGCCGGTGACAGGCTCTGGGTTGTCGATGCTTCCCGCAGGGTCTTCGTATATGACAACAGCGGCGGGCTGCTGGGGTCGTGGACCGCTGGTTCGCTTGCCAGTACTGCAAGAGTTGAGGGCATTGCCACTGACGGTACACATATCTGGATTGTCGACGCCCGGGCCGACCGAGTGTTCTACTATGCGAACGCCGCCTCACGACTGTCGGGCACGCAGACGGCCACAACGAACTTCGCACTTGCCAGGGGCAATGCCGGGCCGAAGGATCTGGTATTCGGAACACAGAACGGAGTGAATTATCTGTGGGTGGTCAACGATGCGTCCACAGACCGTGTCTTCCGCTATACGTTGAATGCTTCCGGCGTCGCCACAGCCTCCACATCCTGGCTGATCAACTCAACCAACGCTCGCCCCACCGGTATCACGCTCGATCCTTCCAACGGGTCCATGGATATCTGGATTTCTGACAACAGCAGCGACCGGATTTATCGGTATTCCAACGGCCGCACCGCCACTGCGCCTGCCCTCGCCAGCTCGTTCGCGCTGGCGGTCGCGAGTGGCAACGGCAACGTTCAGGGAATTGCCGACCCGCCACCAGTCGCCATTGAAAGCACACTGGCCGGGTATCAGCCGGCGGCCGTGGCTGCGGTCACCGCGCTGAGTGATGGTCCGGTGGCCAGTCGCCAGCCGGCGCTCATCAGCAACCGCTCGGAGCACGGCAATCTCGACAGTAGTCTGATCTCAGCAGTCTCCTCGAAGAACAGCGGTGGGCGACTGCACAGTCTCCGTCGCCAGACATCAACGTCAATCCACAGAACGTCCCCTGACAGCCTGCAGACGACTGCGAAAAACGTCGAGACTCGGCAGTCTGCCGATGTGGCGGCTGAGACCGAAACCCTCGATGATCTGTTCAGCGACCTCGGTGACGTCAGCCTGCACTGGCTGAACTAAACCTGGTCTCAAAACGGCTGTCAACAACTCACCTGGCGGGGGCTGTCACAGTCCCCGCTTTTTTGTTCCTCGCGAATGGCGAATGGTGAATTGCGAATGGTGAATGGTAGCGGGAGGTAATTTATTCACTGGCCGCAGGCGGCGAGGTCCTGCGGATGTTCCAGAATGTCTCAGGATGTTTGCTCATCTGCTGCATCACCTGCCGTGAACTCACAAATCCCGCCTGCTGGTCTGTGAAGAACTTCGCATTTGGGTTCACTCCATTTGCATCCAGAAAGTCCGACCATTGTCGGATGGCGGGCCGAGTGGAGATCCACGGGAGGACCACCAGCCAGATGGTGAGCAGCAGTCCGAGGCAAAGCACCAGCAGCCGTGGTCCGCGCGCTGAAACTTCAGTTTTCAAGCAGCACCTTCGCTGCGTCCGGAAAGACGATCCGAAACATGAACCAGCTCATTGCCAGACTCAGGAGCAGATTCAGGGCCTGTCCGGCGACATAGAGAGTCACTGCTTTGCCGCCACGGAAGAAGTGGGCCAGCGAACGAAAGTCGGTTTCCAGACCGATACTGACAAATGCAAGGCAGAAGCACCAGTTTCGCAGAGTTTTTGCACTGCCATCAACAACGGCCTTGAAGAAGTCATCGCCGTGGGGCAGCCGTGAATGCAGCAGCGAGATCAGCAGCGATGCTCCGATAAAGCCAAGGATGAACTTTGGAAACCGTCGCCAGATTTCTATGGCGTCGGGCTTTACCTGTACGTCCTCACTGCGTTCCACTCGGGATACCCAGTACACTGCAACGCCGAATGCGACGACGCCGATCAGCATATTCTGAATCATCTTGATGGTTACGGCGACTTTGCCGGCGGTTTCTCCGATCATCGCCCCGGCCACTCCCACAGCGCCCGTGGAATCGATCGTGCCCCCGATCCAGGCTCCTGCAATGACCGGATCCAGATCCATCAGGCCGATCATGTTCGGCATCACAAACATCATCACCACGGTAAACGCCAGCGAAATTCCCACGGCTGTGGAGAGTTCTTCCTTTTTCGCCCGGCACGCGGCGGCAGTGGCAATCGCCGCTGATACTCCGCATACCGACATGTCTGCGGAGATGACCATATTGAGCGATGCGGACTCGATCTTCAGCACTCGCTGTCCGAACCAGAATGTTGTAATGAGCACGACCGGGGTGACGATCCACGAAATGCAGATGCCGGGGAGTCCCAGCGCCAGCAGCTGGCTTAAAAGCACTTCGCTGCCCAGCAGAACAAGTCCCGCCTTGATGTACAGTTCGGTACGGATGGCTGGTTTCAGGACTTGCGGAGCACCGACGGTATTGCTGATGATCAGCCCCAGCAGCAGAGCCCACAGGGCATATTCAAGGCCGGCATCGCGGATCGCGGCCTGCTCTGCCATGACGTACGCAACGGTTCCCAACAGAAATACACTCAGGAATCCTGGCAGGAACTTCCAAAAGCTCCCCCCGCTGATGCCGATGCCCAGTCCGAACATGAGCAGTGTGATGCAGAGTGCCCCGGCAATGGCTTGCGGGGCCTGCAGGCTCTGCAGCGGGCTTTGCTGCCATTTCCCTGGAACTCCGAGGTAAGATTTAAGCGGATTGGACCAGGCAGAGGGCTTTTTGTCAGTCTTCGCTTTTTCGCCTGCTTTGCCTTCGCCGTCTGCTTTGGCGGCGGCTGGTTCCGCAGCGGGGAGTGGCTGCTGGCCGTTCCAGAGCACCGCCGCGATGGATCCCAGCACCAGCAGGCCTCCGATGAAGATAGCCAGCCAGTCTTCAGAAATGCGGGGGCGAACAACAGCGGTCATAGCAGATCCCGGGGGCACAAGGGTGAGCGCGTGGAGTTGGGTTTGTCAGGAAACTCTGCACGATGCAGGCATCCGGCGGTTTTGTCAAGCCGTTTGAGCGAGAATGCCGGCAGCGATTACGGCTCTGTGACAGCTGTGGTCCGTGCGTTGGGGGAGCGGCGGACGGCCATGAAGATGGCACTGTTGTCGTGTTCGCCGAAGCCGAGCTGTTCTGCGCGTTCGAGAAGTCGGGAGTGAGTTTCTGTGAGGGGCAGCGGGAGGCTGCTGGCGCTGGCTGCCTGGAGCATCAGGCGGACATCCTTGAGGTGTTGTGAGAGTCGTGCCTGGACACTGAAGTCCTGTTCCACCATACGGCGGCCTTTGGTGTCCATTTGCCGGGAATACGCGGGACTGCCGCGGAGCACTTCGAGCGCGGCGGCGGGGTTGATGCCAAGAACTTCAGCGAAGGCGAGTCCTTCTGCGAGTGCGGCGCGGTTGAGTCCGAGTACGAGGTTGGTGACGAGTTTCATTTGTGAGGCGGATCCGCAGTCTCCTGTGTGGAAGGCGCGTTGGCCGAGGATCGGCCAGATGTCCGCGCAGGCCAGCCAGAAGTCGGGATGGCAGCCGGCCATCACCACAGCTTCTCCGCGGCGAGTCTGTTCGCTGGATCCTGAGATCGGAGCATCTGCGTACCGGACTCCGTCGCAATGGAGCCGTTGAGCGCGTGCGACGGCCTGTTCGGGATCACCGGTAGTCGTGTCGATGAGCATTTGCCCGGGACGGAGGCTGTGCCGGAAGTGCAGCAGGACTTCATCGACGACGTCTCCGGAGTAGAGGCTGATGACGACGTGCGTACATTCTGCGAGCGGATCATCGCTCCAGACAGCTCCGCGGTCGACGAGCGACTGAGCTTTCTCGGGGGATCGGTTCCAGATTTTCGGGAGCCAGCCGGCATCGAGGAAGCGTTCGGTGATGGCAGTGCCCATCAGTCCGAGTCCGATGATGCCGACGGATTTTGTATGTTGAGTCATGGCGCAGGAGGTTCCGAGGCGGGACGCTGTTCGGCTTCTCGATAGAGTTTTGCGAGGGGCAGGAGGATATCTTCGAGCTGCTGGAGGTAATCACCTTCGTCAAGCTCGCTGCGACGGGCTCGGAGGGCTTCAAGTTGGGCTTCGAGGGCATCGCGGGTGAGCTGCTGATCAGCGGTGAGCAGGCGTTCTTCAGGGCTGCGAACCAGCCAGATCTTTCCGGCGCTGGCTCCGTCGACGGGCTGATCGGACTGAATGTTCTGTGCGGGCTTGAGTCCCTGAAACAGCTCGGCGCGGGCTCCGCGACTGTCTCCGTTATCGTCAAGGAGCGAATGTTCAGTGGCCAGGCGGCCGGCGGTGGAATAGAACTCAGCGGTGCGACGAGCGGCGAAGAGCCACGCTTCAAGGAGTGAGGTCTGCCCGTCCCGGTCAACGTCTGCGTCAAGTCCGCCGACTGCGAGTGAAAAGGCGTCTCCGAAGCGGCTGTACTGCACCTGATTGCCGTCCTTTGTGGCGCTGATCACGATACGTCCGGGGCCGGAAAGGGCGTTGATAAACGGCGCGGAGCTTGAGGCGCAAATGGCGATCACGAGAGGGCGTGAGACAGGTTTGAGGAGGGCAGCAAGTTCTTCAGCGGCGAGGTCGGGGCCGCGAAGATTGAGTGCGGCTGTCTGCTGGTCGAAGGTGCCGTGGCCGATGTAGATGAGCCAGAGTGGCTGGGAGGAGTTGAGCTGGCCGGCGGCTTGAATGGCGGAGTAAATCTGTTCGCGGTCGGAAGTGGCCGCGGGGGCTGTTGTGGCTGCGGGTGTGTCGACGGGAGTTGCCTGGCCGGGACCGATCCGGATGAAGTCTGCGGCACCGCTGTGGGCCGCATTCTGCCAGCGTTCGGCCCACTGCTGAAAAGCGGTGCCATATTCTTCGGTGCCGGGTGCCCCGACCACAACGATCACTGTCGGGCGATCGGCTGTCGGTAAGTTGGCGGGGGCTGGAGTGTCCTGAGCCTGCAGGGAGGCGGTGAGCAGAAGGAGGGCGAGCGGGAATGTGGAGGTGCAGCGGGTGTTCATGGCAATCCTGTTCGACGTCGCAGGGTCCAGTCGATGGAAAGCAGCATCACGGCGACGATAAAGACCCACCACGAATGCCAGATGGGCCATGAGCGGATTTCCTGCAGTGGTGCTGCAGCGGTGGGGAGCTGGCGGACAAGATCTTCGACATCTTCCGGGGAAATAACCCGGCCGCCAGTTTTGTCGGCCAGTTCGTGGAGCCATTGCTGGCGGACCTGGACGGACTGGAGTTCCTGCTGGAGTGGCTGGCTGGCCCAGCCGGAGTGTGCAATGAGTGTTTCGGGGGCGTTACGGTCGGCGAGCAATGCGGTGGCAGTCACGCGCCAGGCGCCTTCCTGAGTGGCCGATAATTCGGCCTGGAAGACGCCGATGTCGGTATCCGCGGGGATGGCGGTGAGTTCAAATTCGCGGCCATCGGGGGCAGTGACTTTGAAGCGTACGTCGGCATTTTCGCGGACCTCGAAATCGGCTCCGCGAACGCTGGCGGTGAGCTGGACGGCGCCGGTGCCCTGTTCCGGGAGTTCTGTGATGCCGACTTCGAGTCTTCGGGGGACATCAGAGACGAGCCAGCGCATGAGTTGTCGGCAGGCGCGGGCATGGTCGCTGAGGTCTTCCGTGGGGGTTCCGGGGGCAGCCTTTGCGGGTGCGGCGACGGAGGGGTTTGTTTTGGACTGGAGTTGTCGGAGTCCTTCGCTGAGTCGCCAGCGCCAGAGGTCTCCGATGCAGACTGCTGCGGTGCGTCCACGACCGAACCGCTGGACGACGAGGGCTGGCCAGACGTTGCCTTCAGCATCGCGGACTTCGGCCATCACCTGGGCGCCGGGGCGGACATAGCCGGGTGGATTGAGTGTGAGGAAGGCGGGCATGCGTTCGAGTCGCTGTTGTTCGGCGGGCTCGTCGGCGTGAATTCGGACCCACGGCTGGAGCCAGCCGTCGCGAGTGAGTTCGAGGCGGACAGCGGTTTTGGGGAAGGCGGCGCTGCGGCTGAGGTCGATGGGGAGCAGTTCGCCGACGGGCGTGCGATCGAAGCCCCCCTGAGCGAAGGATTCCTGGCCGGACATCATGAGCAGACCACCTCCACGGCGGCTGACGAAGTCGTAAAGAAGCTTCATTTGATCAGCCTGGAAGAAGTCGGCTTCGAGGTCATCGACGACCACGGCATCGTAGCGAAAGAGTTCTTCGGCTGTCTGAGGAAAACCGCCGCGGAGTTCTTCGGCGGACTGGGTATTGAGGCGAACGAGTACGGGTTCGTCGTATTCTTCGACGGTGTCAGGATCGGCGCGATCGAAGCCGCGAAAGAGGGAGTTGGAGGATTCGCCTTCCCGGCCACGAAAATCAAATTTGGCTTCCCGGCGAGCGATGCGGATCAGTCCGGTCAGCTGCAGCTGCTGGTCGGATTCGATGGCTCGTCTGAGGAATTTGAAGTCCCAGTTGGGGCGGCCGGAGACGTAGAGAATGCGTCGGGCAGTGGAGGGACGCTGAATGGCGATCAGCTGTGAGTTGTTGACCAGCGTGGCTTCGTCGGAGAACTTTGAGCCGTCGGAATTTTCGAGCGCTGTCTGCAGACGATAGAAGACGGTCCCGCTGCCCACCGGGCGATGCCGAAAGCGGAGTGGTGCGGGGTCGCCGGCATTGCGGGTCTGTGTTTCCAGAGGAACGCCGTCTTCTGAAAGCAGCGTCATGCGGAGTCTGCCGGATTCGGCATTCAATGTTTGAGGGGAGACCTGGATGGCGACTGGTGCGTCATCGAAAGCGGACTGATTGACTGTAAAGGTGCCGATGGAGGCATCGGGCAGCTGGAGTTCGGTGGAGGGTATGACCGGATAGACGGGTGGCAGACCATCGAGTTCGCTGAGTTCTGCGAGCAGATCGGTGGCGTTGCCGTCGGTGAACAGCAGGATGCCTGCGAGAGGCTGACCGGCGTAGCGTTGCCGGAGACTTTTGAGGGCCGAGCGGAGGGCCGAGGCGGAGCCTTCGAACCGAAGATTTTCAAGGCTGCTGGTTTGCTGCAGGCGATCAGAGATGGTGTAACGGCGGAGCTGGAAGTCCTGTTCGAGGCGTTTGAGCCAGCCGAGTGGCTGAGTGCTTTCGCCGGCTGTAAGGAGTGCTGTGAATTCGGCTGCGCGGGTGGGTGCGGCAGAGGAGGGACGGACATCGAGGCTGCGGCTGACGTCAACCGCGACGGCCAGCACATTCGCACCGGAGCGTGGCCGGAGACTGCTGTAGAGGGGATCTGCGAGGCAGGCGGCGAGCAGGAGCCAGGCGAGCGATCTGCAGGCTGGTCCGGCGAGCCCTTTCCATGAGCCGCGAAGACGGTGGCGATTGAGCCAGAAAATCAGGGCCAGTCCGGCGGTGGCCGCAACGACCGCCGGCAACAGCCAGTTTGGATCTCCAGCCATCAGGCTGGCGGATGTGAGGAATCGCAGCATGCTTTGCCCCTGAAGATGGTCAGCAGGCCGGATTCTAATCGATCGGACCAACGCAGAGCGAACGAAATCGCTGGTGGAATTCGGGAGATTTTCGGGAAGGTTCAGCCGCTGACGCTGACGGCGTCGATGAATTCCGGGGGGGCCGCCTTCTAAGTATTCACGCCGGCCGGAAAGGTGCCGCAGGCCGCTGTGGAAGCAGGGATTTGGTCAATTTGAGGGGTGAGCGTCCAGCGCGGGACGTGACGATGGACGGAATGACACTGCGAAACAAGTGCCTCGGGGAGGAACAGGGTCTGTGTGCCTCCCCGGGCACCGCGAGCCTCAGGCGAAACGAAGCTGGTCAGAAGCGAAATTCCGCCCGCACAGCAAGGCCATCAAAAGCGAGCGTATCACTCGTTCCGCGCAGGGCATCTGCCTGAACACTGTCGATGAATTCCGGCATGGTGACAACGTTGCCCCAGATGCTGTAGAGATAACCTACGGTAGCGCGAAAGCCGCCACCTCGCGTCTGGAAACCGGTCCCAAGTTCCAGATCCAGCTGCGGCACGAGGCGATCTTCATTGATGCCCGCGGCCGCCTGTGGCCCGGCGAACACCGACGATTGCTGCCATGCAGCTTCAAAGCGTCCGGCGAGCAGACTCCCGGCACCGCGGCAGTAAAACAGCATTCCACTGCGTGTGAGTCGTTCGTAATCGAGACCGGCCCGGGGGCCGTAACCGTCGAAGTCAATCGAGCTGTTCACGAGCACATCGCCAAGGATCTGCTGGTGTGCAGTGAGATCCTGTGACAGTCCGCCATAGCGAAATCCCAGGTTTCCGTTGAGCCGTCCATCCCAGTCACCGGAGAGTGTCCGGGTGTAGCCGGCGTCGGCCGTCTGAAAGTCAATGTCATAAACGCCCGAGGCATTCAGGCTGTCGGTGGCGACGCTCAGAGTGCGAGGGTGAACGAGTTCGGAGCGAAGGAAGGAATTGGGCTGTGGAGCGCCCCCGTCGAGGAGTGTTTCGCTGCGTGTGGAGCTGCGAAAACTCGTCCAGTCAAAGAATACGCTGGAACAGTTGTCGATGGCGAGGGCACCGCCGACCCGCCATCCGGATCGGTATCCGGGGCTGAGCATTGCAGTTTGTCCGACGGGAACGGCTGTATTGGTGGTGCCGTCGACGGGTGTGGCGTAGTCAAGGTCCTGTTCCCGAGCCGTCAGGAACAGCCAGTCCGCATGCACATTGCTGGTGTGTGCCCACCATGGGAGGCACTGGGAAGGCCGGCAGAGCCCGTCTTCATACACAGGCTCCGTTTCGACCTTACGGGTGTGGCCGGGATGGGGAGCGGGTGGCGGGGCTGGTTCAGAATCCTGGAACACGGCGGCAGCATTGGGCAGCGGCGCGTAGACGGGCTCTCGAGCTGCGGCAGAGCTGCCGAGAGCGAAGACGACACCGGCCCACGACCACGAAACGTACTTCATTACACCCTCCATGGAGAATTGAGCGTTGACGGGAAAGTGGCCGTGGACTTCGGGAACGCCCCCCGTGAAGAGCCATCACAGCTGCTCTTTCCGTCGCAACGGAGATCGACCGCGCCCCGCGGAAGTACTCAATCCAGTCCGTAAGGACACTGGTAACTGCTGGAACATCCCAGGAGCTGAAACGGGTAATCTGTGAGGCATTCGAGGTCGCTCAGCGGACGGGCGGATGCGCACTCACGCTGCTGCCTTGAGGCGCGGCTCGTTTTGATGGACACTCCTGTTTCATTCACGCCGCATGTCTTCGCTGACTCCCCGGAAACAACTCAGCCCATGACAGAAACATCCTCTTCCGCTTCTGCTGCTCGCACCTCCTCATCCAGGTCTTCCATGGAGCAGCCGGAGCGGTTTCTGATCCTTGCTGCTGCAGGGCTGCTTGCAGCAGCTGTTCTGCAGGCTGAACCATTGCAGAGCGCTAATGACCGGTCGCGGTGGGCCACCGTATGGTCGCTTGTGGAGCGTGGCACGTGGCAGATTGACGAGATTGACACGCAGCCAGGCTGGAGCACGATCGACAAGGTGAGGTACCGGTCGAGTGATTCCGAGGGGTGGCATTTCTATTCGTCCAAACCGCCGTTTCTCTCGCTGCTGACTGCGGGTTTGTATGCGGTTGAGCGAGCGACACTGGGCTGGGGCCTGCTTGCGCATACGGCGGCGGTGACTCGGCTGCTGCTGCTGATCATCAACGTGCTGCCCTTCGCTGTGATGCTGGCGTCACTGGCGAGAACGCTGCGGGAGCTGGAAGTCTCCGTGGCAGTTCGTTGTCTGCTTGTCGCCACCGCAGGTTTCGGCTCGATGCTCAACCCCTACATGGTCACGCTGAATAATCACACTCCTGCCGCAGTCTGTGCGATGCTGGCAATTGCGGCTGCAGTTGAGCTGCGGCAGCGGGCTTCTTCGCAAGCGTTTGTGCGACTGGGATTCTTTGCAGCGATGACGGCTTGTTTCGAGCTCCCGGCAGCTCAGGTGAGCGTCGCCGCGTTTGTGCTCGCGTTGAGCGTCTGCCGACGACGCCTGGTGACCCATTTTCTGCCGGCGGCCGCCATTCCACTGGTCGTGTTCTTCGCTTCCAACTGGGCCGTCACCGGCAGTCTGAAACCCTTCTATGCCACATACGGTTCTGATACGTATGTCTACACACACAACGGTATTCCAAGCTATTGGACAAACCCGCGTGACCTGGATGCGAACACCGAGCCATTTCCTGTTTATCTGTTTCATTGCCTCCTGGGACATCATGGTCTGTTCTCGCTGACTCCTGTGCTGCTTCTGTGCATACCGGGTGGTTTCTTTATCTGGCACGAGCAAACGGGCAGGGCGATTCCGGACGCTTCTGTCAATCCCCGCGACACGCTGCGAGAACTGGTTATCGCCGGTGGACTCATGACGGGCATCACTCTCCTGTTCTACCTGACTCGCACAGAGAACTACAACTACGGTGGCAACTC
>CAZLOQ010000026.1:0-17698 GCA_964561125.1 uncultured Chitinophaga sp. | reverse complement strand
GCTGGATGCTCTGGTTATCCCCGTTCTGGTGGCTGGCTATGGTGCCGGCAATTGAGGGCGCGGGCAGGTGGCGGTGGGGGGCGACAGGATTGCTGCTGCTTATTTCGGTGGTCAGTGTGCAGTGGTCGCAGCATCGTCCGTGGCGCCCGTCATGGCTGTATGAACGCATGGAAACCGCCGGCTGGATCAATTATCGGACCCCACGACCACCGTTTAATCCCCCCCGTGCAACCCTGTTTCCTCGCTTTCCGGACCCTCCGGGCGCAGAGACCTTCGTCAGCAGCCGCGGTGATCGCGTCACACTGCGGACGAAGGAGACACCGGACGGCACGGGCACTCGACAGGGATTTCTGGTGGAGATCATTGAGGCGCAGGTTGCCGACGTGGTGTTGCTGCCTTCAAGTGAGGTACCGGGACCGGTGGAACTCCCGACAGCCGGAGTTCCTCGGCATCCGCGGTCACCGTCACCAGCCACCGCAGCCGATCGTGTGGCAGCCACCGTACAGCGGATGTTCGGCTGGATTCCCTCCGGTCGCCCCTTCATTGCAGGTGGGCCGGGCTGGATTCCGTCACGGAGCGTTCCTGGAACGGCAAGGAAGATCCAACGCGGTGCGATCCGTGCAGCATTTGACGACCCCGTCCATGGTCGCTGCATTCAGCGGTGTGATGCATTGTTCTGCGAGGATCTGCCGTTCGGAGTGCTCCAGTGGAAACTCACGCTGACTCCAGCTGCCGGTGGTGAAGTACTCCATACCGAAACATGGACTGTGGAGAACTATTGAAGTGCTGGCAGCGGGGCATGACTTGCAGACCTGCCTGCGAGTTCCGGAGTTTTGCTTTTTGAGGTGTTTTTGAGGGAATCCAGGATGTCATGTCCCAGAAGTAATCGTCTGGCTACCGCCTCTTCCGGCTGCCTTGTGGTGATTGATATGCAGGAGCGACTGCTTTCGGTGATTGAAGCCTCGGAACAGATCATAGGCCGGTGCCGATTTCTGCTGCAGGCGGCAAGGCTGCTGTCGGTGCCGGTGGTGATCACTGAACAGTACCCTCGGGGGCTTGGCGCCACCGCGGAGCCGCTGCGCAGCGCGGCCGATGACGCTGTTGTTCTGGAGAAGCTGCGGTTCAGCGGAGCCGAGGTGTTGCAGACAGCCGGAGTGCTGCAGCCCAGCGTGCGGCAATTGGTGCTGACAGGGATTGAAACGCACATCTGCGTCCAGCAGACGGCCATGGATCTTGTCGCTGCGGGCTGGGACGTGATTCTGGCAGCAGACGCCAGTGGTAGTCGACATGCGCCAGACAAATCCGCCGCTGTTGATCGCCTGCGGATGGCGGGAGTCACAGTGAGTACAGCGGAAGCGATTGCTTTCGAATGGTGCGAAACGGCCGAACATCCATCCTTCCGCCAGCTGAGTGCCCTGGTGCGCGCCCGCGAGTAAGCCGCTGGCCTTGTGAAGAAGCTGTCGCATCACGACGACACTTCAGTCCTGGAGACGTCCGCAAGCAACCCCTAAGACCGCTGATTTGATCTCCGACAGTTTCTGCGGAGCTGTGAGACAGTCAGCAGAGTCTCTGGACGGCCAGCCTCTGTGAGAAATCGGCGACGAAAGTTTTTGACGAGATCCAGCCAGGATTCGAGACTGCAGTCGAGCCGTGTGAGGATGGCACCGAGGTGTTCGGGGATGCGGCCGGGTTTGTCCAGCCGCAGCTGGCGACCGGTCCAGTCGACCAGTTGGAGGTACTGGTCGAGAGTCATGAACAGACAGCCGCGATTGGTGAGCCGGCGCGGGGTGGGGCAGTCGCGGGAAGCCTGACAGGCTGGTTCCAGAGCGATCGGGGACAGCCAGCCGGCGTGAGGGCCGTGTTCGGTTTGCGTGGCCTGAACGACCGCCGATGGAGTTGCGGCAGCAGCTTCGGTAGTGTCAGCGGTGTCAGCGGCAGACTGGCGATCGGCAATGCGATCGTGGATGCTTGTGAAATGACTGGTCTCGGGCGTTTGAGCGACCGCGGCACGGATGGGATTGAGATCCACGTAGGCGAGACAGGCGGCGATGGCTGTTTCGTCGAGCAGCGGCTGAGCTTTGTAGCGGGCTTCCCAGAAGTGGCCGGTGACCTGATCGTCGCGATTGGCCCGCTTGGCGATGGGTTCGGAAATGCACTTCATGAACCATGAGATGCTGGTGAGCCGACGGCGTTTGTCGGCCAGACCAGTGGCGCTGCTTTTGATGTGATTGAGCTCTTCGGTGGTGGGTTGTTCGGGACGGCCGTCGAGCGTGCGGCGTTTGGGGAACAGGGCCCACCAGCGCAGAGCAATTTCGTCGTCGGACCAGGTGGCCGCGACGTCCGGGCGAGTGCGGAGAACCAGGTGCATATGGTTGGACATTAGGGCATAGCCGAGCGTTTCAATGGCGAAGATGCCGGCCAGTTCTTCCAGACGACTGCGGATCCATTCGCGGCGATGAGAATAGTCCTGTCCCGACCTGCGATCCCGTCCGCAGAGATGATTGCGGCGGACGCAGCGGCTGATGGTGTGGAACACCTGGACATCGGTTTCGGAAAAGATTTCACGGCGATTGACACGTGGCATACGAGCTCCCTTTCATCACGGGCAGAACCAGTTTATCAGCCCCAAAAACCGTGTCAAGGTGCATGGCACCGCATTGTGGTATTTGGAGGTATTTCAGGGGCGACATATATTCGGCTTTGGGGTCTCTGGTGCACGACCTATGGCAGAAGTCTGTGGAGTCCGCGTGCGGCGCGTCTGGAGTTGACCAGTTCAAGGGCTTCGGGGGTGCGGGCGAGGAATCTGGTGAGCTGGGAAAATGAGCAGCCGAGGGCGGCAGCGGCCCGGCGGACGTCATAGTCTTTGGCATCGACGGCATTCATCGCTTCGGCGAGCATTGCGGGGAAGTCGTCGTGGCGATCGTTGCAGGCAATTCGCTGATTGCGACAGCGGGACTGCCAGAGCGGCGACGGCTGGACGTCGGGCGAATCCACGGTTCGCAGGTGCAGGGCCAGCAGCAATCTCAGCCGGAAGATCGCCTGCTGGCGATTTGCGTCCTGGCTGCGGCGTTCGGCTGCGAAGGCTGTGATACCGGTGGGTTGATGCACCAGTTCAACGGCGGTTTCCACCTTATTGCGGTGCTGTCCGCCGGGACCGCTGTGGCGTGTGCGGCGCTGCAGGCAGCGTTCGAGCAGCTGTTCGGCTGGCAGAGTTGAGGGGTGCAGCATTGATGTGCCGGCCGGACGGGAGAGGATGAGAGATTTCTTGTGCGGGTGATGTGCTCGCTGCCTGGCATACTGCCTCAGCATTGTGGCTGGTGTCAAGCGGCCGACTGCGTGCTGGAGTTGTCGTTCAGCCGGAGTTTTGCGAGTGTTGCAGGTTCGGCAGTGCCTCATTGCACAGATTTTTTCGCTGACCACTCCAGCCCCGCTTCTTTGGTGAAGGAGCGGGGCTGGGTTTGGGAGGACGTGCTGTGCTGTCAATCAGCGGTTGCAGGTTCCGGCAGCCGAGCAGCCGGCGTTGGCTTCGCAGCAGTCACCAGCTTCGCAGCAATCACCAGCTTCGCAGCACAGACCGGCTTCGCAGCAGGGGCCAGTGCAGGCACAGGGGCCACCTTCGTCGCAGGCACAACCAGCGATGACGCATTCGCAGGCATCGCAGAGGCAGACTTTACAGCAGTCGCAGGGGGACGTCGCTGAGGCGACAGGGACGGCTCCCATCGACGCAAACAGGGCGGGCAGAGCGAGCGCAAAGAGGGCGCAGAGAACGGCAAACTTTTTCATGGAGAGACTCCGAAAGGAAACCAAAGCAAAAGGAAAGATCGCAAATTGGTGCTTTGTCGGAGCGGTTAGTTTCTCCAGCAGCAGAGGACAGCCTGACGACGGTTGCCGGAGGTTGTCGTGCCTTCAGCGGGTTGGCAGGGGAGGACTTTGGGCAGAGCGACGACAGGGGTTGCGATGGTGGCTGTATCGGTCCAGTCGGAGGCTGGCGGTCGCAGTACGCAGCGTTGAGCGACCAGCGGCGGAGCATTGGAAAGGCAGCATTCGCAGGTGCGGCTGGGGGGAATCCTGCAGTCGTCGACACTGTGCTTTGCTGCGGCGTGTTTTGTCTGGCAGCAGGACGCGGCTTGTGACCGGGCCGCGGGTTTGGAGTTGCAGCAGGAGTGGGGGACTGAAATGCCGTCTGCTGTTGCGGTTGCGGTTGCGGGGGGGGAGGGCAGGCAGCAGCAGTCTGCGGCATCCAGCAGCGGCGCGCACAGCATTAGCAGGCTGAGAGCCAGCAGGCGGAGACAGTGGGGATGGGAGGTGGGGGACATATACGCTTTTCTGCAGGCCAGATCATACAGCCGGGCGACCAGCCGGGTGCTCTCGTTGGACAGTTTAGGGCAACTCTGCGGATTTCGGCAATGTGAATCACTGTTGTCCGGGGCAAATTCGGGTGATCCCGGCTCTGCAGGAAGGGTGCAGTCAGCCCAAATCTCCTGGCTTTCTTGCAGTGGGGCCGCATGACAGGTGTTTTTTACCGGATATCGCGGTACATTTGAGGTGTTTGTGCGGGTTAACTTCGCGAGGCAATGGTAAGAAGACGAGGCGTGTGATGCCGATCCGAGTGCAGTGTGCAGGGTGTCAGGCGATTTTGAATGCTCCGGATGCCGCAGCGGGCAAGGCACTGAAGTGTCGTCAGTGTGGAGGCCGTGTGCCGGTGCCGGCAGCCGGTGGAGGTGGTGCGGCGAAGCCACGGGTTCGTCGGCCGGCGGCGGTGTCTGCAGGCAGCGGCAGCGGAGACGTCGATGACATTTTCGGCGGTCTGGATCTGCGGCAGGTGGAGGACACAAAGAAGAAGATTTGTCCGGGCTGTGCTGCGCCTGTGAAGGACGAGGACATTGACTGTCCGAAGTGCGGTGTAACGATCGCTACGGGGGTGCTTGGCGAGCGGCAGCGGATTCGCAAGGAGCGACGGGGGCCCCCCCCGGAAGAGTTCTATCGGGAGGTCTGGGGAAACGCGTGGAAGTTCCTTAAGAAGCACTGGACGTTCGCGATTCGCACGGCGGTGATCTGGTCGATGTGTTTGTCGATGGCGGCTACATGTGGTTATTCGCTGCGGTACTATGTCACAGGTCGTGCCGCATCGCTCCTTGAGATGGCGCAGAAGGACACGACAAACATCGAGATTCGCGGCGACCGAATGTATATCAATGTCCCGAAGGAGAAGGGATCAAAGGTTGAATTTGACGGGACGTTTTACCAGAAGCCGGCGGTGTTATGGGCACCGCATGTTCAGCCGTGGTATGAGCCTCCGTCGATTTTCTGGATTTTCATGACGGTGGCATTTCAGCTGGGGTTTGGTGGATGGTTCTGGACGCTGGCTACAACGATTGCCAACACGACGATGGCCGGCGAAAAGCGGGTCAAGCGATTCCAGTTTGACTTTTTTGCGAATCTGACTCTGGGGATTCGCTTCTATGCATGGCCCACCATGCTGATTCTTCCTTTTCTTGTGATTCCTGCTGGCCTGGCGTTAGTCAATCCGCTGCTGGCCGGGGGATCAGCAGCTGTGATGCTGCTGTTTCCGATTCTGGTTCTGCCGGCTGCAGTGGTGCATATGGCACAAAAGTATTCCTACCGCGCATGGCTGATGACCTGGATGGCTCGGGATTTTTCAAAGACCATCGCCGCATCACTCTACGTATTTGCCATGATGTTCGGTCTGGTGATCCTGCTTCCGGCAGCCGTGTTTGGCGTGATTGCCGCGATGAATGCTCAGGTCGCCGCCTGGCTGACAGCTCAGGAAGCCGGTGTCCTGGAATGGCTCAAGGCCAACGTCATGGACATGGGTGAGGGCAACCTTCGATTTCTGATGTATCAGATGCCGCTGACATTTTCGGCTGCGTTTCTGTTTTTTGGTCTGATCTGTTCTCTGATCGCCTTTCCGGCAGTGTTCATGATGCGAGTGATTGGTTTGTATGGTGTGTACTTCCGTGCGGACCTGTCGATAGTCAATGAGTTTCCGGATCTGGAGGCGGCTGGATTTGGTCCGCGGTATCTGGCGTGGATGGTCGATTCCATCGTGCTGACGCTGTTAACCGGTGTCGGGATGTTCATCGGGTCGATGTTTGGCTGGCTGTTCGGGTTTTACGGCTGGTCAATTGCAGGGCAGCTTGGGCAGGGCATAGGAGTGCTTGCGTCGCTCGTTCTGTTCGCGATGTATTTTGTGCTGGGAGAATCCGGGGCAGCCCGAGCGACTCTGGGGAAATGGAGCATTGGAATTATCGTGCTCAGGGACGACGACAGACCCCTGACCCGGGATCAGGCGCTCAAACGTGCTTTCGCTTCCTTCCTGTCCGTCCTGACTCTGTACATCGGGTTTATCATCTGTTTCTTCCGTCCTGACCGGAAGGCGATGCAGGATCTGATGACGAAGTCGAAGGTGGTCTGGCAGCCTGAGCAGACTTAGGGTCACAAGGAGTTCCGGATGGACGCTGAGCGGCTGCGGCGTGAGATTGGATTCGAGGCTGCGCGACTGATGGCGCAGCGTCGGGAGACTGATTTCAATCAGGCGCGGTGGCGGGCCGCCCGCGCAATTACTCGCAGTCGTATTCCCTCCGAAGCGCTCCCGACCGACTTCGAGATTCGTCAGGCGCTTGACCAGATCATGTCCGCGGACGCGCGGGAAAAAGCGGCGGATGCTTCCCGGCTGGATCAGCGTTACCAGCACTTTCTCTCGCTCCTGCTGCCGCTGGACCGTGTGCGTCAGGATCGTGAGACGCATCCGGAAGGTGATGTGCTGTATCACAGCCTGCAGGTGTTTGAGCTGGCTCGGGAGCGGTGTCCGTGGGACGAGGATCTGCTGCTGGCGGCCCTGCTCCACGACGTCGGTAAAGGTATAGATCCGCAGGACCACGTGGCTGCCGGCCTTGCGATGCTCCGCGGCTGGGTGTCGGACCGTGTGCTGTGGCTGATCGAAAATCACGGCCTTGCTCAGAAGGCTTTTGCAGGCACTGCAGGTGTTCGTGCAAAGCGACGACTGGCGCGGGCGGAAGACAGTGAAGCCCTTGAACTGCTCGCCCGCTGCGATCGCGAAGGTCGCCAGCCCGGTCGACGGGTATCAACTCCGGAAGAGGCACTGGACTGGCTGCGACAACTGGCGGAGGAGAATGAGGGGCTGGAAGACGATGCGGGAATCGAGTGACCGCAGGGAATGACTGCGGTCGGGGGGTGCTGTTAAGCTGCTGAAGAACTTTGAACCCAAAAGGCCATGCCGAAGGCTGCTGCAGCCTGTCAGTCGCCGTACACGTCACGTGACCAGAGGATGAGTTGTCCTTCGCTGTCAGCGGTGAGCAGTCTGCGGCTGAAAGAGAGATCGATGGAGGTGATGCGGCTGCTGTGGGTGATGACCCGGCTGGAGCGTCCGGAGCTGATGCGATCTTCGATATCGACGGCAAAGATGAATTCGCCGTCCGTGGCGGTTTGCAGATCCGGAAGTCTCCAGGTGCGAACGCGTCCATCCTGAGCACCGGTAATGGCGACGGCCTGAGCGGGGTCGAGCCGGATGGCTGTGAGTCCGCCGCATTCCTGATTGGTGCCGGAAGCTTCCGGTTCTGAGTCGACATCGTGGAGCGTGGCGGCGAGAACCGGTGGACCATCAGGTGACAGTCGCCAGACGCAGGCTGCAAAGTGAAGCGTGCGGGTGTTGCGGTCCCATGCAAGTCCGGCGGCGGCAAGGACGTTGTCGGTTCCGGAGAAGGTAATATCGTTGAAGAGAAATTCGGCGGAATCGGGAAGCGGAAGGGTGGCTGGCTGCGGCCCCTGTTGTGTGAGCGTCCAGCAGCCGGGTTTCCCGCGCGAGATCCCGGCGATGATTGTGGCTTTCCGGTTCCACGTGGCTTTTGTGGGTGCGCTGATGATATTGAATTGCCGAGCCCAGACAGGCCACGCGACTTCGTCGGCGGCAGTGCCTGCTACAGGGGTGGACTGCGGCAGATTGTGTGCGTCCCAGTTCCAGATTCGGATGAGTCCTGAGCTGTCGGCACTGGTAAAGCGAAGATCTCCGGGAACGGGGCTGAAAGCGGCGCTGGTGAGCGGGTAGCGGTGAGCGTCGCCATCGGCGAGACGGAGCACGGTGCGGCCGGCTTTTCCGGTTTCTGAGGCGGAGGCGGTGGCAAAGATTCTCAGTGCATCGCTGGCCGTGAGTACAAACTTTTGATCGGCAGAGAACGAAGCAGTGAGTTGTCTGCTGTGGTGGGTACTGAGTGAGGCCAGAAATCGACCATTTCCGGTGTCGGCGGCCGGGAGTTTCCAGACCTGGGCGCGGCGGCCGCTGGCGGTGGCGATCCGGATACTGCCGTCGGGGTCCGACGTACAGGCAAGTCCGGCGAGGGGCAGAGCGCCCGCCATCCCGGCGGATGATTGTGCGGTGTCGGCAGTGGTTGCGGATCGCAGTCTTCGAAGACGCTTCCAGTCCTGAGTTCGCCAGATGGAGAGGACGTCACGAGTCAGCAGCAGCAGATGTGTGCCATTTGTCGTCCACGCGCAGCCGCTGTTCTGAGGGACTTCGGCGTTATTGTCATCAAGCCGGAGGCGAGTGAGTTCGATGAACTTCGCTGGTTCTCTGGGTGCTTCGCTGTTGTTCACGCTGAGGATTCGGCAGACAAGAAAGGAGGTTCCACCGGGTTCATTGTTCTGAGACTCTTCATCGACGAAGTCGACTTCAAGAAGTGCGACTCGGGCAGCATCCGGGGAGGGTTCCATTTTGAGGATTTGCTGCCCGCGGTAGATGGTGCGGGGCAGGAGAGTCTGTCCGGGTGTGATGGTCCAGCTGACAACTCGACCATCATAACCTGCGGTGAGGAACTGCAGTGGGTCGGCAAAATGAACAGAGGAGATGCGGTCGCCGTCGTGTGCGGCCTCGATGGCGGCGATTTGTTTTCCGTCGCTCAGGGACCAGAGCACGATTCGACCGCTTCGATCTGCTGTGACGGCCTGCTGTGCGTCGGGGGAGATGGCGGTGGCTGTAATCGGGGCGGTGGGGTGCCCATTGAGAAGCTGAAGCATGGGCAGGGGGGCGATGCGGGAATTCAGGTCGGCCGTACGATAAAGGAGGCCGGAGTATTGGAGGGTGCCCAGGGCTTCCGGGGTACTGTCTGGAAGTCGAGTGGCCCCGCCGACAAGCAGCCATTGCCCGTCGTCAGAGACAGTGAGTTCACTGGAGGAGTAGAATGGCAGCAGTCTGGAACGTTCGCTTCCGATACCATCGGCGTCGTCGCGGGCGTCCCACACGGAGATGGCTCCGAGGCTGTCTGACGTGACCAGCAGGTTTCCGTCTGGTGGGATGAAGCGGAGTGAACTGATTCCGGAGTTGTGTCCTTCGAGCAGGTAATTCACTCCGCCGGTATTGTCTGCGGCGGAGGCTGCGGGATTACGGTCGGGTGAACCGGCATCAGTGACGGCGTCAGAAAATCTCAGTACATCGGGGCGATCACTGATGGAAAGACTTTGTTCGGTGTTGGCAGCATCGAGCACATGGGCGGCGAGATCATCGGCGCCAGCGAGGATCCAGCGTTCATCAGGGCTGAACTGTGCGGAGTAGATGGCGGTCCCGCGTGTGACACGGCGGGTCTGGTCGGGCGTGGGTGAGGTGTGTGTGTCGGTGGTTTCCGGTGGCTGCTGGAGTACGGTGAGGACAGGCTGACCGAGCTCTGCAGAGTATTGTTTTCGATGCTGCTCAGCGGGGATTCGGAGAGAGGCCTGGGGCGCAGCGGCTGCGGGGGCTTTCGTGCGTTTCTCCAGTTCCTGCATCACATCGCCTGTACTTCGGAGAAACTCGCGGAGTGCCTGCATGTAGTTGTTGAGGGAGTTGAGGTTCCAGTGGAAGAGAGCGCGGCTGTCGACGGCCAGCAGCTGTGAGCCATCCTGTGCGGAAAATGCCAGATCCAGCACGGTGGCTGCATGTCCCGGGAGCAGCGTTGCGGTGCTGCCATCATTTCGTTCGATGGTTTCAAAGAAGGATTCGGGGGAGTTATCGGCCGAAGATTTGAGGGCAGTGAAGCGACCATCGGGCTGTTGTTTCCAGAACTGGAGGTTGCTGCGACTGATCTTCAGAATTGCGGCAATGAGGGTTCCATCGGGAGAAAAACGCACAGCGACCGGGAGCTTTTCGGTAGCGGCTGAAAGCAACTGGCAGTGAGCAGCCGACTCGGGTGAATCGGGCGAATGAAAGGGAAAGGTCTGTAGTGCGGTGAAGTCAGCTGACTGTGACCTGCGATCAAGCAGCAGCAGCAGATTCTGCCCGGGGCGTTCGAGGCCGACAAGCAGGCGTTGTCCATCGGGTGCGATCTGGACGAGACGAATGGCGGCATCGCCGGGGAGCAGCGTGTCGTTGAAGGTGGAATTGAGACCAGTGAGGGCAGGCACTTTGCGTCCCGGTCCCTGTGCGGCAAGCAGTGGAGTGCCGTTATTCCACAGCAGAGTGAAAGCCCGCAGCTGATGATCTCGTCCGCTTCGGGAGCAGACGAGGAGTGCGGATTCGTCGGGGAGCAGCACTGAGTTACTGCAGCGATAATTTGCATTTTCACGCAGGAACAGAGTGGTACCGACTGCGAGCAGCGGGCGGGGTGCATTTGCTGTGAGATCAAAGATCTGCAGGGTCGCGGGGCGGTCATCGCCGATAAGGTAGAGGCGTTGTTCGTTGGGTGAGAAGTGGGCATGAAGCATGCGAACGGGTTCGATTGCCGGCGGATGTTCGATCTCCAGCGGCAGTTGCTGCCAGCTCTGATTGTTCCGGCGGACCCAGAGGAAAGGTGTGGCTGGTCCGGTGAGGCAGACAGCATTACCGGATGCTGAAATCAGCAGACTGCGAGTTTCGGTGACGGGAAATTCGAGTCGGCTGGTGAGAGTATCACTGAGTGGCTGTACATCGTCAGTGATGTTGTGGAACTGGATGTGGCGTTGTCCATCGATGTTTTCCGGATTGAAGATGGAAGCGAGTGTGCGACCATCCGGGCTGACGGCGGAAAGGACTGGACGGCTGTTTCCGGGGAAGGCGGCTTGTCCGGTTCCCTGAACACGGGCAGCTCTGTCAAGTTTATCCTGAAGCGATTTTTCCTGTTGTCGGAGCCACTGGAGGTCTTCGAGGAACAGCGGGTTAGGAATCAGTCCACGGATTTTTTCGATGGCTTCACGGCCTGCAGAGACGACTTTTGCGTAGTCACGGAGCTCATAGCCGGATTCGATGCTGCTGACAAGGGTGCGGATTTCGTCGATGGCTTCGCGGCGATTCGAGTTATTCTCTGTAACACGCTGCTTTTCCTCGGCCTCGGCAGTCTTTTTGAGTGCAGTGACTGTCTGTTCCTGAGCCATGACTTTCTGCATTTCAGCAGCGGCAACTGCCATCCTGGCGTTCTTCACGTCGGTCTCAGCCTTGATGCGTGCGGCTGTGGCCTGTTGTTCGGCGATGCTGGCTTTGTCGATGGCATCACGGGCTGTCCTTTCAGCTTCAACGCGGTTCTTTTCGGCCTGGATTGCAGTGTTTCTTGCAATCCTCGCCGCCTCATCAGCCTGCATTTGGGCTTCTCTGGCAGCATTCGCCGACGTCCTGGCCGCATCTGCATCCACCGCGGCCCTGGCGGCAATGTCCTGATTTCTGCGAATATTGATTACAAGTTTGTCGTTCTCTCCCTTCAAAATGCCGTTTCTGATCAGCATATTGACTGAGAAGACAAGCAGCAGCGCAGTGGCGGCGAAGAGTACGGTCCAGGTCGTTCGAACGACTTTCCGAACAGTTTTTTCCCGTTTCAGCGTGGCGGCAAGTTTGACAAGCCGGGGTTCTGTGGTGTTGACGAGCACTTCGAGACCGAGGTCGAAGTCACCTTTTGTGCGTGCCAGTTCAGCGAAGGCTTCGCGGGCTTCGAGGTCACCAAGGGTTGCGCGTTCGTTTTCGGGCCATTTGCTGAGGGCATCTGTGAAGAGTGCGACAGACTGCTGATAGAAGTCGTAGTTGGTTGTTTTTTCTGCGCGGGCTTTGGCCAGCAGTTCTTCAGCGCGACCGGTGATGCGGTATTCGCGAATGGCATCCTGCAGCAGTTCCACGGATTCGTAGCGCTCGGCCGGCTTTGTGGCCATAGCCCTGCGGGCGATCTGCATGAGTTCGCCGCGGTTTTTTGTGTCTTCCTCGATCTGATTTTCTGCGACGGCGGTGAGCACTGCCTGCATTTGTTTTCGGGGAGTGTCCAGTTTGCGAATGGAGTTCAGCAGGTGCGGGGGATGGCCCTCAAGAATCTCATAGAGCATGCCACCCAGCAGATAGATGTCGGACTGACGGCAGACTCCGGATGCATCCGTATCGAGCAGTTCGGGGGCCATATAGGCCGGCGAACCTGCTCCACCCCGGACTTCCGTGAGCACGCTCTCACGCTGAGGAAATTCGGGGAGCGTGACGGCCAGTCCCCAGTCGAGGACGACAACTTCGCCGTAGCTGCCGATGACTACATTTTCCGGTTTCAGGTCGCGGTTAATGACTCCGCGAGAGTGAGCAAAGGCGACAGCATCACAGACCTTGAGGAGGATATCGAGGTTTTCTTCGAGACTCAGCGTTTTCATGGCCTTTCGCCACTCGCGGCCCTGAATCTGCTTCATTGAGTAGAAGAGCTTGCCTTCAGAGTTTCGGCCGAGGTCATGAATGGGGACGATATTGGGGTGTACCAGATTGGCGGTGATCACTGCTTCGGAAACAAACATTTCCTGTGACAGCCGTGGATTCTGAACATCTCCGCGAAGGGTTTTGATGGCAAGTTCGCGGTTGAGTGAGGTTTGCAGGGCGCGATAAACGTTGCCCATGGCCCCATTTCCGAGTTTTCCCAGCACTTCATATACTGGTGCCTCACCATTCCTGAACATCGCGGATGCGAGTCCGCTGACACCGGGGGTGTCCGCGGACGACGAATTGACGATGCCGGAGATTTCGCCATTGACCAGATGGGAGTGAATCCTGAGGTTCCACGAGGATTTGCCGAGGCCGCGACCGGCTGCGGATGCAGACCCGAATTTTGGTGAGGATCGGCTGCCGGAACCTGCCGGCTGCGAGGATCTGCCGGGTGAGGATCCATGTGCGGCGGGAGATTCCGATCCTGCGGACGTGGCAGGTCCGGCCGCTGGAGCTGACATCCTTCCCGGCACTGTTCCGGTCGAGCCGTCGTCGTTCTGATCGAGGAGGAGTTTGTCGGGATCTTCCGGGCTTTGTGTGGCGGAAAGTTCCGGCGACCATGCCTGTGTGGAATTGATGTCGGCTGGATCCGGTTCCCCGGGCGCAGGCGGAACGATGGTTGCGCTGAGTGTCTCAGGGTCCGGAAGTCCGGGTTGTGTTCCGGCAGCATCTTCGGCGTCAGGTTCCTTCGAGTCGGTGACGTCTCTGTCGTCGACTGCACCGACGATTGTGGCGTCCACGTCGGGCGCTGAGTCTGCGGGCGTTGTCGGCACTGCCGTGGACAGGAGGCTGGAATCGGTCTGGGGGCGTGTCGAGTGCGGATCAGCCGCGAAGTCCATATCACCGGCTGTGACAGCATGTTCAGGACCGATGATGGTGGCTGACAGGTCATCGTGGTCAGAGTGTTCCAACGGCGTTTGTGGACGCTTCAGGGGAGGACCTGGAACAGTCTTTTCCGGATCGAAGTCATCTTCGGGTTGATTTGGCCGATTCATCACACTACTCCGCGTTCGCTGATTCGCCGGTGGGCCGAGTTCCAGTGGTTATCTGTTTCCTGAGATTTGTGCGGGGCGTCAGTGCCTGACGTCCGGGATTTCTGAGTTGGTTTTGTTCTGCATCCGCAGAGTCCGTGACACGGTGGCTCGCAGATCAGCCGCAGATGGCAGTCTCTGGCCCGCACTGGTCTGCAGTGCGCGGCTGACGATCATGGCTGCAGCACCTGGCAGAGCGATGGCAGCCGGACGAATCGGCATGACCTTCTCTGAAGGCAGTGCAGCATCTTCAGCGTTCGTGCTTTCGGCTGTTTCCGGACGAGTGGCTGGAATGGAGGCGGGCAGTATGCGTACCTGGTGACTCTCGTCCGCTGGCTGCTGTTGCACCTGTCCTGGAGCAGGTGCGGGCCGGTCGTCCTCTGTATCCGGGATTTCAATGAGTTCCGGCTGAGGCAGAGGAGCAGGCAATGGCTCATCAGCGGCCGGGAATGGCTGGCCTTCCCGGACATCGAACCGCAGCAGCAGCCGTTCAAGAACAACGGTCGCTCCGCCGGGAAGTCTTTTTGTGGTGCGGATAAGCAGTTCATAGTCGCTGCCATCCCGGAGCGGACGAGACTGCCGGAGCCAGTTGCGGAGTTCTTCCGGATTCAGCAGCTGCTCGGGATTGGGGTGCGACAGTGCATTGATTTTGCTGGTCTGCGGATCATTGAATTCCTCTGGCGCCATGACTTCAAGTTCGTCCGTCCCTGGCCAGCCGGTCTGCCGCAGGATGAATTCACCTTCGGTCGGTTCGTAGGACGACTCGGGTGCAGCTTCCTGAACCTCGACGGCTTCAATCATCACGGGATTTGTCGGCAGCAGAACAGGGACTTCCTGAGGAACCGGAAGTGGGGTGAATTCCGGTCGCGGTATATCGATTGGCGCGAAGGGCATCGAGGGGATTCGGACGAGCAGCAGGCCACCGTCAAAGTGGAAGTCGGCATTGGATTCCTCCTCACTTGCCAGCCAGCGCAGACTGCGTTCGATATCGGTGGTGGTTCGGTCGGTTGTGTTGAAGCGACCGGACGCGATTCGATCAGTGGAGGAAATCTGATCACCGGCCAGCAGTCCGCCGTTGTTCTGCGGATCGGGGCGCTGGATGAGCACATTGGCAAAGTTCTGCTGAATAACCGCGTCCCCCAGCACCTGAATGGATTCGTGGTGTGAGACGGAGAAGTCGATAATCAGATCCCGCAGCCGTGCCTCGCGGAAGTACCTTGAGAAATCTTCGACCGAGTACCGATGGCTGATCTCGTGGGTACCGGCGTCGAAGTACAGCGCCTGGATGCGTTCACCCGGCACATCTGCCATTCCGGTATCGGGATCTCGCCAGTCGATATCCAGTCTGAGCCCTGCTTCGCCCGGGTTGCCGATACTGAGATTGAACACCGCGAAATAGTCATTCGATTTCCCTGGCTCAAGGACTGCCGGAATCGGGTCGCTGGGATCTTCAAAGAAGGCGGTGCCGCTGCCGGATTCAGGGATCATTGGTCGAGGAGTGAAGATGTGTGCAACACCGGCATCAGTGCGGAGCTCGACTCGATCACCGAACTCCACGAGTCCCTGCTGCAGTCCGCTCTGAGGATCACGCAAATCAGCGGGACTTCTGCGCCCATCCCGCACGGCTGCTGAATCGAGGGGTGTGGCCTGGTTGAATCGATCAGCGACAATTGTAATGCGATCCTGAACCTGTGAAGACGGCTGGGGGTAGCTGCTGAACGGCAGGTCATCGGTACTCAGCAGGGAGTTATTGAATACGGTGATGTTGCCTGTGGCCAGCAGTTCGATTGTCTGGGGCTGCAGTGGGTAGAGGGCCACTGGAGACCCCGAGAATCCAGTGATGCGGCCATCCAGTACGATTTCCCCGGTTTGCAGGTTGATCGCTGTGATCCGAAAAGTATCGGCAGCATCAGAGGGAGCCTGCAGGCTGGTCGATTTCGGTACTTCAACCAGTTGCCCGAGGGAAAGGCCGTCGAGGGAGTTCATACGCAGGTACTGCTCAGTGTTCTCGGTACGGACTCCCAGAATCTCACTGGCGACACCGACCGCTCTGATCTCCACACCGTTGTTGTCCGTGCCGATGATCAGGTGCTGTCCGGACGTGAGCAGAATGTTTTCCGTTGCCCGTATGTTCGCCTGAACCAGAATGTCACTTCGTATGCCGGTTGTGGTCAGTTGCACTGACCCGCCAAAGATCTCAATACCGGCACCATTGATTGTCAAAGTGCCGCCAGTCTGAACAAAAAGTGACCCGTCAGGAATCGAAACCCCGGACAGCTGCAGGGCATCTTCTTCGATGATGAAGACACTGCCGCCACCAGGGGCCGAGATCTCCAGCACATCGACACGCGTCTGAACAGGTTTCCCATTGCCGATGAACTGCGTGAACGTCAGCCTCGCTGTGTGGGCACAAATGTCAATCTCATCGTCCGCATCAAGGACGCTTCCGCGGGCAATCAGAGTAATATCACCGGTGCCTGCATTCAGATTCAGAGCGCTCAGGCTGCCCGATTCAGTGATGTATTGATTCCCATGAACGATGCCGCCTGCAGTGTCCACGGTCAGCTCATTCACCTGAACAAGCAGAAAGTTACTGATTGCACCGACATCATCCCCGGAGTCGTTGGTATCTTCAAGCAGTATTACAAGCCGGTCTGCAATGACGTCAACAGCCCCATCGGCGTCCAGCAGCGCGCCCTCGGTCAGTACCAGCCCGACAGTACCCCCACCAGCGTGCATGTTGAGTGAGGACAGTCCGCCTGCTTCCCGCACAAACTGACTGCCGCTGATATTTCCTGAACCGGTGAAAATAGTCAGCTCCTCCACGGACGTGTGAATGAGATTCACCAGTGTTCCCACGTCGTCGCCAGTGTCGTTGGCGTCTTCCAGCGTGATTACTGTGGCGGCTGCGATGATATCATTTGCCGCATCGGAATCCTGAAGCGCGCCTTCGGTCAGCTTCAGGTCGATCAGGGCGGCGTTGCTGTCGAGGTTGATCTGAATCAGGCCGTTGGCTTCCCGCAGGAACTGATTGCCGAACACGCTGCCGGCGCTGGTGAAGACTGTCAGATCACACACGGACGTGTGAACGGGGTTCAGCAGCGTACCCACATCGTCGCCGCTGTCGTTCGCGTCTTCGAGCGTGATCACAGCAGTCGTGGCAATCAAATCGTCTGCCGTATCGGTATCCAGAAGTGTTCCTTCGGTCAGCTTCAGATTGATCAGCGCGGCGTTGCTGTCGAGATTGATCTGAATCAGGCCGTCCGCCTCCCGCAGAAACTGGTTGCCAAATACGCCGCCGGCGCTGGTGAAGACCGTCAGATCAGTTACAGACGTATTGATGGGGTTGTCCAGTGTACCGGCATCATCACCGGAGTCGTTGGCGTCTTCAAGGGACACGATCACCGCATTGGCGATGATGTCGTCACTGCCGTCGTCGTCCTGCAGCTCGCCTTCTGTGAGCCTGAGATCGATGTTTGCCGTGGCCGCATTGAGTTCAAGGCGCACAAGGCCGTCAGCTTCGCGAAGGAACTGCTGTCCGTGAAGGCTCCCGGCACTGGTGAAGATCGTCAGATCATTGACGGAAGTATTGATGGGGTTGTCCAGTGTACCGGCGTCATCACCGGAGTCGTTGGTGTCTTCAAGGGTGACGATCACCGCATTGGCGATGATGTCGTCACTGCCGTCGTCGTCCTGCAGTTGACCTTCGGTGAGCTTCAGATCAATGTCGGCGGTGGCCGCGTTGAGTTCAAGGCGGACAAGGCCGCCGGCTTCGCGGAGGAACTGGTGCCCGTGAAGGCTCCCGGCACTGGTGAAGACCGTCAGATCATTGACGGATGTATTGACAGGGCTTGCCAGAGTGCCGGCGTCATCACCGGAGTCGTTGGCGTCTTCGAGGGTAACCGTCACAGCATTTGCGATGATGTCGTCCGCGGTGTCGTCGTCCAGCAGTTCGCCTTCGGTGAGCTTC
>CAZLOQ010000025.1:37904-49128 GCA_964561125.1 uncultured Chitinophaga sp. | reverse complement strand
TGCGTCAAAATGTGCCGTGAAGACGGAGCTGCTGGCCCAACATGGCGCTGTCCAGCTAATTCGGCCGACCCATCGTTCGGGCGCCGGTGATGTGTGTTCCTTGACGCGACGGTTCACCGGGAGTAGTTCGCGATGGTGCTTCAGGAGCTGCTGAACGACGCCACTCAGTGAAAAATCGTCTCCGAGTCTTGCAGGATGAAGAGCACGAGTGTCGCTGCCTGATGTGCAGACTTGCCTCGCGTCCCCAGCTCCTCCTGGTTGACAAGCTGCGGCAAATCCGACCGAACACCGTGGCCGGAAGTTGCCTTGCCCCGGAGACGTCACTCCTCTTACCTAAACTGTTTTAAACACTCGCCCGCTGCTTCGGTTTTGACGCATTGCCTCGAATCCAATCCCTCCTTTGGCAGGAGGGGAATGAGATTTGCCTGCGATAGCGCAAATACGGTGCCTCAGCGCTCGAGAGAACCGGGACAGAGCAAAGCAAGGCCTAAGCAGGCGGGACTGCGCATAGGCCGCCTGCTGAAGGACGCCGGCTCTGGAGTGCAGACTCTGTGCATTGGTCTTGCAGCCAACGACGGTTCCTGGTTTGATTCGCAGACAGCGTTCGGTCGGTACCTTTCCGGGATTCCCAGATGACAGTTCAGACATGCGAATTCCGCCGTTTTCTTGTGATCGCGGGGATTTTGCTGACTGCCGCGGCAAATTCAGCTTTATCGCAGACTCCGGGAACCGGAATTTCATCCTCACCCGGCCGTGCGACACCGGATCGAGTGCTGGCTCTGGAAGTGCTCATTCAGCCCCAGGCCCGCGACCGTATTCGCGCTCAGGAATGGGGCCGACTGCTGCAGGAGCTGGGGTATTCGCCGCGGTTTCGTGTTCCTGCGGTGGGCGAAAAGCAGCGACTGGAGGAAGAAAGTGCAAACGGTCGCCTGCGCCTGCTGGCGGTGGGCGGTTTGCAGGCTGACGGCAGCATCGAGCTGGGCGGGCGACGATTCACACTGAGTGATGGGCCGGTTCTGGATCAGTTTCTTCAGGATCTGCGGAAGCATGGTTCCGGCGGTCCTGCTGCCGGCAATCCGCGATGGGGTTTGAGTGACGAGCAGTTTCTGGCCTTTTCACGGCTGTTGCTGGAGACGGTTGAGGAGTCGGTGGAGCTGGGCAGTCCGGCCGAGACCGTGAGGCAGCTGCGACTGCCGATGGAGTTATCGATAGTCTTTGCGGATGAGGTGCTGCAGTCATCGCTGCAGCCGAGGCCTGAGGGTGCTCCGGAGGAGCTTGAGCTTTCGGGGGTCAGTCGCGGCACGGCGCTCGCGATTGCGTTGTCGCAGTACGGCATGGGTTTTCGCCCGGTGCTGACGAAGCAGGGGAAGTACGTGGCGGAGATCCGTGCGGGAGGAGAGGCGGATAATCTCTGGCCGGTCGGCTGGAAGACTCTCGAGCCGATGCCGGAGGTGCTTCCCGCCTGGCTGAAGTCGATTCCGTTCAGCATCGAGGACGCGGATCTGGCGAGTCTGGTGGAAGCGGTTTCCGGGAAGCTGGAGATTCCCGCATACAGTTCAGCGCTGGCATTGCGGACGGCGGGGCGATCGCTGGATGAACTCACCTGGTCCCGCAGCGGCAAGTTGTCGCCGTTTGCGATGCTGCGGACTGTGGGAGAGAAGTTTGAGCTGGGTTTTGACGTCCGGGCTGACGAGGCCGGGCGGCTGTTTCTGTGGGTGACCACGCGTCAGCAGGCCGACGCGTTCGCCAGACGTTTTGCACACATTCGACCGGTGAAGTGAGGTGTATTTTGGGGACTGATCTGATTCATGTTGACGAAGGTATCCACAACACGACAGCGCCTCTGCGTTCCGCAGACGGCCGTCTGGGCATCAGCATGCGTCGTCTGTATGGCGGATTGTCTGAGGGTGTGGATGTGATCAGCGTTGACAATGGTCGACTGCGACTGCAGCTCCTGCCGACCCGCGGGATGGGCATTTGGAAGGGTGAGCTGGACGGTGTACCGCTGCAGTGGAATTCTCCAGTGCAAAGACCTGTGCATCCGGCGTTTGTGGATCCGATGCGTCTGGGAGGGATTGGCTGGGTGGACGGATTCAACGAGCTGATTGTTCGCTGTGGTCTGGGCTGGCATGGTGCGCCGTCAAAGGACTGTATTCGCAATGCTGCGGGCGACGTGGTTGCAGAGCCATTCCTGCCGCTGCATGGTCGGATAGCGAATCTGCCGGCGCATCGCGTGACAGCGTCACTTGAGGGGGACGAGCTGGTGGTGACGGGGGTGGTGGACGAGGGGTGTCTGTTCGGTGGCTGGCTGCGGCTTGAATCCACGCTGCGTACGCGGCGGGATTCCGGCGTCTTTGAAATCACGGATACCGTGACCAATCTTTCGGCAGCGGCAGCAGAGACGGAGATTCTTTATCACTGCAACGTGGGCGAGCCGTTTCTGGGTGCAGGATCGGTGCTGCACACGGCTGTGCGCGAACTGGCTCCACGCAACGCGCGGGCGGCTGAGGGCATGAGCATGTGGAATCTGTATGCTGGTCCGGAAACGGGGTTTGCTGAGCAGGTGTATTTCGCGCAGCCGGCTGTCAATTCATCGGGCTGGGCAGTGAGTGCCCTGGCAGACCCGACTGAGCAGCTGGCATTTGTCGTTCGCTATGACGCTGCAACGCTCCCGTGGTTCACGCTCTGGAAAAATACGGCTGCCACTGAGGATGGTTATGTCACGGGCCTGGAACCGGGAAGCACCTTTCCGAATCCGAGGTCGATTGAGCGGCAGGAAGGACGTCTGCCGGTGCTTCCGCCGGGCGGTTCCGCGTGTTATCGACTGCAGATTGAAGCGTCGATTGACAAGTCGCGGACGCGGCAGATTCTGGATGAGATTACGGCGCTGCAGGTGGCTACAGCCAGAGTGGTGCATACGGAGCCAAAGCCGGGCTGGGCGTCGTGAGGCGTCTGATGTGGTGCAGTGATCAGCACCGTCCGGAATGACTGCGACAAAGGTAAAAGGTCCGGCCAGCCACGAGAGAATCGCGCGATGCCAACCTCCTGATCCAGCAGAACTCTGGTCGCGAAAAGCCGCTTTTGCTGATTCTGAAATGCCTCGGTTCGCAGTTGGCCATTGACGCCATTTTGGCCGCAAGTCAACGCGGAACGCGAATGGCTTCGCTGCGGTGATTCAGGTGCGAAGCCTTGTGGCAACACCACTCCGCTCACTTCGCACCCGCATGATGGCCGGTGTCAGAATGAGTTCGGGGTGCCGGTGGTGAACAGTTCGGAGATCATGCCGGTGCTGGAAGCGAACTGGTCCTGTTCGACGCCAAAGTGCCTGAGCATGGTGACGAAGAGATTGCAGAGCGGTGTGTTGCGGAGTCCGTCGAAGACCAGGTGTCGTCCGTGCCTGAGCTGACCGCCTGCCAGCAGTATGGGGAGGTTGGTGCAGCTGTGCACGTTGGCATCTCCCATATTGCTTCCGAAGAGGACCATGGTGTGATCGAACAGGCTTTGGTTGTCGCCGGTCGGGGTGGCAGCGAGGGCGGTAAAGAGTTGTCGGAGTTCCTGCATTTGACGAAGATCAATCTGTTCAAGCTCATGCAGCTTCTGCGTGGACTGACCGTGGTGGCTGAGACCGTGGTAGCCCTCGCGAGTGCGGTGCTGATCGTCAATCTGGAGGGCGGGGGTGGCGAAGCCATCGATCATGAGTGTCACGATCCGTGTGGAGTCAGAGTCGAAGGCGAGTCGGGCCATATCGAGCATCAGGCGAATTCTGGCAAAGAATCGGGCGGGATCCGGGATATCCGTGGGTGGTTGCGAAGAGGGGGATGGTTTTGGCTTTTGTTCCCATTCACCGTTTGTCGCGAGGCTGTGTTCGAGATCGCGGACAGATGTGAGGTATTGATCGAGGCGGGAGCGATCGACGGTTCCCAGACCGTTCTGAAAGCGTCGGACGTCGTCGCGAAGCACATCCAGAATGCTGGCACGTTCTTCGAGGCTTTTGAGCCGGGACGCCAGCTGTTGCGAATCGCGCTGCAGGAACATGCGTTGAAAGAGTCTTGCGGGGCTGTCTGCGGCCGGGAGCAGTACGCCATCGCGAGTCCATGCGAGGCTGCGATTGGCTTTGTCGATATTGACGCCCAGATTGAGTGTGGGAAATCGAGTTTGTCGGCCGAGTGATTCCGCGGCGAACTGATCGAGCGAGATGCTGTTGCGAAAGCCGCTGCGCGTGGGGTCGCGGGCGGCTGTCAGAAAGCAGTTTTCAGTGCTGTGTCCGCCTGTCACAGCTGGGTGTGAAAGTCCACTGAAAACGGTGAACTGGCTGCGGAATTCGGCAAGTTCGCGAAGGTACAGCGAGGGGGTGTAATCCGCGCCAGTGCCGGTTGGAAAGAAGTTCCCCGGAAGCACGGAGAGGTTATTGGAGATCAGCAGCATCCGTCGTGGCTGTGAGGGAACGCGGCTGGCGGCGGCAATGCGATGACAGTCGAGCACGGGCAGGGTCAGAGTGACGCCCAGCCCCTGGAGCACGCGTCGACGATTGGCAGGGAAACGCCAGAGGCGACGTGGAAGGATGTTGCGCATGGGTTGGGTTCCTGTTGGGCCGGGTTTATCTGCTGCGTCCCAGAAACAGTCGGCTTTGAATCACTGCGTGGAGCAGATCACCGGCTTGAAAACCTGTGGGAGCGGCTGCGTCGAGCATTGCTTCGAGTTCACTTCGATCCGCGAGGCCGATGGGCGTTCCGGTGGCGTAGAGAGTCAGTTGCTGCAGCAGGTTGCGTGCGAGCTGCCTGGGCTGAGCGACGAGGAGTTGCTTCAGTTGATGAATATCTTGGAAGGCTTCGCCCGACGGAAGAACTCCGGCTGCGTCCACCTCGGGGCCGACAAAATAGGTGTAAGGATGTCCGGCCGGATCGATGCCGGTGACTTTCTCGCCGCGTTCGAGTCCCCGATAGTGATCTCGCCAGGCACCCATGACGTCGAAATTTTCGAGCGCGAAGCCCACGTGATCGAACTTTTCATGGCAGCGGGAACAGGTTGCGGACTGAGTGTGCTGCTGGAGGGGTTGGCGGATGTTCTGGGCGCCGCGGATGTCGGGTTCTACGGCCGGGACGTTCTTCGGCGGAGCTCCGGGGTGCTGTCCGAAGAGCTTCTCCATGACCCACGCTCCGCGAAGAACAGGCGAGGTGCTGGTACCGTTGGCTGTATGCTTGAGGATCGCGGCCTGCGTCAGGAGTCCGCCAAAGGGACTTTCGGTGGGCAGCGTTATGCGCTGGAGTGTGGAGCCGGAGACACGGGGCAGGTCATAGTGCTGTGCAAGGCGATCGTTGACGAAGGTGAAGTCGGCGTCGATGGTTGTGGTGATCGGAAGATTTTCTGTGAACATGGTGGCAAGGAACAATCGAGTTTCCTGTTCCATGGAATCGACGAGGTAATCATCGCGGCGGTATTCGGGGTAGAGTCGTTCGTCGGGGAGATCGCGTCTGAGCTTCCGCAGGTCGAGCCATTCATCGGCGAACGCCTGAATAAAGTTGCTGAACTTCGGATCGGCGAGGAGGCGATTGGTTTCTGTTCGCAGAACCTGCGGGGTACTTAGTCGTCCGGTTGCGGCGAGACTGATCGTGGTCTGGTCGGGCCGCTGATTCCAGAGAAAATGTGACAGGCGGTTGGCGATGGCAAACTGATAGTCGGGTGAGCCGGGGCGGGGTTCGGTGAGATAAAGACAGTGCGGAGAACACAGGAATGCCTGGCAGGCGGCAAGCAGGGCAGTGCTGACGGGCGTGCCGGTTTCGATTCTTGTCCGGATCAGATGAAGAAACGGGGTGAGCGAATGGTCGCTGAGTGGGCGCAGGGTGGCAGAGGCAGCGAAGCGGTGAAAGAGCCGTTCAGCATCTGCAGGGGTCGCCTGATCGGGCGGGACGTCGTCGAACAGGACGCGATGGGAGGCGGGCGGCCAGTCGGGTTCACGGAGCGGTCCGGTGACTTCCAGCCAGCGAATTGCCACGCCGCGATGACCTTCGGGGGGCATTGGTGGATAGTCATAGAAGAAGCCGCCATCGGTGCGAATGAACGGCACAGGCAGGCCCAGCGGACTGTATTCAAACGTTTCTCCGGCACGCAGCTGAATTGTCGTTTCAAATTCCTGCAGGTCGGGTTGCAGATCCATCCAGCCTCCGGTTTCACGCACGTCCCCGGACACATCGGGGCCTGACGGCTGTCGGGCACGAAAGCTGAGTGGCGACGATTGGTGGGCCACTGCAAGCCGAAAGTCGCGCACCTGCCGCACAGCCCGGCCCGCAAACCTGACGCGGTAACTTCCAGTCTCTTTTGCCAGAAAGCCTCGAGGATAACCATAGTAGGGCCATGTTGCTGATCGAAACAGGGCCAGTTCAAGTGTGGGGTCGCGCCGCTGATCGGGTGTCATGCGGCTGAAGAGCGAAGCATCGATGGGCACAAGGCGGTTATTGCGAGCAAAAAACATGGCTTCGCGCTCGCCGAAGGTGCTGAGTTCCGGGAACAGGTCGAGTCCGGTGAAACGCTGTGTGGTGGCGGCCGGCGGCGGCTGGGGGCCGGCGACTGCCTGCTGAATGGCCGTTTCGGCAGCATCGAGGAACGCTTCGAGTTGCACGCGGGAAATATCCAGCAAAGCAGACACTTTGGTGAAGCCATGTGCATCGCGTTCTGCCGGGAGCTTATCGCGGATGTCCAGTTGCGGGAGCTGCAGGAGCTGGCGGAGATTATTTTGAAATTCGGTGCGTGTGAGCCGCCTGGCAGGACCGCGACCGTGCTGCAGAAGATGTCGCAGCTCCGCGGATTCGAGCTGGGGGTTAAGCAGGTTGAGCCAGTCATTGCGATCGGCGTCGCTGAGTACTGAGCTGTCGGCCGGCGGCATCTGATGCTGAGCCACGCGATCTGTGAGATGGATCCAGCGGTGCCGCATCTCAGCGCTGTCCAGCTTGAACGTCAGTGTGTCAATCGTAAAGTCTGCTTCGATCTGCTGTCCGCTGTGACATGCAGCGCAGTGCTGCTGGAGAAACCGGCTGACAGCAGGCGGTAGATCATGACTGACGGCCGCGCAGATGCTGCTTTGGGGCAGGACGACGAAGCTGGTGAAGATCATCAGCAGGCGGAAGATCACGGCGAACACCCTTTTTCTTGTGACTGACAGTGGATTCGGGCGTCGAGAGTGATATCAGGGCTGTTTCAGGCGGGGGACGGCGATCATGTCCATGGACAGTGTTTGCGGGGCGGGCCCGACACCCTGAACCATGGCTTTCGAAGCCGCCGGCGGTCGAGCCGGGTTGTAGTAGAGGGGACGCAGCCTGTTGAGGCTGAGACTGGCGGGTTCGCCGGACACGTAGTAGGTAGCCTTGGCGAGGTGTTCAAGGCTGCTGTCGGTCGCCTGCAGCAATGTCGTCACCTGGCTGAAGATTTGTGTGACTTCCGTTGCGGCGGCTTGTTCGGGTGTTTCGGCAGGAGCGGCAATGGGCACGATTTGCTGCAGGCCCCCGGTGAAAATCAGTGACGGATGTGTTGTGCGGGCGATTCGGCTGTAAACAGGGGATGTGGTCATCCAGGGGGGCGTGAGGTATTCGATCGGCGGGGCATTGGCAGCAGCGGGACCGCCCCAGGCCACCAGTTCAATTTCTATCGGCACAGTGGAGCTGGATTGCCATTCGACAAGCACGAGTGGAGGAGCTGTGCGGCCGGAGTAAAAGCGAGTGACCTGCTGCTGCACGAGTTCAGCTGCGGAGACTGGTTGGACAAAGGCTTTGAGCTGCACGATGTCGGCATCGGATCGACCGAGGAAGTGCAGGGTGCGTTGCAGGCTTTGCAGGGTCTTGAGCGTGGCTTCGGCAAGGTCTGCGGACGGTTCTGCCTGGCCGGCGATAAAGATCCGTGTTCCCTGAGGAAGCAGAGCGATCCCGTTGTGAACCTGCACTTGCCCGGGGTCCGCTGCGGTGTGAAGTGCGGTGGCGTCGAGAGCGACCAGTGCACCCCGGGGAAGAGCAGTGACGACGGCTGAAACACATGGAGCCTGTTCTGCAGGGAATGCTGTGGCAAGCAGCTTGAGAGCCGTTTTGAGGTGTTCTGCGGAGCTGCAGCACAGGTGAAGACGGACAATGTGCTGACTGGAAGATTGGTGCGAGGACAGGACTGTCTGCAGTTGCTGCAGGCAGCTGTCGAGTTGCGAGGCGAGGATGTTGCCGGAGTCCGGGTGTGGAAGGATTTGTGATGTCCAGAGCAGCGGGCCAGCGACGATTGTGGCAGCCGGGGGGCTCTCGGGAGCAACGTGGACGCGTTTCAGGGCGTCTTCGGCGAGAGCAAGCGATGCGGGCAGGAGCATGCAGAGGATTCCGGTGAGCAGGCGGGGGAGGATCATGGGGGTGTCTGCCGTTCAGGAAAAGGTCTTGCTGGTCCGGATCAGGGTTGGGGACGGGATTCGGGTTGAGCTGGCTGTTTGGGGAGTTGCAGTGGCACCTGAGCGTAGCTGTTGCCGTGGCCGGCGATGACGACGATCCAGTAGTGTCCGGGGGGACGGGGGCGACGGAGATTTTCGCGGGCGGTTTCGGAGGTCAGTGTGAGCATTTGGCAGGCGCGGGAGAAAGGCATCACGGCCTTGAAGGTGGGAATGGCGTTTCGTGAAAGTGCCGCGATGCGTTCGGCAATTTCAGGCTTCTGCATGCCGTGATTTTCAAGGATGGCATAGGCGATCTGCTTGCCGAACGGATCGGTCATCTGAATGATGAGTCCCACCGGATCAGCGAGGCCGGACTGTTGCATGCGGGAACACACGTCGGGGCCGTTGTGGTCGAGGAGTTGGCGACGGAGCTGACGGGATTGATCGGAGACGCCGGTGTTCATGATGCATCCTTCGGGGCGGATGGATGTGCCAGGGCAGATAAAGGACGATGTATCATTCCACCCTAAATTGTGGCCTGCGAGGATGGAATTAGCAAATGACTTCGGGGTGATCCTTTGAGATTTCAGGGGGCTTGTCGGGCTCGTGGAACGAATTGCAGCCGGAGGCTGCCGCGTTCTGACTGATGAAGCCCGGAATAACACCGGCAGGTTTTGCTGATTTGCCGGATAAAGGATGGCTGGTGGATTTTTTTTTTAGCGGAGGTCGTTCTTTATCTGCAGTGGGTGGGATGTGGCCGAGTAGGATACAAGCTTGTTCCGGTGATGTTCGCGCTTGCCGTTGACTGAGTGTTCAGTTGTTCCATGGACGGAACCGCCAATGAATCTGCGTCGAGTGTTTTCAGCTGTGCTGCGGATGTTCTTTCTGCTTGGTTTCATGTGGAGTGCAGGCTGCAGCAGTGAGCCGGCATCAACAGCGGCTGATGACGATCTGCTTGATGAATTCCTGACGCCGGAGGCTGCTGCGAACCCGTCCAGTGCCAGTGCTGAAATGGAGACGGAAACGGGCGATGAGCAATCCGGGCGTTCCCAGCGACGCAACCGGGGAGGTGTGCGGGCGGCCGGTTTGTCCGAAAATGATCCGTTTGTAGTGCAGGCCTCCGGCTTCGAGAAGCCGCAGGCTAAAGGCGAGCGACTGGAGCTTTCGCTGCGGAAGGGTGATCGATTTCCGCTCATAAAAACGGTCGAGCAGACGTTGCTGCAGAAGTCCGAGACCCATCCGGCGATGGCGAGGACAAAGCTGGATTTGAGCATGGCGCTTACCGTGGAAGAGGTTCGCGCGGACGCAGTGCTGCTGGGAGTGCAGTATTCGCGGGTGGTCTATGAACACGATCTGGCCGGGCGACGGCTGAAATTCGATTCCGCCAGCCACGCGGGTGCCATTCCGTGGGATGCCGTACCTTATGCCGGGATGGTCAACAACGGCTTTGCGTTCTGGATCGGACGCGACAACCAGATTCGCGGGCTGGTGGGATACCAGGAGTTTCTGGAACGCTGCGTGGCCGAGGTTCCGCTGGAACGTCGCCAGACTCTGCTGGTTGAGCTCAGCCAGCGCTTCGGGGACGACGGGGTGGCAAACTTCGTGGACGATTCGATTGGACTGCTGCCGTATGATTCCAGCGTGGATGAGGAATCCGCGAGCCGTGTTCTGCCGGGAGATGTGTGGACACGGGAACGTCGGCTGATGCAGCCGGTTCCTGTGTATCTGAAGTCAACATACATGCTGACGGATATTGACCACGAGACGGCGAGGATTGAAATTACAGGTCGGATTGCTTCGGGAGAGGCAGTCAACGCAGAGGGCGACAGTCGCGTACGAATCAGTGACGGACGGACTCTTGGGCACTGTATCGTCGATCGTTCAACCGGACTGCCGCTGGACGTGCAGATTGCCAGGCATCTGGTGATTCATGTGCAGACAGACGACGGTTACGAGGTCGTGCAGGAGAAGGAGATTCAGACGACGATCAGGGGTTTTCCGCAAACGCCGACAGGGCGGTCAACAGGGTCGAGCGTCAGAAACACGTCTGGTGGATCCGGGGGGAACGTTTCGGAGGCACAGTATCCGAATTAGCGGATCGTGCTCAGGAGGCCCAGGCAACACCGGTGGAGTTCAGGGATTTCCCGGTGATGGCGGTGAAACCGAAGGAGTTGAGAAGTTGCGGAATCGGGCAGGAGGTGATCGGGATCTTTACGGTGACCGTAAAATACGTTGTGGAATCAACCACCGTGACGGTGAGCCCGGTTGACTGGAAGCCGAGGGGTGTGAGTACCGCAAGAACAGCTGTCTGCACTCGCGTATTGCGGGCGGTTGCGTTTGCGAACACACCAGCAGCCGTGCGGGCGCCTTCCGCGGCAGCAGAGTCGACTGCCTGAAGGGCGCTTGCTGTGAACGTCCACTGAACGACTGCCATCGTGCAGAGCAGCAGAATGGTCACCGCCAGAAGCATCTCAACGATCAGTGCTCCCTGACGGCCGGTAGCTGCTTGCGAAGGTTTGGCTGTGCATCGGTGGACGTGATGGTTCACGGTGGCCTCGTTCCAGAATCAGGGGATGATTTTGCCCACGGCTTTCGCGCAGTCATCCAGTTCGGCAACGATGGCGTTCCGCAGGGCGGCAAGGCCGACGAGGACGCCGATACCGATGAGTGTGACCAGAAGCAGGTATTCGGCAGTGACGACTCCCTGACGCTGCCTGCTATGGCTTACCGAGTCCCTGTTTTGAGAGATCATTTGTGGCTCCTTTATTCCTTCAGGCGGGGATCAGCGATGGGGTTGAAATTGCTCTTCAGGGACATGTGACGGTGACGAAGGCG
>CAZLOQ010000025.1:0-37894 GCA_964561125.1 uncultured Chitinophaga sp. | reverse complement strand
GTCCCAGTAGGCGGTCGCTCGGGCGCTTACGGTGCGGGACGTGTTGGTAATGGGGCTGACGGCGGTGAGCTGGAACTGGACCATGCAGCCACGCCTGCCCGCGGATGCAGGGGTGACGTAGGGGGAGAAGACCAATGTAGTGGAGTCAAGATCTCCGAGGATCACGAGATTAGCGGTGACACTGGAACCCGGACAGCTGTTTGGGCTGGTCAGGTTGTTATTGGTGCCTGCGGCATTGTCACTGGCCTGGAGGCTGGCGAGCAGATTTGCGTACTCCGTGGTGAGTCCTGGTACAGCGCTGTTGACTACGAAATCGGTTGCCCGAGCCTTGGCAGTGGTTCGATTGGCTGCGTTGTCAGTCGCAGCCATGCCCCACGAGCGGGCGCCGGCGAGGGCGGCAGACTCTGCCACAGCCTGGGCCTGGCTGCGGCAGATGAGCAGCCAGCCGGATTCGAGGACGTACTGCATACAGGCGACGAACACGAGTGCCACAATGAGCAACCAAAGGGTTGCTACTCCGGACCTGCCGGGTAAGCGAGTGAAATTGTGGGAGGGTAGTCGGCGCATAAAATAACCTGGATGTCAGGGTCCGTTGTAGGGACGAATCACGGATGCGGTGACATACTTTCCGGTGATGCTGAACCCGAATCCTCCGAGCAGATTGGGAATGACTTTGGTGAGCCTGACATTCACGGTGACCCGAACAGAGTCTGCAGGTATCGAGGACGCCGCGGGAACAGCAGAGAATGTGGCCCCGAGAGGCCATGAGCCTTCGGTTCCGGTGTAGGAAACATCAGCATCGAAGACGCGTTCCTGAATGATGACTTGAAGGTCATCGGCCGCGACAATACTGAGGTTTGCCGCAGTGAGTTGGAGTTGCACAGCGGTGGCGGTATCGTCATCCAGATCGGACCAGATGAGTCTCCCGAATGTCGAGCAGCGACCGGCACCGACGACGGCGCTCTGGTGCACGATTACAGCACCGGCAAGTTCGAGACCGAACTGGACGATGGCCATGATGCAGAGCATGAGCAGGGGCACAGCGAGGAGCAGTTCGAGTGACATGACTGCGCGGCGCGTGCGATTGCGTTCTCCGCGGCTACCGGGGATGGATGAAGGAGCGAGTTGTGGCAGAATGAGCCGCATAGAGATCTGCAGGCGCGAACCGTGTTCGGGGGCAGGGGCAGGTTTATTCCGGTGGAACAGCAGAGAGTCCGGCGCCGGATTCCAGCAGTTCCCGGGTATTGGAGGGAATCAATTCGGTTTGGAAGTGTTCTCTTAAGCGTACCACGGGTGGAACCATGAGGATGAAGAAAACGGGCGGACAGATGCAGAAAATCACCGGGAACAGCATTTTGAGGGAGAGGCTGTTGGCGCGGGCTTCGGCTTCATGTTTGAGGGTTGTGCGGATTGACTGACTGAGCGCGTCGATAGCTCGACGCATGTCGGTCCCGAGTCGTTCGGTGTGGAGCACGGTGGCTGCCAGTGACCGCAGTTCGGGCTCATCGATACGTTCGGCAAGCTGATCAAATGCCTGACCCGCAGAGGAAGTCTGGGCCTGGCGAACGACCAGTTGGAGTTCTTTTGTGAGGCTGCCGCTGACATAGGGACTGTATTCGGTGATTCGCGGGAGCGATTGTTCGAGTGTGAGACCGCCGGAAAGGCACATGGAGATGATGTCCAGCACTTCCGGGACGGAACTGATGACTTCGGAGGCGCGAACACGTCCGCGGGCATTGAGGAACAGGCCGGGGATAGCGTAGAACACGATGGCAGCGAGGATTCCGCCACCGATGCAGCCGCGGAGGGCGTTTGTGGAGGTGCCGAAGATGACAAGCAACAACGGGATGGCAAAGAGGCAGCACCAGACGAGGCTGTTGCGGAGTGCCATCAGTCGTTCGAAGGCATCCGGTGTGTAGGCACCAGCGCGACGCAGGTCTCGACGGATACGATCCAGCTCAACATTGAGCTGCGGGACTGAGCCAGCCAGCCACTGCATCCACTCCGGGAGCGACTGATCGCTGAAGATCGCCACTGAGGACTCAGCCCAGTCTCCACGGATAATACGGCGGCAGTTGAGGAGCACCGCGGCCATGGTCCAGACGATGACTGCGAGACCTGTCACTGCGAGAAAAAAGCCGATGTCAGAATTCATGAATCAGTCCTCAGCAGCCTCAACGGTTGATCTTGAGCAGGCCAAGGATCCAGACGACGCCGATAATATTCAGAGCGATACCGAGGGCGAAGAAGGATCTGCCAAGCGGGGTGGTGAAGAAGACTTCGACATGTTCGGGGTTGATGAGCAGGAGAGCGGCGAAGAGGAAGGTGGCAGCGGGTGCTGTGAGGATGGCGGAGAGTCGACCAGCGGCGCTGGAGGCAGACATCTGACCGCGAAATGCGATCCGGTCCCGCAGGAGGCTGGCGAGCCGATCGAGGGCGTCTGCGAGACTACCGCCGGTCTGCCGATGAACGGAGAGGAGTGTTGAGAGCAGGCCGAGTTCGCGGAGCTGTACGCGGCGGGCGAGTGATTCCATGACGCCGGAGAGGGAGCGCCCGAGTTCGAGTTGGCTGCGGCAGGTCTGGAGTTCGGTCTGGAGTCTTCCGCGGGCCATCTTTTCGCAGAGGAGAAAGGCTTCTTCGATGGCCAGTCCTGCGCGGGAGGATCGGGCCATGAGGGATACGACGTCGGGGAGTTGATTGCGGAGGCGGGCGAGACGACGATTGCGACGAACGATGAGGACGATTAAGACGATCGTGGCGATAATGATGAGCAGGAAAGTCATCCAGCCGAAGGGGATGGGGACCACGGAACCGACCATGAAGGCGACTGAGGTGAGGGCCGCACCCCAGGCGAGCATACCGGTTGGTGTCCAGTCGAGTTCGGCATCTCTGAGGAACCGTCCTAAACCACCACCGTAGCCTTCCTGAATTTGTTCGGCAGAGAGCAGACCATCGATAGGGAGTTCCGCATTATCGGACGCGGACCACCCACGGAGCATCTGTACGACGGCGCCGGCAGCGGCGGCCGTAAAGACGAGTCCAGCGATAATCAGGATGGCGGTTTCCATGTGAAGAGCTTTGAGTTCAGCGGCAGAGCGGTTCAGATGCGGGGAGCGAAGTCGTCTTCGATGAGTTCGGAGCCGGCATGTTGCAGTCGGGGCAGACAAACAGGGATGTGACCTGTGGGAGCAAAATCTTCGGTCAGACCGGCAGGAGAATTTCCGGGGAACTGGTAGCGAAACACATCATTGAGGATGAAATCGCCGTCCCGTACACCATTGACTTCAGAAATTCGGACAATACGACGTGCGCCGCCCTTCCAGCGGGCGAGGTGCACGATCATGCGAATGCCGGAGGCCACGTAATTGCGGATGACCTGCAGCGGGAGTTCGAAGCCGCCCATGGCGATCATGAGTTCGAGGCGAGTGAGTGCTTCGCGGGCGTCGTTGGCGTGAATGGTGGTAAATGAACCTTCGTGGCCGGTATTCATGGCCTGCAGCATGTCAATGGCTTCGGCCCCACGCACCTCGCCGACGAGCAGTCTGTCGGGGCGCATTCGGAGAGCATTGCGCACGAGATCCCTCAGGGTGATGCTGCCAACACCTTCGGTGTTGGCAACTCGGCTTTCCATGCGGACAACATGGGGGTGACAGAGCCGGAGTTCGGCGGAGTCTTCGACGGTGACGATGCGTTCATCGTGCGGAACGGAGGCAGCGAGTGCATTGAGCAGAGTCGTTTTGCCGGTCCCCGTGCCTCCGGAGATGAGCATGCTGACTCGACCGGCGACCGCAGCCTGGAGGAAGTCTGCCATTTTGCGGGAGAGGCTGCCTCCGGCGACGAGTCCGTCGATTGTGAGCGGCGAGCGGGGGAAGCGGCGAATGGAAATTGTGGCGCCGTCGATGGCCAGGGGCGGGATGGTGACGTTCAGACGAGACCCGTCGGGCAGTCTGGAGTCGACCATGGGGTTGCTTTCGTCCACACGGCGACCGACTTTTGCGGTGAGTCGCTGGACGATTCGCAGAAGATGTTGTCCGTCGGCGAAGAGGACCGGGGTTTTGCGGAGGCAGCCGCGACGCTCGACGAACACTTCATGGGGATTGTTAACGAGAATGTCCGTGATGGAATCGTCGGCCATGAGCGGTTCGAGGGGCCCCAGACCGTGGGCTTCGTCGAGGAGTTCGAGAGCCATGCGGTCGCGGTCGGGGGCAGAGAGTTCAGCGGCGTAGCGATTAACGGCGGCGGTGATTGCATCTTTGTAGGCGGCACGAGCAGCCTCGGGATCGGCACCGGCAGCGAACTTGAGATTGAGTGCTTCGACGAGCACTTCGTGGAGGCGGATTTTTCGCCGCTGGAAACCAAGTTCCTGTTCGGAATTCTGGAAGGCTCTCCATGGCACATCATCTGCGGGCACCGCAGGAGTATTGAGGGGACCCGATGATGGGGGAGCCTGAATTGCTGGCGCGGAATCCGGGAGATTCTCTGGTGAGGATTCAGAGACCTCGGGACCGCGGGGGCGTTTAAGACCAAACATATAAAGTTCCAGTGACCAAAGCCGGGGAGATTTTCGGAGGGAATCGGGAGTCCCTGGAGGCAATCAATCGCCAGAAGCCCCGCGTCTTTGGGAAGATAAACCGCTTTTGTGGTTTAAGACGGATTTTTTTAATCCTGAGGACCGGATTTCAGCAGAGGGAGTCTGGAAGAACGTGACAGGAGGGCATTTGAGAGAACGAGTTCAGTTGGATTGCTTTTCGGCCACGTTTGCCGCCGCGGGGCCGGGGAGGGTTGAATGACGGATACTGCGTCGGGGCGGGAGGAGAGAACGAGAGGTCTGCGAATATCCGAGGCGTAAACCGGGGAACTGGAACGGGGAATGGTTGCGGGGAACGAATGGACAGGGCGACGGGGTCCGGAAGCGAGCACAGGCAGTCGACCACGGGAAACGGAACTGCGTGCACTGGTGACTGAGACAGAGCGGGCTGAACTGCCACTGCTGACATAGCGGGGCCGATAGGTTGAGGTCAGGGGTGTGAATGCAGGGGGCGAAGCCGATCTGAGAGTGGTCACGGGTTTTAGAGGAGCCAGTGAACGTTCAGGGCGAACGGAGGACTGGTACAGAGTACTGGCAGGCACCTGTGGCATACGTGCAGGAAGGCCAACTGGAGTGCTGGAGGAGACGCGGGTCGCCGGGGTGACTTTTGAGGAGGGCAGTCGGCGAACGGGCCGCTGAACGATAATGGATGAATCGCTGACGCCCGTGCGACGCTGGGGTTGAGCGGGCGCGGGATCGGATTTCGAGGAATCAGTTGGAGTTGCGTTGTCCGGATCATCTGCACCATCGGTTGACGCTGGAGTACTTTCGATCGCTCGGTACTGCGGCCATGCCCTGGATGCATCAGGGCTGACCGGGGGAGTTGGTGGATCAACCGGTGGGTCGGGATTTCTGATGGGGGCTGGGTAGAGCGAACGATCCATGATCAGGTCGGTCTGATGTTCGACAGTGACACTTGACTGGGAGCCACCGCGAACGATGCGGACTGATGGGGGAGGAGTCACGACGACGACGGGAGGAAGAGGTTTAGGTTCTTCGACACCCAGCATGAGTTTCATCAATTCGGGTGAAGGGAGCGTTCCCAGGTTTCTGCGGTCTGGATCGAGGGGCAGCATGTTGAGTGAGAGATCTCCGCGCTGTTCTACGGATTTGAGCACCTCAGATTGTTCGGGGGTGAGTTCCAGTGTGAGTTCGAACTCTTCGGCCGGTTTCGCATTGCGGTCCCCGGAGAGAATGGAGTTGCCGACTGTGTTGTCCTGGATTGCGAGGATGCGGACGCCGGCAAGGAGTGTGTGGGTACGAGCGGCATCGGTGGAGACTTTCTGAGCCGCGTCGCTGCGACGGAAGAGCACATCAACCCAGGTGTCGGGAGCGGCGAAGCCGCGAATCCCGCCGACCAGTGATACTCGGACGGTGGCAGCGCGCATGCCTTCCGTGAGCAATTCGGCAGGGGTTGGCCCAGTGCCTTCGGGGTAAACGGAGTCTACGGAGAAGGGGGTACCAAGTTTGACCTCACCTTTCACGATACGTCCGACGAGGTCCTTTGCCTGAGTGAAAACAATCTTGCCTTTTGCTGCCTTAGCGAAGTCGGCAGAGGACATCGGCAGCACGTAGTAGTCTGAGTTCTTAATCCTGCGCCCCTGTTTCAGATCGCTGCTGGCGACCGGAATCAGAATTGGCTGTGGGGCGGGTTTTTGTACCGTTTCCGGACTGCTGTAGAGTCGGAATGCGACACCCACGATGCCACAGACCATGGCAAACAGGAAAAGAAACAGCAGTGGAGCACTGCGGCGGGTTGAGGTTGGCGTGGGAGCACTCATAGGTTCTGACTCTCTGCATCCTGACTATGAAACCCGGTTCGAACTGCATGAAAGGCCGATTTGCGGCCCGTTTTTGACCTGACCCGGGCATCCGGCCTGAGCAGGTCGTGGTTTTGTTTTAGTGATCAGTTAATACCCGGTTTAGTTCTCACCTGATCCGGCTATTGTGACGTTGATCGTGTTGGTATGGGAGGTGGAATCGGAGTCGCTGAAGGAACTTGTGGTGCTACCGGTCAATGTATATGAATAGCTTTGGTCAATTCTTTTGAAGGCCGTGGCGACATCACCGTACTCCAGCACCAGTGCGTTGCGGTAGCTGGCGAGTCCCACGATCACACCGAGACTGACGATGGTGCCCATCAGCAGGTATTCGGTCACCTGCATCGCGCCCTGTTCGCAGGCGATCAGTTGCCTGAGCAGGGTGAGTGTTGTGCGGAGCAGAGCGTTGCTTTTCTTCATCGTTTTCACCAGCGGGAACGAGTAGAGCGACCGAAACAGCGACAGAAACATCGAGTTGACCGTGAGCTTTGAAAAATGCGACTTCCTGTATCAAATACAGGACAGTTGCACAGGGCGCACCAGCGGGGATACATGATCAATGAAACAGTGGATGATGATTGTCCGAGCGTTGTTGCCCATCGGCAAATTGAATATCACGGGAGAACCGGCTGAAACTTGCGTTTCTGAGCAGCGAAAGGAATCAGGAATCGGGCGCCCCAGACGAGCGATGCTGTTTTCGTGACGCAAGATTTGTGCCTTGGAGCAACCTATTTCATGAAACAGATTTTTCTGCTTTGTGTTCATTTGGCAGCAAAAAACGGAAAAGAAATATTCTGCGCAGGCGTCAGAATCGACAGGAATGGTTAAACGAGGACCCTGGATTCATCTTCATCGCCGGGGTTGCTTTTTCCATCTGTACGGCGTTCGCGGGATTCACCGGGCCCCAGCAGACCGTACTCTTCCAGTTTCCTGTAGAGGGTGGAGCGGCTGATTTTGAGAGTTCTTGCCGCGGCCGCTCGTTTGTTATTGTGCAGCTGCAGGCAGCGGATGATGGCTTCTTTGGAGGCGTCGTCGACGCAGCGTTCGAGTGGCACAACGGTGGTGGAGACTTCGGAGCGGATCGCGCCTGTGGCCGGAGCGAAATTGTCCATTCCCATATCGCGTTCAGCGAGGAGTGCAGTGCGGGCGAGCGTCATGCAGCGGAGCAGACGATTGCGGAGTTCCCGAATGTTGCCGTCCCATGTGTGGCGGGCGAGGCCCCAGAGCATCCGCAGCGAGACACGGAGGCCGGGTTTGTTTTGTTCCTGAGCAAGGTCCCGGAGGCAGTCCAGCGCCAGCAGGGGGATATCGCGACTGCGATCGCGGAGGGAAGGCAGCACGAGATCAATCACGTTGATACGATAGTACAGGTCGCTGCGGAATCGCTGGTGCTGGACGAGCTTTCGCAGGTCGACATTGGAGGCAAAGATGAGGCGACAGTTTGCATGGGAGGTTTCGACCGTGCCCAGGCGTTCAAATTCTCCCGTGTCGACGACGCGGAGGAGTTTCGCCTGGTCATCCAGCGTCAGCAGGTCAACTTCGTCGATCAGCAGACTGCCCCCGGAGGCCGCTTCAATTTTTCCCTTTCGTTCCTGGGTGGCCCCTGTGAATGCCCCTTTGGTATGTCCGAATAACTCTGCCAGAATCAGGTCTCGTGAAATCGAACCGCAGGGCAGGTAGGTGAACGGATTGGAGTGACGGGAAGACCAGCCATGGATTTTTCGGGCTGTCGTGGATTTACCCGTTCCGGTTTCACCGGACAGCATGATTGGAACGTTGCTGTCCGCCACCTGTCTGGCAGTTGTGAGCAGGTCGCGCATTTGTTCTGAATATGTGAGAACATCTCCGGTGGGAGTGTCAATTCGAAAGGGTTCGGGGCGTGAACCCGGCGGGGCCGCCGTGAGCCAGGCAGGCTGGAAACCTGATTGTGCATCCAGATCCCACTCGTCATCCGCCACGGTGATCAGCGAAGCGGCGATATCGAGCGGGAAGCCGCTTTGGGTCACCGCGATCAGTCTACAGCCACGCATTTGATGCAGGATCGTCGCAATGTCGCGATCAAGGTCGGAGTTGCTGTACCCGCGCAGGTCAATGAACAGCGTGTCCGGCTTCCGGTCAAACGGCAGATCCAGCAGGTCAGCAACTGACCGGGAGTGGGTCCATTGCACGTCGCCACAACCTTCGCAGAGGCGCAGGAGGTCGGGTTGTGCAGAAAGTGTCTGAAACAGCAGGTTCATTTGGGGGGGATTCCACAGATAGTTAAGGGGCAGCCCTCTCCACACTATCCTCACCAAACATCCCATTCCACCCTTTTTCACTCAATTGCGATGGTTTTCACTGAAATTTGCAGGCACGGTGAAAATCATGAGGTATGCGGGCTGAATGCTGTGGATCCGCGACATGGATTGTCGCTGTTTTTGGACAAATCCGGACATTCGGAAAGATCGTTGGCATCGCTGCGATTGGCACAGAATCCCCGCCCCTTTTTCGTGACAAGCGGGCTGCGACGCGTTCCGAGGCATTCAATCAAGTCCTGCTTCCCGCATAGATTCAGGCGATTTCCCGTTCCTCAGGTCTCCCGGTTTGTACTCAGGGCGTCCTGACTGGCTGAATCGCCCCCCCCCGCCGGAACCCCTTAATTTCCCTATTCACAGACGCCTGCAGCCTTGCTTCTATCCCCCGGGCACTGCAGAATAACGGTGCCTGCCCCTGCGTTCTCCACCTTCGCCTGATCCTGCCTGCCCTGCGGTGACACATGCTCAACCAGACCAACGGCTTTTTACCGAACTTCGTCAGGGCGTTCGTGGCTCTTGTGGTGTTGTGCTGGCCCGGGGGCTTCGTTCGCGGTCAGGAAGGCACTCCGTCGCCCGCTGCGGCGCCGGCGTTGAAAGAGGGTCATTCGCAGCACGGAGAAGTCTTCAACGAGGGCCCCCGCCAGGCTGCTCGACTGATGGAAGGTGTGGGTCGCGTGCGGTTCCCCGTGACTTCAGCATCGCAGGACGCACAGAACTTTGTTGCTCAGGGCGTCGCCCAGCTGCATGGTTTCTGGTATTTCGAGTCTGAGCGGTCATTTCGTCAGGCTGCGATGCTGGATCCCGACTGTGCAATAGCCTACTGGGGCATGGCGATGTCCAATCGTGGAAATTTGAATCGGGCTAAGGGGTTCATCGCCGAGGCGATGAAGCGTCGAGAGAAGTCCGGCCGTCGTGAAAAGCTGTTGATCGAGGCTTTCGATCGGTGGGCGGGGGCAAAGACGGAGCAGGAGTCGGATCGTCGTCAGCGGGCGAACCGCTATGTGTCGGACCTGGAGGACATTCTGCTTGATTTTCCGGACGACATTGAGACGAAGGCGTTTTTGTGTGAGTACTTCTGGTCCGGCAAGCGGGAGGGGCTGGAGATGGCCTCCAACCTGGCTGTGGACTCGATGATTCAGCAGGTGCTGGATGCGGACCCGCTCCATCCGGCCCACCATTACCGGATCCATCTCTGGGACGGTCGCAAGCCGGAACTGGCGCTCCAGTCGGCGGCGCTTTGCGGTGTTTCTGCTCCTTCGATTGCGCACATGTGGCACATGCCCGGCCATATTTACTCGCGGCTGCGGCGTTACCACGACGCGGTCTGGCAGCAGGAGGCATCAGCGAGGGTGGATCATGCCCAGATGATGCGTGACCGACTTCTCCCGGACCAGATTCACAATTTCGCGCACAACAACGAGTGGTGCATCCGGAACATGACAGCGATTGGTCGTGCGGAAGACGCTGAGGCGCTCGCCCGGAACATGCTGAGCCTGCCGCGTCACCCGAAGTACAACGACTCAGGCCGGGGTGGAAGTTTCCGTTATGGTCGTGAGCGTCTGCTTGAGGTGCTCGAAGCCTTCGAACGCTGGGACCGTCTGGCATCAATCATTGGCACTCCCGGCTTCGAAGACTCGGGGAATGCCGAGGACGATCTGCAGCGGGACCGGGCCACCGCGTCAGCACTGGCGATGCTTGGCGATCCGCGTGTCCCGGCAGCACGTGACCGCATCCAGCAGCAGCTGACGGATGAACAGACTCGGCGTCAGCAGGCAGTGACTGAGGCTGAAACGAAGGCGAAGGAGGCCAAAGGGGATGAGAAGGCAATTGAAAAGGCAAAGAAAGACGCGGAACAAAAGTTTGCATCGCGGATTTCGCGTCTTGAGAAGGCGCTGCATGAAATTGATGGTCGCGTGGCAGCTTATGCGGGCGACTACGGCAAAGCCATCGAGCATCTTGGGAAGGCGGACATCCCCGCTGAACAGCTGGCGCTGCTGCTCATGAAGGCTGGCAAAAAAGACGAAGCGATCAAAAAGATCGAGGAGCGGGTGAAGTCGCGTTCAGGTGAAGTGCTGCCTCTGGCCGCTCAGGTGGAGATCCTTGCAGCGGCTGACCAGCAGGACGCTGCGAAAGCTGCTTTTGAATCGCTCAGAAAGCTCTCTTCCACGATTGACCTGCAGGTGCCCCCCTTCCAGCGCCTTGCACCGCTCGCATCAGCCTGGGGGTTCGCTGCTGACTGGCGATTGCCGGCTGAGTTGCGTGCGGATATCGGAGCGCGTCCGGACCTGGATTCGCTGGGGCCGTTCCGCTGGTCTCCGGTGATGGCCTCCAGCTGGACGCTGCCGGGCGTTGACGGTCAGCCGCGGTCTCTCGGGGATTACACGGGTCGTCCGGTTGTGGTCGTGTTTTACCTTGGTTACGGCTGTCTGCACTGCGCCGAGCAGCTCAAGGCGATTGCCGGGAACATCCAGGGATTTCGGGATGCTGGTCTGGAGGTGATCGCGATCAGTACAGACAAGCAGGAACACCTCCGCAAGGCGCTCGAAAATCTTGAAGGCGGCCTTCCGTTCCCGCTGGCTGCCGATCCGGGCATGGCGGTCTTCCGCGAGTACCGCTGTTATGACGACTTTGAGAAAGCTGCCCTGCACGGAACGTTTCTTGTGGATGCGGCCGGTCGTGTTCGCTGGCAGGACATCAGCTATCAGCCGTTCATGGATACGGCGTTTCTGCTGAAGGAGGCGCGTCGGCTGCTGGCCATCGAGCCTGTCGCGGCGCCAGCGACGACGGTCCCTGTGCAGGCTGCCGGAGTGGCCGCGGCAAAGTGACGGGGGTTGCCGGAGCGCTGGTGGTGAGTTGGCGGAGGCAGCGAGTTGCCTTTCAGCGAGCGCTGTCGGAGACGACTTTTTCAAACAGGAACTGCACGACATCATCAATTGTCATCGATGATGTGTCCACGATGATGGCATCTGAAGCAGGTTTCATGGGGGCGGTGGCGCGCTGTTCATCGCGTTCATCGCGGAGTCGAATCTGGTCCATAACGTCTTTAAGTGACTGGGGCTGCGTTTTATTCTGCAGTTCAGCCAGCCGCCTGGCGGCTCTGGCAGCGAGGCTGGCGGTGAGGAAGAACTTGTATGGAGCATCGGGGAAGACGACGGTGCCCTGATCGCGTCCTTCGGTGACGATAGCCCCGGCTGCTCCGATAGCCTGCTGCATGGCGACGAGCCGTTGCCTGACCATGGGGTTTGCAGCGATGATGGAAGCGACGGTGGTCACATCCGGTTCCCGAATCGCTGTGGTCACATTGGAGCCATTCAGAAGAACGCCGCCTGCGGAGAGGTCGATACGGCAGTTTTGGGCAACAGCGGCGACGTCCCGGCAGTCATCGGGGCGAACCCGTGCCTGGAGCACTGCGAGTGCGATCGCGCGATACATGGCACCGGTGTCCAGAAAACGAATGGAGAGCCTTTCGGCGAGTCGTTTGGCGACGGTGCTCTTGCCGGAGCCGGCGGGTCCATCGATGGTAATGATCATTCACGGAGGATCCGGAGAGGCGGGTAAGGACAGCTGGAGGCCGTAGCTGGAGAATTGTGACGAAGTCGGTGGAATCGGCAAGTTCATTTTCCGTTCAGGATTTCCCGGGCGTGGCTGTCTCTGTGAGATTCCGCCCGCTAAAATTCAACGGCATTCTGCTCAATCGGGTATGGGTGTCTGTCGTTGACTGGGGGGGGGCAGCAGTGGTCAAGGGCGATGTGTCAGGTCGGATTGACGAGCTTCGCAGGGAGTTGCAGAGATCGGAGAGTGCTGCTTATCTGGCAGAGCCGCGTGTGATTCGTCGGGTGATTCGTGAGCTGCATGGCTTCGTGAAGCTTTCGGTTTCTGTTCCGCACACGCTTTCCCAGATTGTCTCGCGGACTGACGTGCAGCATCTGGTGCACCCGGATGAGCTGGGTTTGAACAGTTTTGCGGAGCTTCCTGAGCGTTGTCTGCTGATCTGTCAGCCTGAGGAAGCTGAGCTGGAGCACTGGCCGCTCCAGGAACTACTGCAGCAGGTCTGGCGGCGGCTCTTCCATGCAGTGCTGGATCTGCGGCTGAGTGAGCGTTTGTCGGGCGCGGACGAGCGAGCACTGGTGCAGCAGCGGATTGCGGAGCTGGGGCAGGCAGAATTTGACGAAGCGCATTTTGTTCTGCGTAATGAACAGCTCCTGATTCATGCGGAATCCCGCGTGGCGGCATACAGGGAGTTCGCTGCTGTGTATCTGGAGCTGCGCTGGTTCGAACCGGATCTGCTCCCGATCTGGTTCCCGTCGCTTTCAGACACAAATCATGTGGAGCGTCTGCTGGCGATCGACGTGGACGCTGAGGCTTTGTTTCGCCGCACGCAGCTTTACGGTGCTGCGCTCCCCGACCTGACGCCGCACATCATCCGCGATGAAGCCCGACTGGCGCATACGCGTCGGGACTGGTCTCTGGCTTCCGGATCTGCACCATCGGATCGTGTGTGGCTCAGAGCACTCCGCAGACGTGATCGTTGCAACGAGCGGGGCAATACGGTTGCGGCGATTGTGCATTCGGTTTCCGCCGCGGCTGCTGCTGCGACCGACGAGAAGCGTTTTTCAGCGGAGGAGAAGATTCGCGGGGACGTGGCGTGTCTGGTCCAGCGACTGCGGCGTGCCATCAGTTTTCCGGCGGAGGAGACAGAGGACTGGCAGGCCTCACTGCGGGAGCTGGCAACCAATGCCGTACAGGGATTCTGGAATTCGGAACGCAGACTGCTCTACGATCTGCAGAAAGTCTGCATCGACCATGAACGCACAATTTATCGGGTTGATCTGGTGAAATGGGTGGCGAGCAGAGGCAGACGGCCACTGCGTCGCCCGCTGGACAGTCTCCGCGAAGTGCTCATGACACGTCACCTTGCCAGTGCCGAGCGACGGCTGGCGGACGTACGTCTGAGCGGTATGGATCGAGAACGGCTCACAGCACTCCTGCATCGGGCTGCGTCGCTGTCTCAGGAGCAGATGCGTCAGCGGATGCGTCCGGTGCTTCAGCAGACGCTCCGGGAAGTGCAGCTGGTGCCCGCCAACATTCCCGAACAGGTGGCTGCAGATAAGCTGGTGGAGGACGCGCTGGACTGCATTTCCGACCGCGGCTATCTGACGCTGGGATACCTCCGTGATTCCATCAGCCGAAATGATCTGAAGCTGCCCGACCTGAGCGATATTCGCGACCTGTGGCGCGGCGATTATCTGCTCCGGGCCGACGACCAGTTGGAGCTGGCGTTGGACGGTGTTTATCGCCGCGGTGAGTTCTATCTGCGGGCTCTGCAGACGACCAGTTCGATTTTTTTTGGCAATCGCACGGGGCGTTTCGCAACGCTCTTTCTGATTATCCCTTTCGGCGGCGCTTACGTGACGGTAAGGGGAGTGGAGCACATGCTGCATCTGCTGCCGGGAAATCGTCCGCCGGCTGCAACGTCGGCATCGCAACCGGGAAAAACGGCAGCTCAGGAGCTCCCGGCTGAGGAAGCATCGACAAGCTTCACCGTTCAGGCCGCCTCCCCCGCCCCTGCAACCCGCACGGACTCAGATCGCTCTCCGGTTGCCGCCGCCGCTCCTGTCCTGATGCTCGGCTTTCTGCTCATGGCCCTGATCCATGTCGGCTGGTTTCGTCGTCGCTTCCTGAGGTTGATCTTAAGCATTCTGAAGGGGTTGCGGCGGTGTGTGGTGGATTATCCGATGCGTGTTCTGCGGCAGCCGATCGTGCAGTGGTTCTGGCGAAACCGCACAGTAGTCCGGATTCGGCGGGTGGTTGTGGTGCCGTGTCTGGTGGCTGCAATCCCTGCACGGCTGATCCCATCCCTGCTGAACATTCCTCCGCAGTCGACCGCGTGGTGGCTGGGGGTTTCTGTGCTGTCGAGTGTGGCGCTGAATTCCCGGCTTGGCAGGGATACGCAGGAACTCACTGCAGAATGGCTGGCTGGTGTCTGGCACCGACTGCATGTGCGTGTTGTGCTGGCAGTCTTCAGTTTTGTGATGGATGCGTTCCGGACGGTGCTGTCGTTTCTTGAACGCTTTCTTTATGCGGTAGATGAATGGCTCCGCTTCCACAGTGATGAGAGCTGGCTGTCGATTGTGGTCAAGGCAGTGCTGGGGGTGATCTGGTCATTTGTTTCCTTTCTGATTCGAATCTATGTGAATCTGCTGATTGAGCCCACTTTTCATCCGGTGAAGCATTTCCCTGTGGTGACGGTGGCTCACAAGATGATTCTGCCGGGGCTGCTGCTGATGCAGCGTGAGATGGTGCGGATTCTGCAGCCGTACCTTGGAATTGCGCTGGCTGAGTTCATCACGTGGTTCAATATCTTTTTCATCCCCGGGATCTTCGGTTTCGCCGTGTGGGAGCTCAAAGAAAACTGGCGATTGTACTTCTCCAATCGCCGTCCTCTGCTCACACCGGTCGCCGTGGGAGCACACGGCGAATCCGTAGCCACGCTTCTTCGCCCCGGCTTCCACTCCGGTACGCTGCCGAAGCTGTATCGTCGCCTGCGACGGCTTGAACATCAGCCACCCTCGTTTCATCGCTTCAGTTCCAGGCGCGCGGCGCGAGGACAGCTGGAGCATGTCGAGGTGGCGATCCGCAACTTTGTCAGCCGCGAACTGATCCGTTTACTGGAACTCTGTCCGGTCTGGCGCGAGTCCGGTCCTGAGTGTGGCGAGATTCACCCGTCATCGAACAGTTTTATTGTCAAGGTGTACTGCAGGCAGCTGGGTGAACGACCTCTGGAACTGCTCTTTCAGGAGCAGAGTGGCTGGGTGGTGGCTGGCGTGGCCGCACCTGGATTTCTGGTATTCGCATCGGCTGATCAGCTTCGATCACTCCAGCACGCTCTTGAAGGCTTCTACCGCAAGTGCGGCATCGATATGGTGCGTGAGCAGCTGGAGAGCCGATTTCTGAGGGATCACGAGTACGACATCAACTCTGAGGGGCTTGCGATCTGGCCGCACGGCCAGTTTCGGCAGGAGCTCACGCTGGACCTGTCGCGCAAGGGGTTGCTTCGAGCGCTGCCCGCGGATGCGGCCGCCTCAGCGGGGCTGCATGCGGTGGAGCGTTCGCAGGTGCTGTTCTTTGAGTCGCGGACGCTCTGGGAGGACTGGGTTGCGCGATGGACGAGCGTTGACGGCCTCGCGCTTCCTCGTGCCTGCACCGCAGCCCCTGAGCATCCTTTGCTTGGGCGCATGGAATAGATCCGGAGATCGGCTGATCAGGGCAGCCTTAGTTCAGGACTGCGCAAGTTCAAGCCCCGCCTGGGACTGCAGTATCCGATAATTCGGACTGCGGTTTCCAGCGGGGCTGAAGCGGGATCAGACTGAGGGATCTGCAGTTGGGTTTAAGTTCAATCCCAGTTCAGTGCACCGGCACTCTGATATTCGGTGACTCGTGTCTCGAAGAAGTTCTTTTCCTTGGACAGGTCCATTGTTTCGCTCATCCAGGGGAAGGGGTTGGACGAGCCGTACTGTGTAGGGAGTCCGATCCGTTCAAGTCGCCGATCAGCGATGTACTGGACGTAGTCGCGGAAGGCTTCGACGTTGAGTCCGAGGATTCCGCGGGGGAGACAGCCTTCGGCGTACTGGATTTCGAGTTCGACAGCATGGCGAATCCGATCGATCATTTCCTGCTGGAAGCGTGGCGTCCAGAGTTCGGGATTTTCGGCTTTGATGCCGTTGATCAGATCAACGCCGAAATTCATGTGAATGGTTTCGTCGCGGAGAATGTACTGGAATTGTTCGCCGATGCCCTTCATGAGATTGCGGCGGTGGAACGAGAGCACCATGACGAAACCGCTGTAGAAGAAGATGCCTTCCATGATGACGTAGTAGCCGATGAGGTTCTTGAGGAACATCTGTCGACCTTCCGGGGTATCGGTGGAGAAGTCCGGCGAGAGGACCTCAGCGGTGAGTTCCATCTCGAAGTCGTCCTTCCGGGCGATGGCCGGAATTTCCCGATACATGTTGAAGATCTCGCCCTGGTTAAGGCCGAGGCTTTCAACGACATACAGGAAGGTGTGCGTGTGCACGGCTTCTTCGAAAGCCTGTCGCAGGAGATATTGGCGGCATTCGGCGTTGGTCACATGTTTGAAGATGGCCAGTACGAGGTTATTACCGACAAGAGATTCTGCGGTTGCGAAGAACCCCAGGTTGCGTTTGATGACGAGACGTTCGTCGTCGGTGAGGCGATCGGAGCGCCAGACTTCGACGTCCTGATTCATGGGCACTTCGGTGGGCATCCAGTGATTGGCGCAGCCATTAAGATAGTGTTCCCAGGCCCAGTGGTACTTGATGGGCATGAGTTGATTGACGTCGACTTTGGCGCAGTTGATCAGCCGCTTTTCGGCAGCTCGGAAGCGACCGGGTGCAGAGGCGGCCGGGGGGGGAGACAATGGGGAAGCGGTAGCCGGTGCTTCTTCGTCAAAACTGATGGTTGCCATATGAGCGCTCACTCCTTGAGAAACGACGACAAATCTGAAGAAAGAAATCCGGTGCAGAGCAGGGTGTGTATGTTAATAACCGCACTGGCGGCGTCGGGTTCACTGACAGGCTTCACAATCCGGGTCAGTAATGCTGCAGGCCTTGTACTGAGAAACTTCGGTGACCGGGATGTGGGGTGCCGGGACAATATCGGTCCCTGGATTGCGTGGGTCTTCGCTGCGTTCGACCTGAATGTCACTGGATGCGCTTTTGGCTTTGAGCCAGCGGGGCTGGATGCCGAAGCGGTTGATGTCGACAGTGGATTTTTCGACCTGGGTTGCAGCGAGTGTTCGCAGGTAGTAGGTGGTTTTGAGTCCCTTTCTCCACGCGAGGAAGTACATGTCGTGCAATTTGCGGCCGGAGGGTTCGCGCATGTAGAGGTTGAGAGACTGGCCCATGTCGATCCACTTCTGGCGTCGTGCGGCGCATTCGATGAGCCACCGCGGGTCAACCTCGAATGCCGTGACATAGCGTCCTTTGATATCGGCTGGTATGCGATCGATATCGGCGAGGATGCCGTCGTAGTATTTGAGCGAATCGAGCATGTGGTCGTCCCACAGGCCGCGTTGTTTGAGTTCGGTGACGAGTGCGGTGTTCAGATGCGTGAACTCGCCCGAAAGATTGCTCTTGACATACAAATGTTTGTACATCGGCTCGATTGACTGTGAGACACCGATGATGGTGGAGATGGTGGCGGTTGGTGCGATGGCCATGCAGTTGCTGTTCCGCATGCCATGTCGGGCGACAGCTTCGCGGACGAGAGTCCAGTCCATGCGGGCGGAGCGATCGACATCGATATGGCAGCCGCGTTCCTGTTCGAGCAGGTCAATGGTGTCGATGGGGAGCATTCCGCGGTCCCACTTCGAGCCGGGGTAGGTTTCGTAGACGCCGCGTTCGGCCGCCAGCCGGGTGGAGGCCATGATGGCAAACCAGGACATAGCTTCCATGCTGTTGTCTGCGAATTCCACTGCTTCGGGGCTGGCGTAGCTGATATTCATGGCAGCCAGAGCATCCTGGAAGCCCATGATGCCCAGTCCCACAGGGCGATGTCGGCGATTTGAATTCCGGGCTTCCTGTGTGGGGTAGTAGTTGATGTCGATGACGTTATCGAGCATTCGCATGGCGGTGCGAACGGTCTGTTCGAGCATTTCCAGATCGAGCTGTCCGTTGCTGATGTGGGCGAGCAGGTTGATGGAACCGAGGTTGCAGACAGCAGTTTCGGCAGGGGAGGTATTCAGCAGGATCTCTGTGCAGAGATTGCTGCTGTGTACAACACCGGCATGATCCTGGGGGGACCGCACATTGGATGGGTCTTTCCAGGTGATCCAGGGGTGCCCGGTCTCGAAGAGTCGAGTGAGCATTTTGCGCCAGAGTTCCACGGCCGGCACTTTGCGGGACATGCGAATTTCGCCCTGTTCCGCGAGTTTTTCGTAGTGCTGATAGCGGGCTTCGAACTGCCGGCCCACGAGATCATGCAGATCGGGGACTTCATCGGGGCTGAAGAGCGTCCATTCGCGTTCTTCCTGGACCCGCTTCATGAAGAGGTCGGGAATCCAGTTGGCAGTGTGCATGTCGTGGGTACGACGGCGATCATCTCCGGTGTTTTTGCGGAGATCGAGGAATTCTTCGATGTCGAGGTGCCAGGTTTCGAGGTAGGAGCAGACGGCACCTTTGCGTTTGCCTCCCTGATTCACAGCGACCGCAGTGTCATTCACCACTTTCAGAAACGGAATCACTCCCTGGCTCCGCCCGTTGGTACCGCGAATGTGAGCATTTGTAGCGCGGATGCTGGTCCAGTCGTTGCCGAGTCCACCAGCCCACTTGCTTAATCGCGCGTTGTCGGACACGCATTTGAAGATGTGTTCGAGGTCATCGCTGACGGTGGAGAGATAGCAGGAGCTGAGTTGTGGATGGTTGGTGGCCGAATTGAAGAGTGTGGGCGTCGCTGAGGTGAACCGCAGAGCGGACAGCAGCTGGTAAAACTCGATGGCACGATCTTCCGGCTGGTCTTCATTCAGAGCCAGGCCCATGGCAACACGCATCCAGAAGTACTGGGGCGTTTCAATCCGTCGCCCTTCGATATGCAGCAGGTAGCGGTCATAGACGGCCTGCAGGCCGGGATAGCGGAAGAGTGCATCGCGATCCGGCTGGAGTGCTGCGGCGATTTTGGTGAGGTTGAGTGAACGCAGTTCGGGCGTCAGACGGTCAGCGTTGATGCCGTCGATGATGTAGTGTTCAAACTGGTTGCGATACAGGCGGATGTATTCGGAGTTGCTGGTTGGTGAACTTCCGAGGGCTTCGTTGCTGATGACCATGCGGAGCAGCCGTGAAGCGACTGTGTCGTACACCGGGTCGCGTTCAATGCGGCACCGCGCCGCCAGAATCATAGCCCGGTAAATTTCGCTCACCGAAATCCCGTCAAACACGGATTTGATGACATCCTGGAGCAGATCATCAACATCGCATTCCGGAAGTCCCTGGCAGGCGAGATCGAGTCGACGACGGATGCGGTTGATATCGAAGGGAACCCGGAGGCCGTCTTCCAGCAGCACATGCATCCTGGGCTGGACGGTGTCCCGCACTTCGATGGCATCCGGTTGCTGCAGCGAACGAATCTTCGCGTGCTCAGCCCGGTACACGATATACCTTCGTGCGACGCGGTAGTGACCGCGTTTCATCAGCTGCATTTCGACGAGGTCCTGGATCTGCTCCACGCCGATACCGCGGTCCGTGGCTGCTTCTGAGGCGGCCTCGGACACCACCTGATCTGTGATTGCCACAACTTCGCGTTCGATGTCAGTATCCAGCGGTTGCCCCTGAGCGAGGTTGAGTTCCGCCCGGTACGCATTGCCGATGGCTTTGCAGATGAGTTTTGCGTCGAAAGGCACTGTCCGCCCATCACGCTTCCTGATGATCCATTCTGAGACTGCGCGAATCATTCGACTGCTTTCCTTTTCCTGCTGGCGGACATCCTGAATTGAACAGAAGCCAAGAAACAAGCGAACTTCCACACCGTGAAGCCCAGCGGCAAACCCCACTGCCCGCACACCCAACTTCTTCTGCATTACAACTGCGCAGGACACCACTCAGCTGAAAAACACCGCAGGAACACCTTGGCTGGTAAAACCCAGGAGGTAACACCCTGGCGGAATCATCCTGAAGGCGCTGACTGACACGAATTGATCAGCACAGCCGCCATCGCAGGCGAGCAGGGAGAGACGCAGAGCAGCAGTCAGAAGAAGGGCAGCAGAAGGGGATTTCTCCGCGAGTTCGACCTCCTGTCGAGAGGATCATCCCTGACGGAACACGACGCAGGATATTCGCCGGAACCGGCCTGTCAACGCTGCCCTCAAGGCAGGCTTCAAACCGTGAAACAGCAACGATTTGCGACGCTCGCTCCGCACGGACAGAAAATTCACAATCACTCACAGACACACAATATACTGTGTGCCGACAAACTGTCAACACTATTTGTTGTGCACCGTGTGGATCGTCACCGCCAGCCGTAGTGGCTCAGGTTTTTAAAAAAAAAGTCCGGAAAAGATTTTCCTTTCCGGACCCGGATTCTGTATCGATTGCCTTTGACAATGGCAAACAGGCTGTTCCTGACGGTCAGTCCAGCGTGGCCTGTTCTCCGGTTCGCAGAATCTCGAGGACCTCTGCTGCCGTGGCGGCGGTCCGCAGGCGTTCCGGAATGAACTCGCTTTCGTCCAGCAGCGTGGCAATGACGGCCTGCAGTCGCTGATGGACGCGTGGCTGACCGGCCGGGGTGAGCAGGACGAAGAGCAGGTGTGCGCGTTCGCTGGTGCCTCGATACGGGATGCCGAGGCGAGAGCGGATGACGAGTACGAGGGCTTTCTGGAGTCCGTGGAGGCGTGCGTGGGGCATTCCGAGGTGGCGTCCGAGGTAGGTTTCCACCAGCCGCTCACGTTCTTCGATTGCCCGGATCACTTCATCGCGGGGGATCGGGAGCGAATCCGGGGCGAGTCGCATGAGTGCGGAGCGGACAGCGGGAATGGTTCCCTCCGCCTCGACATCGAGGAGCACGCGATCTTCTGACAGGGCATCTGACAAATTCACCGGCTCTTCGTCCTCGAATTCATCGCGAATGGTTCCTACGATTTCTTCGATCACGTCTTCCAGCGTAAGAAACCCGGTCCACGCGCCGCTGGCGTCTTTGACGATTGCGACATGGCAGCGTTTTTTCTGCATATCGGCAAGCACGGATTCCAGCGGAGTGGTTTCTTCGGCGATGATCACGGGGCGTCGCAGCAGTCGCAGGTCACTGCAGTCGCTTCCGGAGAGGAGCAGATCCTTGAGGTGCACGACGGACGTGGGCATTTCGTCACCTTCGAGCAGTGGATAGCGGCTGAAACGCCAGCGGCGAGCTGCCTGGAGGTTTTCTTCGGCGGGGGCACTGGCATTCATGCAGCGAACCTGGCTGCGGGGGCGCATGGCATCGCGTACCAGCAGTTCCCCGAGGTCGAAGACGTTTTCGAGAAAGAGCAGTCTGCGAAAACTCATTGCACCCGTCGACTGAGACTGGTTGAGCAGAATGCGGAGTTCGTCTTCACTGTGTGTTTCGTGGCCGCCTGTGGATGCCAGACCCATCAGCCCGAGCAGAAAGTTGGCGGAGCCGTTGAGGACCCAGAGGGGCAGCGCGAACATGGTGTGGAAGAACCGCAGCAAAGGTGCGGTTCCCAGAGCAGAACGGTCTGTGCGGCGGATCGCCATCGACTTTGGCACCAGTTCGCCGATCAGAATGTGAGCGTAGCTGACAATCGCATAACTGAGTGCAAACGCGACGGCATGGGACGACACCAGCAGCGGTCCGGATTCGCCTTCAAACAGACCGGACCAGAGCAGCACAGGTTCGACAAGCCGCACCACGGCCGGTTCGCCGACAAATCCCAGACCGATCGACGTGAAGGTAATGCCCACCTGACAGACGGAGAGGTATTCGTCGAGGTGATCCTGGACGTGTTTTGCGGCCAGTGCGCCGCGGACACCGTCGTTCACCAGTTCACGGACCCTTGACGGGCGCATTTTCACGGCAGCGAATTCGGCGAGTACGAAGAATGCGTTGAGCAGTACCAGAAGGACGGCAAGAAAGAGATACAGCGAGCCCATTCGAGGATCCTGAAAGAGTGGGGTTTGGCGATTGGATATTAGGTAAAAATAAGAGTTTTGCCAGCATATCGAATTCCGGCTGGCGTGAAGCCAGCCTGGCGGGAAATCTTCGCCAGCCTGGATTTTCCCGAAAATGCCGCAGAGAATCCCGGAACGAATCCCTGCACACCCACACGTCATCCCCGCGATATGCCCCGGGACCGCCAATGTCTGCCACCGCCGAACTGCTCCGCGAACTCATCCACTCCACCGCCCCGCTCGACGAATACCTCCGGCAGCCGGCACACGGGCTCCTGTTCGCGACTTGTGGATCGTCGGGCGGTTTCACTGACGTGATTATTCTCATTGATGCTGCCGATTTCTGGCAGGACCTGCTTCTGCCGGCCATTGCGACAGCGCGGACTGCCTCCGCTCGACTGCTCGTGCTCGTATCACCGTCTCAGGACGGCAGCAGTCGGCTGGACGCCGTTCGCAGCGAATTGCAGTGCCACGACATTCGCACGCTGCCGTCCGGCATCCTCTGTGTCGAGCTCCCCGATCCAGCTCCGGAATCGCTGGCAGAATTCCTCCAGCAGGCTCCGCAGCCGCTGGTGTTCCTGCGGAGCGGGTCTGTTGCGATGACTCTGGCTGCCACCAAACTGCTCCCGCAAACAGGCACCCCGGCCACCGCTGAGCCCCGCTCGGGTTCTGCCTGGCAGCTGCTCGATTTTGCGTCGGATCCGCAGGGCCGAGAGAATCGATCGAGTCATTGACACAGCGTCTGGTGCCACGGCCGTCGCTCACCGGACTCCCGGCGTGCACCACGGAATTTCCTGACGACCGGCCCTCCCCGCGAATTTTGCCTCATCACCTGCTATCATTCCTCCGCCGCCGACCGTGTCAATTTCATAAGCCGGAACGCGACCGTGTCCGGTTGTGGCTGAGTCCGGTTGTGGCTGAAAAAACACTGGAAAACTTCAGGAGTGATGGATGACAGTCACAACAGTCCTTGGTGCCGGAGCCATGGGCACTGCTGTCGCGTGGATTCTAGCCCAGCGCCCCGATTGCAAGGTGCGGCTTTGGGGCCGAAACCCCGACTACGTGCAGCAGCTTGCAGACACCCGCGAAAACCTGCGGCTGCTCCCGGGTACACGGCTGCCCGCGTCCGTGTTGGTCACCAGCTCCGCCACCGCAGCGCTTGAATCGGCCGACGTGGTGTTCTGGTGCATGCCTATGCGTGGGTTGCGGGACGCTCTGCAGCAACTGGGTCCTGCCACACCAGCGGGGTCTCTGCAGGTCAGCACGATCAAGAGTATCGAGAACATCACACTGCTGCGTCCCACAGAAATCCTCGCGGCCGCTCTTCCCGGCTGCCGGATCGCAGCGCTGGGCGGGCCCTGCCACGCGGAAGAGATTGTGCAGCGGAAGCCTGCCAGCATCGTTGCTGCCTCTGCGGACCCGGGCGCCGCAGAACAGATCCAGGCTCTTCTTTCCAATGAATTTCTCAGAATCTACGCCAACACGGATCTGGCTGGTGTGGAACTTGCCGCCGCACTCAAGAATGTCATTGCCATTGCCTCCGGCATTTGTGACGGGCTCGAACTGGGCGACAACGCGAGGGCAGCACTAATCACTCGCGGCCTCAGCGAAATGGTCCGCTTCGGGTCGGCGCTGGGTGCGCGCCCGGCCACCTTCTTCGGACTGGCTGGCCTGGGAGATCTGATCACGACGTGCAGCAGCCGTCACAGCCGCAATCGGGCCGTGGGTGAGCGGCTGGGGCAGGGCGAGCAGCTGGAGCAGATCGAGCGATCGATGGCGGCTGTCGCCGAGGGCATTGCCACCGCCCGCAGCGTGTTTCAGCTCGCCGTCGACCAGGGAATTGAAATGCCCATCGCGGAGCAGGTCTACCGCGTGTTGTTTGAAGGCCGATCCCCCCGGGAAGCCACGCTTGAACTCATGAACCGGCCGCTCAAGTTTGAAATGCCGACTCCCTCGATCACCCCTGCCGCAGGCGCCCCAGCATGAACACGGTTTCAACGATTACTCTCTCCAGCGGTTCGCTCCGCTGCAGCGTATCTCATTCCGCAGCACTGCAGCCGGTGACCGGCCCATCGTCTGCGGCCTCCCCACTGGAACTCTGCCGCATCGCTCTGCAGAATTCCCTCGACTACCCGCCGCTTCGTGAATGCGTGATTCCCGGCGACCGTGTGGCTCTCGTGCCGGACCTCGAATGTGCCGAGCTCCCGCAGCTGCTCACCGCCATCCTCGAAGTGCTCACCAGCGTCCCTGCCGAGGGCGTTTCACCACTGCTGATGCTGCCTGCTGACCCTGCTGGCCACGGCTGGGAATCGCTCCGGTCGACATGGCCGGAATCGCTCCGCAAAATCCCCGTGGTCCTGCATGATCCGGCTGATCGAACACTTGTGAGTTACGTGGCGAGTACTGCGGGCGGTGAGCGGATCTATCTGAATCGGGAAGCAGCGGAAGCAGACGTGCTGATCACTGTGGGGCTCATGCGGTTTGACAGTGTCTACGGAGTTCGCGGCGGGATGTCGGCCGTGTTTCCCGGGCTGTCAGACGCGGAGACGGTGCAGCGGACCGGGTTCGCGGGCTTTGACCAGTACCGGCCGCAGCAGCGCCAGGAACGACGGGTACTCGTGGATGAAATCGGCAGTCTGCTGGGTACCCAGTACTCCGTGCAGCTGGTCCCCGGGCCTGGTGGCCCGGCAGCAGTTTTTGCCGGTCCGGGCACTGCCGTGCACGCAGCCGGAACAGAACTCCTGCAGCAGTGCTGGACCGCAAGACCGGCAAAACGTAGTGAACTGGCACTGATCTCCATCTCAGCCGCTCCGCCCCGCGCCTGGTCCGTGCTCGGCGAAGCCCTCGAAAAAGCCTCGCCATGGGTGGAAGACGGCGGAAGAATCGCTGTGCTTGCAGATCTGCCGCTGCCGTGCGGTCCTGCAGCAGAGATTATCAGGCGTTCCCGCGACCCGCAGGAAGCGATCGGGGTGCTGCAACGGCATCCGCTCGCCGACGGCATCGAGATGCTGCGGCTGCTCGAAACATCCCAGCTGGCTCGAGTGTATCTGCTGAGCAGCCTTCCGGGTGAGATTCTGGAGGAGTTCGGCGTTTTCCAGCTGGCGGATGCCGACGAACTGCAGCGTCTTCTGGATCAGTCCCGCAGCTGCGTGGTGCTCCCCAACGCCGCTGTTCTGAAAGGCACTCGCTGAACTCACCTCCCGCGTTTGTGAAAATCATGCTGGCTGCGCGCCCATCTGGCCGAAATTGATTCCATCGGAATGCGAAGATTCTCAGGCGTCCTGCGAGCGCGCTTCGGCAGCCCGGGAAGCGAGGGTGAAAAGGTGCTGGTTGCAGCGGTTGTACTGACAGGACTTCTGATACTCGCCAGCTGGGGACAGATGGCGTGGTATTCGCTGAAGATTTCGGTGTGGTTTCCGCTGCGGGAGCCCGCGATGGATGCGGCTTCGCGCCGCTGGCCGAAAGCAGCAGTGCTCCTGCCGCTGCGGGGATCAGATCCGCTCCTCATCGAATGTCTGCGGGGACTCTGCCGACTGGACTATCCTGACTTTCAGTTACGGCTCGTGCTCGACAGTGCAGAGGACACGGCGTGGGACGCGGTCAGGCAGGCGGCTCTTGAATTCCCCCACGTCCACATCCACACGGAAGTGCTCACTGAACGCCTGGAAACATGCAGTCTGAAATCCAGTGCGCTGCTCCAGGCTGTGCGGGGGTTGCCGCCGGACGTTGAGGTGACGGCGGTTGTCGACGCGGACGTGATCGTGCCAGCGTGGTGGTTACGGGAGCTGGTGCGACCGTTTGATGACCCACAGGTGGTGATGTCCGGAGGTCTTCGCTGGTTTTTGCCGGAGCGTACGAACTGCGGTTCGGTGATTCGTCGCATCTGGGGGGCGGCTGCGTCGGCGCAGATGTACGCGCTGAACATTCCGTGGGGCGGGACTTTAGCGTATCGAGCCGACTTTGTCAGGGATCCGGCGTTGCAGCAGCGCTGGGCGGAGACGTTTGTTGAGGACGTGAGTGTTGCGGAATGTTGTGCGGCGAGGGGACAGCGGCTGCAGCTGGTGCCGCGATTATCGATGGTGAATACGGAAACGATTTCACTGGGTGCGTGCTACCGCTTTATGCGGCGGCAGATCTTCAGCGTACGGATGTATCACCCGGCCTGGCGTCGGGTGATGCTCACGTGCGCGGGCCTGGTGTTGTCGTGCTGTCTGACGGGTGTTCTGAGCGTTGTCCTGGAGGACCGGGGCCATGAGGGTCTGGCATGGGCGCTGACCGGACTGCTGCTGGGCCTGATGGCGGTCACCACGATTCCTCTGCTGTATCTGGAACATTGTCTGCATGGAGCAGCCACGAAGGAACGACCGCTCCCGGGGCTGTCGGTGATGCAGTTGCCGATGATTCCGGCGACGATCGTGGTTTATGGCATGGCGTTGTTTGGAGCGGCCGGTATCCGACAGATTGACTGGCGCGGGATTCGCTACCAGATCGGGCCTGGCGGTCGCGTGAAGCGTCTGAATGACGGCCCGTATCGGCCGGCGTCGAACAACGGTGCTGCCTCTTTGCTGTGATCCGGCCTGTCGCGGCAGATCAGCTGATGCCTGGCACGGGATAGTGTGCGGCGAATTCAGCGATGGCTCCGCGAATACCCTGGAGTGTTTCCGGGCTGTCGTGGTGCCTGAGTGCGCGCAGGATCCATCCGGCAACCTGCTTCATTTCGGACTGTTTCATGCCGCGCGTGGTGAGTGCTGCGGTGCCGATCCGGATGCCGCTGGGGTCCATGGGCTTGCGTGTGTCCCAGGGAATCATGTTTTTGTTGACGGTGATGCCGGCGGTATCGAGTGCGTGTTCAGCGACTTTTCCGGACAGTCCCAGGGCGGTGACATCACACATCATCAGGTGGTTGTCTGTACCGCCTGAGACGAGTCGGAGTCCGCCGGTGAGGAGTTCTTCGGCGAGCGTGCGGGCGTTGTCGACGATTTGTCGGGCGTAGTCTTTAAAGCCGGGCTGGAGCGCTTCCTGGAAGCAGACAGCCTTGGCTGCGACGACGTGCATGAGCGGTCCGCCCTGGATGCCGGGGAAGACGGCCCGGTCGACCGCGGCAGCATGTTCGCTGCGGCAGAGAATGAAGCCGGAACGGGGACCGCGGAGCGTTTTGTGGGAGGTGGAGGTGACGAAATCGGCGACCGGTACGGGGCTGTTGTGAACTCCGGCAGCCACAAGTCCTGAGTAATGAGCCATATCGACCATCAGGAGTGCGCCGATGGAACGAGCAATTTCGGCAAATCTGGCGTGATCGATTTCGCGAGGATACGCACTGGCCCCGGCGATGATCATCCGCGGCTTGTGCTCGGCAGCCAGCGTGGCGACCTGATCAAAGTCAATCCGATGGTCGTTGCGAGTAACCCCGTAGTGGATGGTGCGATAGAGCTTACCGCTGAAATTGAGGTGCATGCCGTGGGTGAGATGCCCGCCGTGGGCGAGGTCCATTGCGAGGATGGTGTCGCCGGGATTGAGCACCGACAGGTAGACGGCCATGTTGGCCTGAGAACCGGCATGGGGCTGAACGTTGGCGTGTTCAGCGGAGAACAGCTGGCGGGCGCGGTCGCGGGCAATATTTTCCACCACGTCCACGTTCTCACAGCCGCCATAGTAACGCTTGCCGGGATAGCCCTCAGCGTATTTGTTGGTGAGCACTGTGCCGGCAGCTTCCATTACAGCGGCGCTGGTGTAGTTTTCTGAGGCGATCAGTTCGAGCCCGTCAACCTGACGGCGACGCTCGCTGAGGATGGCGTTCCAGATGGCGGGATCGGATGACTGCAGAGCGGACATGGTGGAGTTCCGGAAATCCTGGGGCCTGCCGGTGGTGGCGAGGCTGTCTGGTGGCGTGAGAAATCAGGAAGCGACGGGTCTTCAGGAAAAGTCCGCAATTGCCGGACGGTTTTCCGGGAATTGCGGCAGCGTGTCTGTTATCAGCTGACTTTCAACGAAACTCGACTTCCTTCAACATCGTGGCCCTTCATGCTACCCAGCTTGATTTTAGGACGGTATCCTCGTTTCATTGCAGATCAGGAATTCCATCGCATGGGACATGCAAATTGAACAATTCGGGCAAAACGGGCATGGAAAACGGCCTTTCCTCCACCGCCCCGCTGGTGCTCAGCGGCGAAACCGTGGTGTTTACCGGGACACTCGCGTCGATGACGCATCGCGAGGCGATGGATGTTGTCGCGGAACACGGTGGAAAAGCGGCACACGCCATGACCTCGAACGTCACACTGCTTGTGGTCGGCGAAGAAGGCTGGGCGCTGGAAGACGACGGCCGCGCCTCGCAAAAACTTGAACAGGCCCTGCGTCTGGCCGCCGAAGGACGTTCGCTCCGCATCATCGCGGAATCCGACTGGCTCCAGATGCTGGGCCTCGAAGAACGCCGCGACGACATCCGCCGCGCCTGCACCCCTGCCATGCTCAGCCGACTGCTCAACGTCCCTGTGCGCCTCATCCGCCGCTGGGAGCGTCAGGGTTTGATTCGCCCGGTCCGCCGCGTCTGTCGCCTCCCGTATTTCGATTACCGTGAAGTGGCCGGCGCCCGTCGCCTCGCCGCACTGCTCGAAGAAGGCGTCTCCCCCAGGACACTCGAATCCAGCCTCCTCAGACTCTCGCAGTCACTCGGCTCCGCCGACCGCTCCCTCGCCCAGCTGAACCTGCTCGTGCGCGACGACCGGATTCTGCTCCGCGACCACCGCGGGGTGCTCATTCCGCGAACCGGCCAGCGACTGCTGGATTTCGAAAGCGTCGAACGCCCGCAAATGGCTGTCGCGACCGACTGCGCTTCGTCCGTATCCACAGCCGACACCCCACAAACCGCCCCGGACACGCATTGCGATGATGCCACCCCCTGGCTGCTCCCCTTCGCTGCCCCGGGCACCGCAGCCGCCAGCCATCCGCCGGGCGGACCGTCCCGGGGATTCGCCGAACGCCGCATGGTTGACTGGAATGCTGAGGAATGGTTTCAGGAGGGCTGTCGACTGACTGAAGAATCCGAATTCGACGCGGCCATCAACGCTTTCCGCAATTCGCTGTCCCTTCTTGGTACCGAACAGGTGGCGCTGCTCCGGGGACAACCTGTGAGTGCAGCGCCGCCGGCTCAGGTTCCTGACCCGGCGGATGTTCATTTCCACCTTGCAGACGCACTCTACCGCCATGGGCGCCCGCAGGCGGCCATCGAACGCTACCACTCCGCACTCGAATCCGCCCCGGATTTCATCGAAGCCTGGACACAGCTGGGCTGCCTGCAGGCCGAACATGATGAGCTGCAGGCCGCCGAGACCTCGTTTTCAACCGCCCTGGCGATCCATCCGGCCAACCCCGATGCCCTGCTCCACTACGCCCAGCTCCTTGATCGCCTCAACCGTCCCCGCGATGCAGTGGTCTGCTGGCGGGAATATCTGCAGCACGAACGCCGGGGCCCGTGGGCAGATCGGGCTCGGGACCGCATCGCGAGTCTCGAACAGCAGCTCAGTGAAACCCGGCCTGAATTCGCTGATCAACTCGCCGGCCGGTTCTCCCCGAATTCCCCCGCAGATGACTGGGACCGCTGAGGTGTCACAATGCACTGGCTCGTCTTTCATATCGTCAGCGGTCAGGCTTTTTTTTCCGGGATCGCGCTGCTGATCATCGCAGTGATTTCGTCGCTGCCCGCAAAACCACTCTCCGGCCGTCTGACCGTGGTTTTGTTTCTGGTCGGCGGGATTGCGGTTTCCGTATCATCCGTGGCGATCCCGTACTGGCTCTATGCAGCGGCCACCAGTGTCACGCTGTTATGGAGCGGGCTGCGGCGTAAGGCAGCATGGCGGCGCCGCGCAGCATACGCGACGATCGGCTTGTGGCTGATCGCAGCACTCCTGGAAGTGCCGTATCACATCACTCCTGCCTTGCAGCCGGCGGACCACCGCAGCATCTGCATTATCGGCGATTCAGTGACCGCCGGGATCGGCGGCGATGAAACTTCTGAAACATGGCCTTCGATCCTCGCCCGTGAGCACCAATTGAACGTCGAGGACATCTCACATATCGGTGAAACAGCGGCTTCGGCACTCAAACGAACAAACCGACATTCTCTCACCGCCCCTGTCGTTGTTGTCGAGATTGGCGGCAATGACCTTCTGGGATCGACACCGTCGGCACAATTCGAGACTGACCTTGACCGCTTGCTGGCCGCGCTGGTTGCCGATAATCGTCAGATCGTGATGTTTGAATTGCCGCTTCCTCCTTTTTTTCACGAGTACGGACGGATCCAGCGCGCAGCAGCAGCCAGGCACAATGTCCTGCTCATCCCCAGACGTATTTTCCTTTCCGTCCTTGCCGACCCGGATTCAACACTCGACTCAATCCATCTGTCGCAGTCCGGTCATCAGCTGATGGCAGACAGCGTATGGAAAGTGATTGAAACTGCATACGCTGCAGACTGAACGGCACAGTCGAAGCGACTGCGGGCCGGGAAAGACCAATCGGGCCGAACGGTCCGGCATGAAAGTCAGCATCATGCGGGCATGAGTGTTCATCAGGCTTCTGCAGCCTGGTGATCCGGATCGCCGTCCCCTTCAAACACTCCGATATAGGGCAGCTGTCTGAATTCGTCGTTGTAGTCCAGCCCATACCCGACGACGAATTCGTCGGGAATGCGGAAGCCGTAGTAGTCCGGAGCAAAGCTGACTTCGGTGCGGTCAGATTTCCACAGCAGCACTGCAGTGCGGAGGCTGGCGGGTGCGTGGGCCTGCAGAGCCTGCAGCAGCCCCTGCATCGTGCGTCCGGTGTCGAAGATGTCGTCCAGCACGAGCACATCGCGGCCGTGAAGGTCGGGCACGAGGGAACTGTTGATCTGCAGTTCGCCAGGCGTTGTGCGGGTGCCGCCGTAGCTGGAAGCGGAAATCAGAGCGACACGCAGCGGGACGGACATCGCCCGGATGAGGTCTGCAAGCAGAATGATGCTGCCTGTGAGCACTGCGAGGACGGTGAGTGGCCGGCCGGCGTAGTCAGCGGAAATTGCGGCGCCCAGTTCACGTACTCGCTGGTCGATCTGCTCTTCGGTGATCAGGATCCGCATGCGCTGTCTCCGTGCGTCTGGTTAGTCCCGGCGAATTGGTTAGTCCCAGCGAAAAATTTTCAGGGCCACAAAAAAGCAGGCTGCCGACCAGAGTGCCATGAGGGCGAGATTGGGGGCGATTGCTGTGAGCCCGGCGCCTTCCTGCATGACCTGCCGCAGGGAGGAGATCACGGGGGTGAGCGGGAGGATGCGAATGAGCGGCTGTACGGCGTCCGGAAATCGTTCAGAGGAAAAGAAAATCCCGGAACCAATCCACATTGGCACCATGGTGAGATTCATGAGGCCGCCGACGGCCTCCAGAGTTCGTGCGCGGCTGGCGATGATCAGGCCGATCGAGGCGAACTGGAAGGCCCCCAGCAGAACAATCACGAGCACCGGGATGTAACCCCCGTGGCTGGAGACGTTGAACATGAGTCGGCTGATGAGCAGAATGGCGAGAATTTCCGGGAACATAAACACCATGCGGCTGGCCATCATTGCGGCGACGAAATGCGGTTTTTTCATGGGGGTGCCGAGGAAGCGTTTGAGCACCTGGCGGATCCGCATGTCGACGATGGCATATCCCACGCCCCAGACGCCGCCTCCCATCAGCCCCATGCCGATCAGCCCGGGTACGAGAAAATCAATGTAACGACTGCCGGGTTCGGTGACTTGTTCGGTCTGTGCTGTGAGCGGATCGCGGCGACCGGCGGCGCGCTGCAGGGCGTCGTTGACACGATCACGCGCTGCAAGGCTGCCTGGTCGTGATTCGTCACAGCGGAATTCCACAGCCGACTCAGTTGCCATCCGTGCGGCTACGAGCACTACCTCGACCTGACCCGACCGCAGTCTGCTGCGGCAGTCTTCAGCGGAACCGCGGAGCACGCGAAACCGAGCGGCATCGTTGAGTGCTGCAGCGGCTGCGTCTGCTCCGGGACCGTCTTCGATCATGACAATCGACGGCTGGACAGGTTCGGAGCGAAAGGCAAGCCCCAGAGCAGCCACCATCACGAGTGGAAACCCATAGCCCCAGAACACGGCTTCCGGAGTCCGGATGAACTCACGAAATCGCGCCAAAAACAGCTGCACCAGCGGATGTGATTTCCAGCCCGACATTATCGGCTCCCCTGCTCTGTGCTCTCGTTCAGACCGTGTCCCGCAAAATGCACAAACACATCTTCCAGCGTGGCCTGACGTGTGGTGAGTGATGTGAGCTGCAGGCCACGCGCGGCAATTTCCTGCAGGAGTGCCGGGATGGCCAGATGCGGCTGGAGTACCGACAGGCAGCGATGCTCACTTTCGCGCCGCACGGCAATCACTCCAGGCAATCCGCTGCCGAAATCGTCCGGAATGGCGGCACTGCCTGAAGCGCCGGCCTCCCCGGACACACCCGAATGACCTGATACGCCGGACTCTGCAGTGAACATCACCACATGGCGGGCTCCGAGACCGTCGATGAGTCGCCGTGGGGTGTCGGTTGCGAGAATTCGGCCCTTGTCGAAGATCGCCACGCGATCGCAGAGCCGCTCAGCTTCGTCCATGTAGTGTGTAGTGAGCAGAACAGTGCCGCCGCCTTGACGGAAATCCGTGATGATCTTCCATAAATCGCGTCGCGACTGAGGATCGAGGCCGGTGGTGGGTTCGTCCAGAAAGAGCAGCCTGGGGTTGCCGACGAGCGCCGCAGCGACAGCGACACGCTGCTTCTGTCCGCCCGAAAGCGTTCTGATGCGGGCATGCTGCTTGTCCTGCAGCGAGACTTTGGCGATCACGTCTGCGGGCTCGGCCCCGGCCGGGTAGAAACTGCGGAAGAGTGTGAGTGTTTCGAGGACGGTGAGCTTTTCGGAGAGGCGCGTTTCCTGGAGTGAGATGCCGATCTGGGGGCGAATTCGAGCAGCATCCGTGGCCCAGTCCAGCCCCAGCACCCGACATTCGCCGCTGGTGGCCCGTTGCAGCCCTTCGCAGATTTCGATCGTTGTCGTCTTGCCGGCCCCGTTCGGCCCCAGGACCCCGAAACAAATCCCCTGCTCGATCGCAAGATCAATCCCCCGCACCGCTTCGACCGGCGGGTTGCCCGGCCAGGTGCGAGTCAATCCGCGGCATTCGATGGCGTAGGTCATGCAGCAGTTCCGGAAGACGGGAAAAACGGGAAGACGGATAGGGTGAGCCATGCAGTCGACCGGGTGGCGGCGGATGCTGGCGGGTGGTGGCGGTGCTGTATTCTCTGAGGGCAGCAGGGGAAATCAATTCGGCCGGAGAAGTGGGGACAAAATTCGCAGCGGCGAAATCCCGTCGCTCCGGATTGTGAAGACCAGACAGCCTGCTGCCTCGCCAGGCACTCCCGTCTGCCACTCGCGGTTACGTTCTGCCTGGTGATTTGCTTTTCAAGCGGCTAGACTAGCCGTCACAAACCTCGTAACGCTGCGATTTTGATTCCGTTTACCTCCGTGGAACTGCCCTGTGAGACTCTGCAAAATCCGACTCAACGATGGCTCCCTTCGTGTTGCAGCCCTGCATTCCGACACCGCGCAATTGCTCGATCTGACTCAGATCGATAACTGCCACTCGCTGATGGACATTCTCAATTCAGCCGATCCGGCCGGGCTGGCGCGCTTCCTCCTGCGGCCCGACGCCACACACCTGCCGCTGACCGACGTCACACTGCTGGCGCCCATCGATCGCCAGGAAGTCTGGGCCGCCGGCGTGACCTACAAACGCAGCCAGATTGCTCGCATGGAAGAATCCGAATCCGCCGCATCGCACTACGACAAAGTGTACACAGCCGACCGGCCGGAACTCTTCTTCAAGGCCACCCCCAACCGCACTGCTGGTCCAGGTCAGCCGCTCCGCGTCCGCAGCGACAGTTCCTGGAGCGTCCCTGAACCGGAATTTACGCTGGTCATCAACCGCACTGGCCGGATCGTCGGTTACACCATCGGCAACGACATGTCGGCCCGCGACATTGAGGGCGAAAATCCGCTCTACCTGCCTCAGGCCAAGTTCTATCGCCAGTGCGCCGGACTTGGACCTGCAGTGCTCCTTGCCGAACAACCGCTCCAGCCTGAACACATGGAAATCCAGTTGGAAATTCGCCGTGGCGGTGCCGTGGTCTTCTCCGGCTCCACTCCACTCAGCCAGATGAAGCGCACCCCCGAAGAACTCGCGATCTGGCTCTGCCGCGAAAATGAATTTCCGGACGGAGTGTTCCTGATGACAGGCACCGGCATCGTCCCCGACGACAGCTTCACGCTCGAACACGGTGACTCCGTTTCCATTTCCATCAGCGGGATCGGCACGCTCACCAACCCCATCGTCAAGGACTGAAAGGAACCATCCGCCCGCCATGCTTCAGCCGGCCCGCAAAATTACTGTCCCAGCGTTCCGCGAACAGTCCGGCCCCGGTCGCGGCCTGACCATGCTCACCGCCTACGATTACCTCTGGGCCGGTGTCCTGGACGACGCGGGCGTGGACAGCATCCTCGTGGGTGACAGTCTGGCAATGGTTGTTCAGGGCCGCTCCAGCACCCTTCCAGTGACGCTCGGCCAGATGCTCTACCACGGAGAACTCGTCACCCGCGCCGTCCGCCGCGCTCTCGTTGTGGTGGACATGCCTTTCATGAGCTACCAGGTGAGTGCTCGGCAGGCCGTGCGAAATGCAGGACGGATCATCAAACACACCGGCTGCGACGCGGTGAAACTTGAAGGCGGAGCCATTCAGTCCGAAACCATTCGTGGAATCGGCCGAGCCGACATCCCCGTGATGGCTCACATCGGCATGCGTCCCCAGGCCGTCCGGCAACTGGGAGGCATGGGCCGCATCCAGCGTGACGAACAACAGCTCTTCGACGACGCCCGCGCTGCCGAAGATGCCGGCGCCTTCGCCATCGTCCTTGAACTCATCCCTGCTGAAATTGCTCAACGCATCACTGAAAGTCTGTCGATCCCGACCATCGGCATCGGCGCCGGTCCCGGCTGCTCCGGTCAGGTCCTCGTCGGCCCCGATATGCTCGGACTCAACCCCGCCTTCAAACCCCGATTCCTCAAGCAATTCGGCAACCTCCGCGACGCCGCCGACGCGGCCGTCCGACAATACATCGCCGAGGTTCGCTCCGGCGAATTTCCCGGCCCCGAACACAGCCACTCATAGAACACACCCCCTCATTTCCACCCAAATAATCCAGTCCGGACATCGAGACCCCCACCGCCACAACGCCGACTCTGCTTGATTCCTGTCCGCCGTTTTTCAACAATACCTCCACGACTGCTGTCCCGGTCCTCCCCGTATTCCTCAGGAATCGCTCCCGTGTCGCTGATCGACCGCGCCGAACAACTCAAAAAAGAACTCACCGACAAATGGGTCGTCGTGTCTTCCACGACTCCCGAACTTAAACGGTTCGCGTCACTCACCGGACGCGTCAAAACCGTCAATATGAATTGCCGGGCGCTCGTTGAATTCGACAACGGCATCGATATCAGCTGGTACGACATCGAACCCGGTTATCTCACCGTCGTTGATGGGCCTCGTCCCAAAAAAGCGGCCGCACCTGCCGCCGAGGCCAAACAGGCCCCCAAACCCGCTGCCGCTCCTGCCGCCTCATCCACCCCGGCTGCCGCCACAGGATCGCCCCTCGATAAGATCCGCGCCGCCGCGGCCAAACCCGCCGCTGCGGCACCTGCCGCCGGCGGGTCACCCATGGATAAAATCCGCGCCGCTGCCGCTGGTGGCTCCCCGATGGACAAAATCCGCGCCGCTCAGGCCAAACCAGCCGCCGCGGCTGCTCCCCCCGCCGAAGCTGCGGCACCTGCGGTCGCCGCACCTGCACCTGCGGCAAAAGCTCCTGCTCCCGCTCCCGCCGCAGGTGGTTCACCCCTCGATCGCATTCGTGCTCAGGGTGCCGCGAAAAAGGATGCCTGATCCCCTCCATCCCTTGCGCCCGGCAGAAAACAACCTTATTACCCCGCACAACCCGGCAGAATCTTCGCCGGGTTGTTTCGTTCAGGGTCAACCACAGATTTGTTCGAGGTTTTCATGAAGACAGCCTGGTTTGAATGTGCCACCGGCATCAGCGGCGACATGACCCTCGCAGCACTCATCGACGCAGGCGCCGATCCCGCTCAGATCCGCTCCGCCATCGATTCACTCGGCCTCCCCGATGTCAGACTCCGCGTCGAAACTGTCATCAAATCCGGCTTCCGCTCCCTGCAGGTACTCGTTGAACATCCCGAACAGCATGCCCACAGAGGACTCCCGGAAATTCGCCGCCTCCTCCACGCCGCCTCCGCTCTCTCAGACCGACAGCGACAGCTGGCCCTGCAGATGTTTCAGGTAATCGCGGAGGCGGAAGCACGCGTGCATGGTTCCACGGTCGACAAAGTCCATTTCCACGAAGTCGGCGCCATCGACTCCATCGTCGATATCGTCGGCGTGGCCGTCGCCTTCGACCTCCTCAAAATCGAACGCGTGATCTGCAGCCCCGTCCCGCCCGGACGAGGCTTTGTGAACATTGACCACGGCATCTGCCCGGTCCCGACCCCCGGTACCGCCGAAATCCTCCGCGGCATTCCCCTCGCTCAGGTCCCCGTCGATGCCGAACTCACCACACCCACCGGCGCCGCCATCGCCAAAACGCTCGCAGATGCCTTCGGCCCCATGCCCGCCTTCACAATCTCCGCCATCGGCTGCGGCTGCGGAATGAAGGATTTTCCAAATCGCGCGAACATCCTCAGAATCTTCATCGGCCACACGTCCGCAGCCAGCAGCGCCGAAACCGAGCTTGTTGTGCTCCTCGAAACCAACCTCGACGATGTCACTCCCGAAGTCATCGGCTACACCCGCGATCAACTCATGCAAAGCGGCGCTCTGGATGTGTTTACAGTCGCCGCGCAGATGAAAAAGAATCGCCCCGGTGTGCTCCTGAGCACCCTCTGTCGGCCCGCCGATACCCAGCGACTCGAACAGATTCTCTTCCGCGAAACCGGTACGCTCGGCATTCGCCGGCTCACAGTCGAACGCGCCATCCGCAGTCGCGCTGCCGCCGAAGTTCCAACGCCGTGGGGAACCGTCGCCGGAAAACGAGCCTGGAACACCGCTGGCGAAACCTCCTTCGCCCCTGAATTTGACGCCTGTGCAAAACTCGCAGCCGAAGCCGGCGTCCCGCTCCGCGACGTCTACCGCGCCGCAGAAGCCTCGTGGATGACGCAGCAAACAAACGCCGGTTCGACAGGAACTCGGACACCCGCCCCCGGTGATCACAGTCACGATCACAGTCACGATCACAGTCACGATCACAGTCACGATCATAGTCATGATCACAGCCATGATCACAGCCACGATCACAGCCACGATCACAGCCATGACCACAGCCACCGCCACAGCCACGATCACCATCAGGGCCAGGACTGACACCTGCATCACTCCCTTCCTGCTTCACAGACAT
>CAZLOQ010000024.1:0-49588 GCA_964561125.1 uncultured Chitinophaga sp. | reverse complement strand
GTCATCAGGTTGGCTGCCCTGCCGACTTTACCGATCAATGACAGCTCTTCAGGGCGGATGAGCGGTTCAGGGGCCGGAGGCTGCAGCACCAGTCGGCTGCCGGCCGACGTTTTGTGCAGCACCAGAAAAGCCACCGCCAGACTGGAGGGAATGCCGAAAATCAACGCCGACACATAGGTCCAGAAGAACGCCGGATTTGTCCCCCACCAGGCCTGAACCGCAGACCAGAATGAGACGACCAGCGAAATCAACGCCAGGATTGTAATCATCCCGAGGCTGGGGATGAAGAGTTCAAGGCCCAGCAGAACCAGGCCAACAAGCAGCAGCAAAGTTGCCAGAATGCCAGCGTCGGGCATGGGATGCTCCCGGGCAGATGGTGTGATCCGGACGCCTGCCGGACACCGGAATGATAACGCTGGCGGGGCTGGATTTCGAGCAGCCGTCAGAGGGATTCCCGCTGCGCACGTTCCGGAAGCCGGTAAAACAGGGCGACCGGCACGAGCATCGCCGCCAGCGTCAGAAACATCACCCACTGTAAACGGAGATCTCCGTTGCTGCCGCCCACGCGCCGCAACACGCTGCCCACAGCCCAGGACCACGCTGCAGAACACAGAATGCCAATCCACGTGGCCAGGTTTTGTACGCCGAGCAGTCGGCCCTTCATTTCCGCCGGTGGCGCCTGCTGAAGATAGACCTGAACCGGGACCACGAAAATGCCCGCTGCAAAACCGAGCAGCACCATGCTGGTCCGCAAGGCCCACTCCAGGCCGTCTGCCGACAGCAACCGCCGCAGTATGCTCTCCGCACTGCCCTCAATTCCCGAACTTGCCGGTCGCCCCAACAGCCCCGAACCCAGCAGCGCCACAAGTGACAGCGACAACACCAGCAGCCACGCCCCCGCAACCGTCCAGCCTCCGCCACTTCCCGGACGGCCCAGAAAACCAGCCACCACACAGCCGCCCGCGATGCCAATTCCCATGCCCGCAGCAAGCAGGCTGGAACGCGTACTGCTGAGCTGCAGCGTCTGTTCACCCAGCGTCGTGACCGCCATTTGAGTCACTCCGCCAAGAAACCAGAACAACGCCGAAACAGCAATCGCTGCCCGCAAATCCCGACTGGACCACAGAATCTCGGCCACCGAACCCGGCAGAAAAAGATTCTCGGCGCGGAATCTGAGCGACGGCTCTGCCGCAGGGACCGGGGGAATGAGCGCCGCAGTGACTGTTCCCAGAACTGCCGGAATGAGCGCCAGAAGACTGCCGATCCACAACCGCCCACCAATTTCATCCAGCGCGATGCCGGCCGCTACCATACCAAAAATGATGGCCAGAAACGTGGTCATCTGCACGGCACCGTTCACCGGCCGCAACTGGTCTTCACGGAATAACTCTGGCAGAATTCCATACTTGGACGGGCTGAAGATGGCGCTGTGGGTGCCCATCAGTGCGAGCATTGCGACGAGAGCAGATAACTGGACGACAGCCGACAGGCCGGGCATGAGCAGCAATCCCAGGCCTGTTGAGACGATGCCGATTTCTGCGACCTTGCAGCCCACAATCACTGTGCGTTTGGAACAGCGGTCGCTGAGGTATCCGCCTGCACCGGAAAACAACACAAACGGCAGCGCAAATGCCGCCATCGCAAGTTCTTTCCAGGGCAGGCCGCTTTGGCCGCCGGACGATACGACCGAGGCCGCGACACAAACCAGCAGCACAAGCTGCTTGAAGTAGTTGTCGTTGAAAGCCCCCAGAAACTGAGCTGTGAGGAAGCTGAAGAAAGCCTTGCCGCCAACAGTGTGTCTGGGGGGAAGGGAAAATGCCATGCAATGCCCTTTGCCGCAGGCCATCCGGCATCCGCCCGAAAAGAGCAGGCCTTTGAAAGCCGCCGACTGGATTTGAACCAGCGACCTACGCTTTACGAAAGCGTCGCTCTACCAGCTGAGCTACGGCGGCATGCTCCAGATGCTAGCACGATTTTTGGGGCGGGACAAGCGGAGATTGGCTTTCGCCTTCCACATCCGGGAGAACGGCGGTCAGGGTCCAGAACAGACGCCCATCCGGGCCGCAGGTGAGCGTGGCGGAGGAGAAACGGGGACTGCCGAGGAGCCGGATGTGCAGGAGCGGTTGTATGGCCGGGCGGGGGCTGTCCACAGCAGCGCCAGCGTCAGGCGGAGCGGTCTCTGTGGCCGGTTCCAGCCATTCCCCCCGCTCCAGCCGCTGCACTGTACCCCGACCGCCACTCACAGGCCCTTCATAATCCAGGTACACCAGTCGATGATCGGGCAGTGCCTGGGCGGCGATGGGCTCGTTGCAGCAGGGTGAGCGCAGGAGTCTCCAGGTGCGGGCTGCCGGAGCTCCCTTGGGCGCCAGCAGCAGATCCCAGTGCAGCCAGGGGAAATCGTGCCGCAGGATCACCCAGCGGTGCCCCGGCGGGGCTGCACTCGCGGAGGGCTGAGCTGTTTTCATGATTCATGACGCCGATGGGTTCTGATCACGGACTGCAGGTGCAGGGGCGTTGCAGATGGTTCGGCGATCGTTCACGAGCACTTCGCCGCGCGCCAGCCGCCGCAGGGCTTCCGGGTAAGCTTCGCATTCGAGGCGAAACACGAGTGCTGCGAGCTGGTCAGGAGTGCAGTTGTCGGGCACGTCCACCACTCTTTGCAGAATCACAGCGCCGTGGTCATATTCGTTATCCGCGAAATGCACCGTGCAGCCACTCACCTTGACCCCGCGATCGATGGCGGCCTCATGGACGTGATGGCCATACATGCCCTGACCGCAGAATGCCGGAATCAGTGACGGGTGAATGTTGAGAACACGGAGATGAAAGTCGTCCGGGATATGCAACAGACTGAGAAATCCGGCGAGCGCGACGACGTCGCAGCGGGACTGTCTGAGCTGATCAAAGACGGCTGCACTGAAGGATTCCACATCGCTGAAATCCCGGGGCCGGATCACACTAACCGGTAATCCGGCAGCCTGTGCCCGTTCGACCCCCCGACAGGTGCGCTGGCTGGCAATCACCTGCACTACTTCGGCCTGCAGACGCCCTTCGCGGATTTGTTCGAGAAAATTGAGGAGCGTGGTGCCACCACCACTGATGAGTACTGCAAGGCGGAGTGGTCTGTCGGAGATGGCAGGGAAAGGCAGCTGCGGCGGACCAGCCGGTTCAGCGGACGGCATGCGGTGGGCCTTCAGAGGATTGATTTGGGAGCATCCGTTGAGAAGGCTGGAGTGTGCGCGAAGTCGGGCGTCTCTTCCACCAATCTCCGAATTCTCTCCCGCCGGCGACGATCCCGCTGCACACGGCCGAAGACCGCCATCGCGATCACAACGGCGAGGACACACAAGCCGAGCACCACAGTGTCGCTCAATTTCCCCGGATCGCCGGCACGCGCTGCAGCGACAATCGGGGCGTCCGCGGGGATTTTTCCTTCCCGCACCAGATTGAGCACATGCCGGGGTGAGGGACGCCAGTCGATTCGGCCGGCCAGCAGCAGCGGCGCCTGGCGGGTTTCAGACTGACCGCGATAGACGTACATCCGATAGAAGCAGCCGGTCACGGAGATGGAATCGATGAGATCTGCAGCGACCGGGAAATCCTGAGGCAGCGATGGGGTGACGACAACCGTGGGAATGTGCTGGCTGTCGCGTGTGTACAACCAGAGTTCGTGCAGGGGCTGACCATTGAACAGCGCGGGATCGGCGGGGTGAGTGAACACGCGGCGGACGTAACCGCGAAGGGTCACGAGTTCACCCTGCCAGAGATCGGGGTTCTGAAACAGATCCACAAACAGCGGGAAGGCTTCCGGGTCACGCTTCGCTGCCGTGTAGCGGGCCTCCCGCAGCGCGAGCTGGCGTTCCAGCCGACGTACCAGAGCATCGTAGCCGGGGCGGCCTTTGGAATCGGCCCGGGAGAGCGTTCCCTGTTTGAGCTTTGCATCCAGCTGCGATCGTTCTGTGACGGCCTTCAGACGCACATCCGCCAGAAGCTGGTCGATACGCCGCTGCTGCACGGCGAGCGCCAGCTTCTGCTGCAGGGGGCCGCTGGTGAGCTGCAGCTGTCGCAGCGTTTCATAGTAAAGCCAGCTTTCGTCCGCTCCTACACGGCGACGATTGGTCACGTGCTCACGAATCCACCGCGTCCACGGCTGCGGCGAAAGCACTCGCACCAGCTCTGTGAAAATCAGCGGCTGACCGCCCCAGAGCTTCACGAACCAGCCCTTGATCATCACCGGAATCTGCACCCCGGGCTCAACCGGCCAGGCGGTGGAACTTTCTGACCGTCCACCCGGCTCGACAAATCGCAGCGCGTCCACGATGGCCAGTGGCTGGCCGCCTGTGAGTGTTTTAAGCGTCCCGCGCTGCAGACGAAAACGACTGTCCTCGTCCTCCAGCCCTCCGGTGGCGATGACATCCAGCGGGCCGGAGGGACTGAAGATGCCGTAGAGCACCACTGGTCGTCCGACGAAGTCTCCCGGATGCACCCGCATGTCCTGCTGGAGAGTGTAGGTCGTCGGTGCGGCCGGAATCCCGCCGGGTGGACCAGGCCCTTCAAATACACCGCCTGCGGACAGCGGGTCCGGTGTGCCGGGGCCCCCAAGGTCCAGTCGCAGCACTCCCGCAGCAAAGGCCTGACGACGCACGCCCTCGAACCGGTAAAACGCCGTTTCCCAGGCGGTGGTGGGGTTGAATCCTTCAGGGAGTGACGCGGGGATCAGATTGCGGCGATTCACCGCTGCACGGATGAATTCACCATACATGCCCTGCTCTGCTTCTGTCATGCTGGGCTGGCCGTGTGCGAAGACCCAGGCTGCACCTGGTCCAAGATCGGCCGCAGAGATTCGCTGGACCTGCCAGTCGATGCCGAAATCGCTGGAGTCCGGCAGCGGACGGTCCGTGGCGGAACGGTCCGCGGGAACCTGGCCCGACAGGTCCTGTGGGAGCGGACGCAGGCGGTCATTGAGCACCGGTCGGTCCATTTCGTCGATTGACGGGAGCCGGTCGCCGGCGGCAGGCCGGGGGGGTGAATCGGAGGATTTTTGCGGGAGACGATCAGAGAAGGGCTGGCGGTCAAGCGGAGGGAAATCGGGGTCGGATTGAGCCAGCGCGGAGGCGTGGAAGGCAGGCAAGGCAACGCACACAGCCACGCAGGCACATACCAGCCTGCCACACAGGAGGAGAAATCCGGCAGACGTGATTTGTATACAGTGTTTCAAAAGCAACCCCCCTACCCTTCGTTTCCGCAGTCTGCGTGTGCTACGCAGTTTAGACTTCCTGCGTGCCCACGCAACCCCGGATTTGCCCCTCCGGAATCAGCGATGAGATGGTAGCGTCGCCCCTCCATTGACAGCCGGTGGCGATCGCGAATCGGGCAACGCGGCACGGGAACCTTCGGGGTCTGCGATTCAACGGCTTCGATCACTGTCGTTCCGCGAGCCAGCGTCCGAGCGCTTTCTGGATGGGTTCACTGGTGAGCAGGCGAGTGTAACCGATTCTCAGAGCTCCGCATTCCCGGTGCAGGCGCTCGGCAAACTGCGAGTACTGTCGGAGGTATTCCTGGCGGAGTCGCAGGGGGTCGACGAGCAGTCGCTGGCCGGCCTGTTCAAGATTGTCAAAACGCGTAGGCCGCTCGAACGGGAATTCTTCTTCTTCCGGAGCTGCAATTCGCAGAATGGAAACGTCGTGCCGCGCGTGGCGGCATTTCTGCAGCACGCGCACCAGATCATCCAGGTTGTCAAAGCAGTCACTGATGAGCAGAATCAGGCTGCGGCGGGGAATGGACGGAAGGAGCGATTCAAGGATGGCTGCAAGGCTGGTTTCGGCCCCGGGCTGCGTCTCTTCAAGGATCTGCAGCAGCCGTCGAAAGGTGTCGCGGTTGCCGGATGGCTTGAGCTGTTCGCGGATCCGCGAATCGAAGGTCGCCAGGCCCACAGCGTCACGCTGTCCCAGGAGCAGCCAGCCGAGCGAAGCGGCGACGATGCGGGCGTACAGGAACTTGCTGAGTTGCTGGCCGGCATAACCCATACTCCCGCTGGCATCCAGCACGATCCATGCCCGCAGATTGGTCTCGTCCTCAAATTCCTTGATGTAGTAGTGCCCGGTCTTGCCGTAGGCGCGCCAGTCGATGTGCCGGATTTCGTCGCCCGGGTAATACTCCCGGTGCTCCACAAACTCCACACTGGAACCCTTGTACGGGCTGCGATGCCGGCCCATCATGAGTCCCTCCACGAGCCTTTGAGCGATCAGTTCGAGACGTCCGAACTGCACCAGTTGCAGAGGATCTTCGGGGAGTGGTTCGCTGGACATGCGCAGGCGGCCTTCAGAAGACAGGCGAGTCAATGCATCCATGCAGGTTCAAGGAAGCGGATTCCGTAGGCAAGGAGGATTCCGGCGAGCAGTGCGACCGTCAGCTGCAGCCTGTTATGCGAATGGAATTCCATCTCCGGAAGCAGATCGCTGAGCGAAATGCAGAGAAAAATGCCCGCGGAAAAGGCCAGCGCAGCATCAATCAATGTCTGCTGGAGATGGGTTCCGGAGGTCAGGCCAACGCTGAACAACAAGGCCCCAAGCGGGCACATACAGGAAAAACAAAGATTGACCCACAGACGGGACCTGCGGCTCCAGCCGCCCGCCCGCATCAGCGATGTGATGGAAATGGCATCGAGCGGCTTATGCAGCAGAACGGCCAGAAATGTTCCAAAACCAAACAGCGAAAACATCACACGATGACCCGACTCACCATGCACACTCGCCGCCAAGGCCATCCCGTCCAGCAGAGTGTGCACAGACAAACCGATGGTGATCCCCATCCAGCTGAGCGTGTGAGCGTGGTGACAGTGTGGAGCCGCCGCGGAGGCAGGCACTGCGGCGGTTAAGGATTGGTGCGCGGGGGACACTTTCCGGTGAGTGTGGTCATGGTTATGGTCATGGTCATGGTTGCAGGCTGCCGGGGAGACTGCGGCTGCGTGAAGGCTGCTGGTGGCTGGCTGGCTGAGCGGCAGCAGGGGCGGATGATCGGCACAGGGGTCTTCACGTTCGGTTGAGATTTCCAGCGGTCCGTGATGGTGAAAGTGGAAACAGCGAATCAGCAGGAACATAGTGAGAATTCCAGCCATCAGCCACCACGCGGCCTGATCAGGTGTCTGCTGACCATGCAGAGCATGCGGGAGCAGATGAAAAACAGCGATCCCCAGCATGAGGCCGCCTACGAAGCTTGTGAGCGTCTGTGTTGTGGTGTGGGTGAGCCGCCAGATCGAAGGCAGCCAGCCACCCAGGAGCGATGCCAGAACGATGGCAGCGCAGTACGTGGTGAGCAGCCAGAATTGTCGGGGCGAGGTCACTGTGATTACGGGGGTCACGGGGTTCACAGGGTTCACCGGGGGCAGCAGTGCATCCGCGGGGGCTGCCGAAAATCGGGCAGCCACAGCCGGACCGTCAGTGACGACCATTTCCTGACTGATCGAGGACCCGGGCGGAAACAGACAGAGCAGCAGGAACAGGATCAGGGAGGGGGGGAACATCAGGTGTCCGGGTGTCGGGGAAAATCGAGCGGGGCCGCGGGCAATTCAGCCGCAGCAGGCCGGGAGCGTGCCGGCTGTTCATGAATTCGGCACCCAACTGTGGCAGTTGAGACTGAACATTGGCAGTTTATATGGCATGGCACGGCGATACAGGGCTGCGAGGGTTGTCCGGGGTGAAAAGGATCGAAATTCCCTTGAAAGGGCCGCAGGGTGGAATGCCCGTCAGATCTTTGTATGCTGCAGGGCACGCCACCACGCAAACCACCACGTACTCATTCACAGGGGAATCCCGGGCATGGACCCAACAATTATCGACCGTCGCGAACCGTCGGCGATCGCTGCACCTCCGCGTCGCCCGCTGCAGATTCTCAGCCACATCGGCCCCGGTTTAATCATCGCAGCCAACATCGTCGGCTCCGGTGAACTGATCATGACCACCAAGACCGGAGCCCAGGCCGGCATCGCCCTGCTCTGGCTGATCCTCCGCGGCTGCATCGTCAAAGTCTTCGTGCAGCTGGAATTTGGTCGCTTCGCCATCAGTCATGGCGAAACGACCCTCGCGTCACTCAATCGCGTCCCCGGACCGCGACTCTTCGGTATGAACTGGATTGTCCTCTTCTGGCTGCTCATGATCTCCACTTCCACAGCCCAGCTCGGCGGCATCGCCGGCGGCGTCGGTCAGTCTCTGTCACTCACCGTCCCTCTCACCGGCGACTACGCTCTCGCCACCCTATGCCCCTCCGCGAAGGAAATTGAAGCCTGGGCCAGATGGAGCCGCAGCCGCGAACAGTCTGCGGCCGTCACCGCTGACGCACCCGCGCCCGCCTCGGCACCCGCGGTGGACTCGGTCGCCGCTGTGGCCTCGATCAGTGCCGGAACCGACCGACAGGAACGCGTGATGCTGCGGATTCAGCAGGATCTTGAAGCACTTGGGGACCGAGGTCTCGAAATTCGCAGGCGCGCACTCGCCGATGAACCGCTTGTGGATGCCGCCGGAATCAGTCTTGTGGATCCCCCGACACGCGATGACAAGTGGTGGGCCGCGACGCTGGGACTGGTCACCGCTGTCGTGCTGTTCGTCGGCCGCTACCGCCTCGTTGAAGTCTTCTCCGTTGCCCTCGTCGTGGCCTTCACGTTCATCACCATCGGCAACGTCTTCTCGCTCCAGCAGACACCGCTGGCCCTGTCCACTGCGGATCTCCTGCGAGGACTCAGTTTCGGACTGCCATCCGGCGACAAGGCCCTCGTCACAGCCCTCGCCACCTTTGGCATCATCGGTGTTGGCGCCACCGAACTCATCAGCTACCCCTACTGGTGCATCGAAAAAGGCTATGCCCGTTCGGTCGGTCCCCGCGACCCGTCCGACAGCTGGCTCGAACGCGCCCAGGGCTGGTTCAACGTAATGAAATGGGACGCCTTCGCCTCCATGGGCATCTACACCATAGCCACGGCTGCGTTCTATCTGATGGGCGTGATCGTGCTGCATTCCGAAGGTCGCGACCCGGAGGGCATGCGGATGGTCAGCACACTCTCCCGCAGCTACGTCCCCATCTTCGGCGAATACGCCCGCTGGCTGTTTCTGTGTGGAGCGTTCGCGGTGCTGTATTCCACGTTTCTGGTTGCCAACGCCGGCAATTCACGGATGATCGCGGATTTTTGCGGAGTGATCGGCCTGACGACCCGCGATCACGAGAGCCCCGCTCGCGCGCGACTCGTACGAATCATCTCCACAATCCTCCCGCTCGTCTGCGTGGCCGCTTTTCTGCTCGTCCCCGAACCCGTGATGCTCATTCGCATCGCCGGACTCACACAGGCCGTTATGCTGCCCATGCTCGGCTACGCTGCCATTCACTTCCGCCGACATGTCACCGACGAACGACTTCGCCCGGGAAAACTCTGGGACATCGCACTCGGCATCTCCACCGCCGCCCTGCTCCTCGCCGCTGCCTGGGGAATCTGGAAATCCATCGCAGAACTGCTGCAGAAGTGAAGTTCCCGTGCTGCACGGACAGGGTGTGCAGTTGAAGAGCAGTCCGAAACGTTCCAACTCTGTGATCTCTGTGCCTCTGTGTTTACCAAACGCGTATTGTGCGGGCGGAGTGCGTGTTTTTTGAAACACAGAGGCACAGAGGAACACAGAGAAGTGGGTCGCCGAACCCCAGGTCGCGGCTGCGGGTAGCGTGAGCACCGAAGTTCGCAGCAAAAAAGTGCAGATTTATCTGCACGCTTGGTTGACTCACCCGCAAGCCTCAGCTGATGTCGTCAATCCCCGTGTGTGAAGATGCGTAATTCGGGGTGTTTATGCTGAGGTCGATGCTATGAATTCGTTTCCCAGAAGCGTTGCTCTGCTGAGTGCTCTGTTGTTCATCGCCTGCGCAACGGAAGGTGCGTCTGCAGATGTCATCGTCAATATCACGGAAGGCCGCGGCGGTGCCGTCATCGCGACGATTTCCGGATCTCTAAGCAATTTAGGCACTTCCTCAAGCCAATTCATTGCCGCTGCCGCAGGTGGTACCACTCGGCTGGAATATTTTACTGCTGAGGGTAATGCATTCTACCTTGGTAGCGCTGTCGAAGAGTCCAATGTGCCCATTAATGTTTACTCCGCACAGACTTCATCTGGTGGTTGGAATATCGGAGATCCCTTCACTAAAACGGCGAACGCTTCGACATTCAGCGGATTCATTCAAATGTCGCTCTTTGAGAACGGCTTCTTTCTGAACAACACCTACGCATGGGGCACACAGGTTTCAGGTGCAGCAACCTGGAACAACACCGATCTAACCGGTCTGGGTCTGAAGACCGGAACGTACGTGTGGACAGTCGGTTCAGGTGCGAACACCGACACGATCACATTCAACATCACCAGTCAGGCGTCGACGGCGGTCCCCGAGCCTGGTTCCATGGCGATCGCCGGGCTCATTGTCAGCGGCGCAGCAATTCGTCGCTGGCGCGGCAAGCGCAAAGCAGTGGTCATCTGATTCTCGCATCTTGTTGCAGGTCACATCAGTGTATCAGTGTACTCGCCAGACGAGACTCAGCGTTTGGCCGTGTAGGTGATATTGAAGAACCGACCGGGAACTGATCGAGGCTGCAGGGAGGTGTGCGTGAAAGCAGCCAATGATGGCCGCAATTTTTCGCCCAGCCGCAAGACGCTGTCTATGCCGGTGACCGTGAACACGAACGTTCCAACTCCGTGGTCTCTGTGCCTCTGTGTTTACCGAACGCGTATTGTGCGGAGCGGGGTGCCTGTTTTTTGAAACACAGAAACACAGAGGCACAGAGGCACAGAGGAACAGAGGAACACAGAGACGTGGTTCGACGAGAAAGTGTCGAGGGGGCTGGCCTTTCGGGCGAGACTCCGCGTAGATCCGGATGTGCAGAATAATCGCATTCGGCGTCGACTTCCTGTGTCTGGCGTCAGTGTATTGGTTTGGATCCGGGTGCTGGATGCAGGTTTTTGGCAGTCAGCGTGCCGGGAATCGGCCGAGACGTTTTCGGGTAACTGGTGTCTGACGCTGACTGGGAGGCTGAAACGCGGCGAGCGGACTCGATCACCGAATCGGCATGATCAGGCGCGCTCGTGGGTGTGGTGTTCAGGCGAACGGAGCGAATTCCAGCAATTTGCAGGAGATGCTCTCCATCGATCTCTGCGGGCAGATTGATCACACAACTTCGTCAGTATACTGCTGGACTGGCACTGATCCTCCAGACGACTGCGCCACAACTGTTCTGGCCACGCCGATCAAGTTGCGAGTCTGTTTCTCAATTTCTCCGAACAGGCCAGGTTCTGGGGCCCGCGAGACCCGTACAAGCCCTTGATCAATTCGATCTTCAGTGTTACACTCAGCCGATAGGTGGTGAGTTTTTCATGGCGGCTGGTTGCTGTTTATAGAGTACGTCTGGCGAGACGATTGCTTGATTGCTTTTTAAGTGGGGATTATGTCAGGGGTATAAAAGCCAATCGGATTCCCTGCCGCACTGGATGAACTTTGGCATCTGTCAGCGGCAGATAGATCAGGAAGTTTTTGATGAAGTTCACCGAGCAGTCATATTCAATAAAAACCCTTATCGAACAATTTCAGAAGAACGCGTTATTGGTGAATCCTGAATACCAAAGAGGTGCCGTGTGGGGAGTGCGGCAGAAGGGGAAATTCATTGATTCGATTTTTCGCAATTATCCAGTGCCCGCTGTCTTTGTCCGATCAATTGAGCATCAGGGACTTCGGGGAACGCATTCGACGTTTGAGTTGATCGATGGGCAGCAACGATTGAGAGCACTTTCGGAATACTGCATGGACAAGTACCCATTACCTGCTTTAAGTGGCATCGACCGAATAAGGATTCCGACGTCAGTGGCGGCCCAGCCGGCCCCCTGGGCAGGGAAATGCTGGTCGGAGCTTTCGGCAGATTTGCAGAATGAATTGTCTCAGACGTCGCTTCGGACGTTTGTCATCGAATACCCGACAAGTGATGACGAAGTCCGAGACCTGTTCATCCGATTACAGGCTGGAACGGCTCTGACCCGACAGCAAATCCGAGATGCATGGCCAGGTCCGATCGCTCCCTTTGTGGAGTCAATCGGTGGAAAAGGCATGAATGGGCCTAAATCGAAACTGCTGGCGATGGTTGATCGTCGTGGCGAGAGATCGGATGAGGACGGGCAGGATCAATGGGTATCCCATCGACAGACGTGTGCGCAGCTCCTGTCGTTTTTCCTGGCCCGTGAGCGTGATGCATATGCAAGGCCCAAATTGTCTGCTGATGACCTCGACGATTTGTATCACGAAACGGTTGCTTTTATCGGCAATAGCGAAGTTGCGAACCGATTTCGACAGGCACTCGATGCAACCTTGCAGGTGTTTGAGACTGCCACACAGCAACACGTTGACGGAAAGAAACAAAAGTGGAGGAAGGTGCAGATTTTTGCGGTGTTTGCAGTCGTTCAGGATTCGCAACGAAGTTCGGACATCAAACTTGACGGCCCAAACCTGTCAAAGCTTGGTGCTGCTATGTTTTCCCTCGATGAGCAACTGAAGGAGAAGCAAGTTCGTTTCTCAAGCGCACATGTCGCAGCCATGTCCGAAGCTTTGCGTGAGAAATTTTTTAAGACGGCAGGAAGGCTTGATCCGGTGAGAGCATTTCCGGTTGACATGCAGAAAGCCATCTGGGAACGCACTAATGGAATGTGTGGGGTATGCGGCCGGCCAGTAGGAGATGGGGAGGCTGAATATGATCATTTTCCGATACCGTGGGCAATGTGCGGCCAAACATCAATTGACAACGGTCGACTCGTTCACGCTGGCTGCCATCCTCGTGGTCGACCAAAGGAATCCTGACTGTGAGTGGCACGGCGATGAGATCAGGGGGCGGGCATGGAATGTTGTGATCCGGCAGGGCTGATGACTCCATGTCTTTCGCGGAAAGTCTCGTTTCAGATACTCCGCTACATCGTACATCGCACGGAAGACCGACTGCGGCAAAAGGAGCCGTGTCGCTGCATCTGACTTTCGGGTTCCCGAAGAATGCAGCGCGATGTTTCCCCAGTTTCGGGTGTCTGTACTGGACCTGCCGCGGATGGGCAGTAAAATCCCGCAGGGTTCTGCCGATTTCCTTGCCGCCGCTGCGCTGCTCCGATCGTCCTTCCAGCCTGACCTGGCAAATCAGATGCCGGGCATTCTGGTCGGCCTGAAAAAGCATCTGCTGGCTGCTGCGTGGTCGGCTGATCGGTCAGATTCAGCTGCTGCAACAGTTGTTGAAACGTCCTGTTTCCGCTGACGCGCAGCTCGAACAACTCCCGCTTGAAGACCTGCGAACACTCTTCGAAGACCTCCAGCGACAAAGACCGGACCAGAACTGACTCCGCTATACACGACAGCAAACGCGTCGAACAGCCAGGTCTCCCGCACCGCCCCGGGAATACTCAACTGGGGCACCAGCGATTTCCTCGTCGCTGCCGGACTGCTCCGATCGTCCACGGTGCGACGCACGTGTTTGCGAAGGTTTTGGGGTGAATTCGGCAAGGCAGAGCCTCCCTTGTGCCGGCATGGTTGCCAGGGGGCGTTCGCTTTCCGAGGTGAACCCGTGGATTTTGGACACAGCGAGGCACGATTTTGTTGTGTTGCGTTGACGTTGGTGTTGGAGGGGCGTTGTCGGGGCTGTATTTGAGTGTCAGTTCCAGTCAGCCCTGAGTGCACTTTTCCAGCAGCAGGGATGCAGTTTTGGAATTTGTCGATGATTTGAAGACGTACCGTCGCACAGAGAGCGGCAGACACCGCAGACGCGGACAGAACTCTCGGTATCGAGTTCGCGTGAAGGAGCGACAGACTCAGCCCCCCGAAACAATTGCCGTCATCACGAATGTTTCGATTCTGACAGAAATGCTGTCGGATTCAGAACCTGCTTCCGCGCCTGCTGGAGCGACGGGCGACATGCCCGCGGTTTCAGTTGATGGGGAGCAGGGTGACTGCCAGTGCAGCGGTCCGCCGCCTGAACCGCCGGCGGTGGATGTTTTTGCCCCGGCTGGCGCTGCAGCAGGCGACCGGCCTGACGACGCTCAAGGACAGCAACCAGTGGAACCTATTCTGGCCAAACCCCTCGCTGGGCCTCGGTGTCGCGTTGATTGCAAAAATCGGAGTCCGCTCCCAAAATGCAGTCGCCGTGGCCGTGACCCGTGGGCTCTTCTGAATTGAGAAATGACATTCATGTTACGCCTGTGCCCCGATCGGCCGCTTCCGCCGTATTCGTACGTCCCCGGTCATCTGCCTCATCCGATCAGCGACCCGGCGGGACACAGCTACGGACACCACTTAATCTCACCGGGTGAAGGTCAGCACGAGCCTGTCGCGCCGGTCAGTCTGGTTTCCGGATGGCGGGCGTCCTCCGACTATCTCTTCAGCATCGACCTGTTTAACCATGGATTCTATTGGGAAGCTCACGAGACCTGGGAGCAGCTTTGGATTGCATTCGGACGATCCGGTCGAGAGGCCGATTTTCTCAAGGGCCTTATCAAGCTGGCCGCTGCCGGTGTCAAGGTGCGTGAGGGTCGCCCGATCGGCGTGCAGCGACACGCTTCACGGGCACGCGAGCTATTTCAATTGGTCTCTGAGAATCCGATCGATGGAGTCACTGGTCACCTGGGCGGTCTGGATTTAAGTGCGCTTTGTGAGGCGGCGGAAAAGATCTCAATAAACGCCAACAGCATCGTCGCTGATTCGGGCGATCGATTGACCTCTGCTTTACCACTGTCTCTGACTCCCAAAGACGTGGGATGAACTGGCTTTATACGTTGAATGGCACTCTGTCGCTGCTCTGCGTCACGACGCCGTTAGCGCTGGTTAACTGGACAGCGCCATGTTGGGTCAGTTGCTCGAGGTTCGTGGTTTAAAACACGCTCGCATTCTGACCACAGACAGCACGGATCAAACGGATCAATCGCAGAGGTGACAAAACGGGTGGTTCACTACCAGAAGCAATCCATGTTTTCGAAGTGCTGCACCATCCGGGACGGACTCACGGAACTTCGAACCTGGCGCTGTCCAGTTGAGCGAGGCAGGAAACTGCCGCAGTGAGAGCGATCTGGGGGACGTTGTCCACTGTCCCGAACTGATCCGGTCACATGCGGCGACGCTCCTGAACACCTATCGCCAGCGCACTCCCTGCCCAGACCGACCTGGTTCCTCAATCACAGTCTGCACGCTCCGGGCCGACACCCGTCCGACACCTCGAAGCAATGTCGATTTGACTCGCCAGGTCGGGAGTGCCCGATCAGCTGTCGTATTCAATCAGACTGCACATGGAAGTCCGTTGAATGGGGAAGTGGTCGCGGCGATGACATTGATAGCGGCCGCAGCCCAGGCGATTCAGGAGGACGCTTCAGGAGTGAGCAAGTAGATCCCGGCAACTCTGCATCCTGGCCGATCGGACGGCATTTCTGAGGTCCATAAGACAGCGATTCAGACTAGCTGTCGAACCGCAGGTCGAGAGTATCGCAGCCCATTCTGGCCACGAAGTCGTGATAGTTTCGAATGATGCTGTCGCGGATCCTGAGACGCAGCGTCCAGATGATTCACAGGACTTGCCTGTCGTAGCAATTATGAAGATCGATGATGACTCGCAAGACGCCAATCGCTGGTGTCACGACGCGTGCCAGCAGTGTAAGGCAATGGCTGATGGACGTCCGCCAGGCACGTCTGCAGGATTTCACTGTACTGGGGATCGCGAAATCAATCACTGCATCGGAGATTCAATCAGCCGCATCAGCAGTGACCAAGGAAGACCCCTGGCTTGAAGGTTTCACACCCTCTCGAATTTCCGGCGAGAGGGCGCGATTTCTGTCCAGCTTACTTCGACTGGGATTTGTCCTGCTTCCCTTTCGCCTTCTGTCCGTCTTTGTCCGCCTTCTGCTTCTTGCTCTTTTCCTTATCCTTCTTACCGCCTTTGTCGCCCATAGCATCATCCTTTGTTCATTGCGAGTTGTCGTTCAGGTAAGTTCTCAGCACGATGGTAGTGTCCCGAACTGGTTTGGTTTTGTCCAATCGCATCCAACGGCTTTCCTGGACATCCTGCGAAAGGCTACTTTCCTCAGGCAGTGCAGGTCTCTCTGAGCGTCTTCGCCGTATCGCATCCGCGGCAGGCGTGTGGTCGTTTTTTGAAAATCCCCCCCGTTGACTGAGCGCTCTCGGTATGTCAGGGACTCCGCGATTCGAAGAATGTTCCGTTTGAGTAACGGACTTTGACACGAACTCCCCTCATGCCTCGGTTCACACGTCAACGATATTTCGGCGAATACGCTCTCCCGCATTCCCGCAATGCGTTATCCTGTCGCCACTGAGACAATTGATGCGTCGTCGTGGACTGTGTCCGGAACGAACGCCACGCCACTTGATTTTCTCAAACCAACGGGCAACAGATACCCGATACCTTGATTCTCTTCAGGTCGCCTGGAAAAGAACATGACCGTAGTTGTTGTCGCCGAAAAGCCGTCGGTTGCGCGTGATATTGCGCAGGTCATCGGCGCGCGGACACGGGCCTCCGGCTGGCTGCACGGCAATAGATTCGTAGTGACGTGGGCGATCGGGCACCTTGTGGGACTGGCTCAGCCGCACGAGATCAATCCCGAATGGAAGGCGTGGCGTGCAGAGTCGCTGCCGATGCTGCCGGATCAGTGGCCGCTGTCGGTGCTCGAGTCCACCAAAGACCAGTTCAAGACTGTCAAGAAACTCATTCAGGCCCGTGATGTCGAATACGTCGTTTGCGCGACGGATGCGGGACGTGAGGGCGAGTTAATCTTTCGGTTTCTTTACGAAGCCGCGGGGTGCCGCAAGCCCGTCCGCAGGTTGTGGATTTCGTCGCTGACGCCCAGCGCGATCAAGTCCGGGCTGCTGGCGATGAAGGACGGTCGCGCGTACGACTCGCTGGCTGCGGCAGCTCGCGGTCGGGCTCAGGCCGATTGGCTGGTGGGAATGAATCTGTCGCGTGCGTACACGATCGCGCAGGGTGAGACCCTTTCCGTCGGCAGAGTGCAGACTCCGACGCTGGCGATGCTTGTTGAACGTGAACTGGAGATCCGCCAGTTCGTTCCCGAGGACTACATTGAAGTTGTCGGCACGTTCGGCGCGACTCCCTACACTGGCACATGGTTCAAGCCGGGCGAATCCCCTTCCAGCGAATCAACGCGGCTGGCACCCGACGGGCTGGACGCGCAGGCCATCGTCGATCGAGTGAAGCGGACGGGCATGGGGACAATTGAATCCATGGCGCAGGAGAAGCGTCGGATGCCGCCTCCCCTGCTGTACGATCTCACCGAGTTACAGCGGCATGCGAACCGTCTGTGGGGCTTCAGTGCCAGGCGGACGCTGGAACTCGCCCAGGAGTTGTATGAGTCCAAAAAGCTGCTTAGCTATCCTCGCACGGACAGCCGTCATTTGTCGTCGGACGTGGCGGCGACGTTGCCGCAGGTGGTCAAGGCGATCCGTGGTGCCTACGAGGCGCACCTTGCCGATGGGACGGACACACGCCCGCTGAGTTGCCGGTTTGTGGACGATGCGAATGTCACTGATCACCACGCAATCATCCCGACAACCACGGATCCGAAAGAGGTGTCGCTCACCAACGACGAACGACGCATCTACGACCTTATCTGCCGTCGGCTGCTGATGGCGTGGCATGAAGAACACATCCGGGCGGTAACCACAGTGATTACTGCCGTGTCGTCACCTGTCCCCACAAGTCCTGCCACGTCCTCTGCAGTCACCGCTGCAGCGTCCATCATTGACCGCTTCCATACTGTCGGCACAGCCGTGGTTCAGCCCGGATGGAAAGTGCTCGACATCCCGGCACGCAGGAAAGACAACGACGCCGAAGAGCAATCCCTTCCCGCGGACCTCGCTCAAAACGCCTCTGTTCCTGTACGCGATGTCGTGATGGAGAACAGGCAAACGCGGCCACCCAAACGGTTCAATGATGCGAGTCTGCTGACGGCGATGGAAACGGCCGGCAGGTCGCTCGATGACAAGGAACTGTCGCGGGCGATGAAGGATTGTGGACTGGGCACGCCGGCGACTCGCGCGGCCATCATCGAGACACTGATTACGCGTGAATACATCCTGCGTGACGGGAAGTCGCTGGAAGCCACCGACAAAGGCATCCGGCTGATCGCCGCAGTTCACTCCGATGTGAAGAGCCCGGCGATGACCGGACAATGGGAGGCGCGTCTGCACGCGATTCACAGGGGCGAGTCGCAGTTGCCGCCGTTCATGAAAGGGATCGAGTCGTATGTCAGCAACGTCGTGAAACTCGTGCTCGACGGGCCGCGGGTGACGTCCGGGACGAAGGCATTCGGGACACATTCAGAGACACAGCCGTCAGTTACGCAGCACGTCAAGCAGACTTCGACACCATCGTTTGCCCGGATATCCGGCCGAACTGCCAACGCGACTGAAAACGCTGTTCATCCGCGTCCGCCGGCTTCGCGAGACATTACCGAACTGCTCCGAAACACGTTTGGGCATGCCGGTTTTCGGCCGCACCAGGAGGCGGTCTGCAAGGCGGCTCGTGACGGTGAGGACGTGCTGTTGGTGATGCCGACCGGGGCGGGCAAGTCGCTCTGTTATCAGCTCCCGGGACTGGCGCGGGGCGGCACGACGCTCGTGGTCAGTCCGCTTATTGCCCTGATGGAAGATCAAGTGGCCAGGCTCCAGTCGCTGGGTGTGCGAGCCGAACGGATCCACTCCGGCCGCTCTCGACCGGATTCGCGTGCCGTGTGCCTGAAATATCTTGCCGGGGAACTCGACTTCCTCTTTATCGCGCCCGAGCGACTGGGCGTGCCCGGATTCCCTGAGTTTCTTGCCCGGACGAAGCCGACACTGATCGCCATCGACGAGGCTCACTGCATTTCACAATGGGGGCACGACTTTCGTCCCGACTATCGGATGCTGGGCCAGCGGCTTCCTTCGCTCCGTCCTGCACCGGTGATTGCATTGACTGCGACCGCGACGCCCATTGTGCAGCGGGACATCATTGCACAGTTGAATCTCAAATCCGACAACCGCTTTATCCACGGCTTCCGACGGCGCAACCTCGCTATTGAAGTCGTTGAGATTCCTCGTCCCGACCGCATGGACGTGATCCTGAAACTGCTGGCGAGTTCATCGCACCGGCCGGCGATCGTTTATGCTCCATCCCGCAAGGACGCTGTTGAGCTTGCGGGCCAGCTCGCCGCGATCATGCCGGCTGCCGCTTACCACGCCGGCATGTCCGCGGCCGACCGTGACCGCGTGCAGACTCGTTTCCTCGGAGGCCAGATCGACGTGATTGTGGCCACCGTCGCTTTCGGCATGGGAATCGACAAGGCTGATGTACGGACCGTCGCGCACCTCGCGCTGCCTCAGACGCTTGAGGGCTACTATCAGGAGATCGGCCGCGCGGGTCGCGATGGTAAGCCCTCCCGAGCCATCCTGCTGCATTCATTCATCGACCGCAAAACCAATGAATTCTTCCACGAGAAAAACTATCCGCCGGTGGCGACGCTGAAAGAAATCTTCAAGCTGCTCACCGCCACCCCGCAGCCAAAGCACGCGTTGCGATACCGAACGCAGATCGACGAAGACCTGTTTGATCGAGCCCTCGAGAAACTCTGGATCCACGGCGGAGCGATTATCGACGCTGACGATTCCGTCTGCCGAGGTCACAACACATGGGCTCCGTCGTATGAAGCGCAGGTCGTGCACCGGCTCGTGCAGTCTGAACAGATGGCACATTTTGCACAATCGCACGGCTGCCGCATGGTGCATCTGATCCGACACTTCGGCGATGCTGAGGACCCCGGGACGCCGTGCGGACTTTGTGACGCCTGTGACTCAGCGAGGAGCATCGTGCAGGCCTATCGCGCGCCCACCAGCACTGAGACCGCCATCATGAGGGCGACGCTGGACTCACTGGCAAAACAAAACGACCAGTCCGTCGGCGTTCTGCATCGCAACGCGGGCGGTGCGACGGCTCGCCACGAATTTGAAGCGATTGTTTCCGCGCTTCTCCGCAGCGGCATGGTCAGCAGCCGCCCCGATGTGTTTGAAAAGGACGGGAAGTCAATCTCGTTCCATCGCCTCAAACTGACGCAGCTCGGTGAGAAAGCGAACGCACAGACGCTGGCCGTGATCCAGGTTCCGGCGAAGATTGCAACCCAAAGAAAAGCGGCAGGCAAGAGAAAGACAGGCAGCAGGAGAAAGGCTGCCACGCAGAAGAAAGGGCGACGCTCACGCACCACGGCAACACTGCCTGCGAAATCCCGATCAACGCCGCGTACCCGGAAGAGCGCGCCGTCGGCCTCACCGAGAACAGAAAGGATCGACGCCGCCCTGCGAGCCTGGCGCAAGGCTGAAGCAACGAAAAAACGCGTCCCCGCCTTCCGCATCATGAGCGACAAAGTGCTGTCAGGTATAGCGACATCGCGCCCGGACAGCGAGACCGCGCTGTTGGCGGTGCATGGCGTCGGACCGTCGCTGGTTACAAAAAACGGGGCGAAGATCCTTGAAATCGTGCGCGACGCATGAACTGTTTTGGATCACCGGGACTTAGCGTTTGGCGGGTCTGAAATCGTTTAGAGGTGTTGTCAAAAAATGCCTCTTCACCGGAATTTGTGGGTAAATTCCGGAGTCGGCAGTTGTTTAGGTGTGTGAAATAAAGCGACTTGCGCGACTTCGAAGGACTTGTAACTGTACGCTTTTCTCATGCTCAGTCTGGCTCCGCCACTTTCTTCATCGGCTCGATTCGACTCCGCAATGTCCGAGTGACCCATTCGTCAGGAAAGTGTCCGGCCCATGCCGGCGAAGTGTATTCCCACAATCGCTGGAAGTCCTCGCGACACAGCCATGCTCCTGTCGTCTTCAGGTTGTACTTCGGCAGTGTCTGCAGGGACACCGTCCGGCGATCCGTCAGATTCTCCGGACGCTTCAGGAGGCACCAGCGACTTTTCTTCCGGATTTGTTCATACCCGGCCTCTGACATCTCACGCACCTCAGATCGCCGCACTTCGTCGATGGCCTCATTCAGCTGTTTCATCACATGGAAGCGATCGAGAACGTGAACGACGTTCGGCAAACGACTCTGCACCACATCGAGGTCGTTATGCCACATGTCACTCACCACGTACTTGATCCGCTTGCTGCCATCCGTGCCAGGCTGCCGGAAGAAACCGTCCAGAGACTCCTTCGCCCGATCGCGCACCACGTACAGCAGTCGCCGCTTACAGGCATCCAGTTGATACACCAACGTCAGGTATTTGTGACCCTTCTGCCACGACGTTCGGAATACCCTCGCTGTCTCACTCCAACTCAGTCGCCCTGCTCACTCGGCCAGAAACCATCGAAACGTCAGTGTGATCGGCGATTTTCCGTCACTCCACGGAACTTGCCCGGTCGCCACACGCTCGCAATGACGGCAGTCCACTCGACGCATCCGGTAGACAAAGAAGACGGCGATCTGCAGTATGGGCACAAACTCAAAACGACGAGCCTCCTGCGTGTCGTATACCGAACCGCGACGACCGCAGCTCGAACAGATCGGCCGGCTCCCCGTCGTGGGCGAATGTGCACATCAAGCGCCAGATCCTCTGTTTCCCGCCAGTTGATCTTTTCGTACACGAATCCCTTGAACTTCTGAAGACGATTGAGGATCGCTCGCAATTGCATTCCGCGGGCTCCCTGACATGGTTGTCTTTCACATCAGCCTCATGACAGATCCGCGGAATACTGTCATCTCTTCAGGGGACGCCAGATCCTGCCCGTCCCGTGATGGGGCGAACACCCCGTTTGCTGAGCCCGAGCAGAGCTGTCGCAACACACGTTTTACCCACAGATTCACGTGAAGAGCCGATTTCCTTGCCGCCGCTGCGCTGCTGCGATCGTCCTTCCAGGCTGACCTGGCAGATCAGATGCCGGGCATTCTGGTCGGCCTGAAAGAGCATCTGCTGGCTGCTGCCGACGGCAGAGAAACGCCTGATTCACCGGTTCCCGCCATTCTGCGCTGCGCAGCCGCTCGCATTCCCCTCCCCGTACTTCAACAGATTATCGCTCAAACCTTTCCAAGTGAAACCATGATCCAGGGTCAGGCCATGAAGTCGGCGGCTGAAGTGTGGTACGAAGAAGGTGAAGCGAGAGGGCGGATCGAGGGACGCATCGAAGGACACACGGAAGGGCGCATTGAAGGGCGCAAAGACGGTCTGCTGCATGGTCGCCTGATCGGTCAGATTCAGCTGCTGCAACAGTTGTTGAAACGTCCTGTTTCCGCTGACGCGCAGCTCGAACAACTCCCGCTTGAAGACCTGCAAACACTCTTCGAAGACCTGCAGCGACAAAAACCGGACCAGAACTGACTCCGCTGTACGCGACAGCAAACCCGCCGAACAGCCACGTCTTTCGCACCGCCCCGTGAATTCTCAGCCAGAGCACCACCGATTTCCTCGTCGCTGCCGGACTGCTCCGATCGTCCATGCAGCAATCGTCCACGGTGCGACGCACCTGTTCGCGAAGGTTTTGCGGTGAATTCGGCAAGGCAGAGCCTCCCTTGTACCGGCATGGTTGACAGGGGGGCGTGGAGTTGCAGGTTGGTGGCAGGCTGGGAAGTAAAAAAAACTGGCGTGTGTTTGCGGCCTGTAAGGCCAGGTCTGTCAGCCTGGCATGAAATGCCAGGTCAGGCCCCCCATGGCAGCTTCGCCCTGTAAGGGCAGTTCTCAGGCGAACGCTGTGTGTTCGGTGTGAGCGGGGTGTGCGGCAGTGGGCTTTGGGGGGCGGTCACTTTCCGGGGTGAACCCGTGGACTTTGGGCGCAGCCTGGCACGATTTTTTTGCGGTGCCTTGACGTTGGTGTTGGAGGGGCGTTGTCGGGGCCTTATTTGAGAACTGCCCTTACAGGGCGAGCGTCATTGTTGTGGGGCTGACCCGGGGTTGCACCCCGGGCTGGTGGAACTGGCCTTACAGGCCGAAATCGCAGGGGGCGGTGAGCAGTGGGAAGTCGTTCGTGTTGTGAGAGACCGGTGGTTGCGTACAGGTGCTCAGTTGTGTTTGCGGGCTGGATCTGAGAAGTGCTGGTCGAGAGGGGGAAGGTGTCGCCATTCAAGGCTGCGTCATTGAAGCTGGTCGCGACACTCTATTGAAACAGGGAGCTGCATTTCTGCGCTCCCTGTCGGTCATCACATGGTTATCAAAAAGGCGGGATAGATTCGACGAAGTGATGTGTCACGCCGCAATCCTCAGTTGACAACGGTCCATGCAAGTCCCTGCCGGCTTTCGCGGGGAGCGGCAGCGGACGCATTCAGCCTCGCATATGTTGCCGCTCTTCGCTGCCCGATGTGGAAGGCAGCGGCGCCCGTCCCTGCTCCGACAGCCAGCAGAAAAAGAACGTGTGATCCGAGAAACAGCAGCGGCAAAAAGTCGAGGGGCTCTGCGGATAAATCCGGCAGATGCAGGAGCGTCAGAACTGCCGCTCCGACTGAGAGTGGATTTCCGAGGAGCAGAAACAGGAGTCCGCCGCGAACCGCAGCAGACCGCCACGTTGCAGACTGCCCCGCGATGGCTCCGGAGAGCATACCCCAGACAGCAGGGGGCGCGATGGTAATTATCAACATCACGGCTGTTGCTGCGTTAAAGATCAAACCTTCTGCGATGCCGGGGGTGGAAACCGCGACTGCCGGCAGGATGACTGACAGGACTCCGGCTGCAAGGCCGAGCCTTGCGCCCGCCCTTGCGCCCTGAGCTGCCGCCGTGTGATGACCTTCGAGTCGCTCAAGTTCCCGACGGCGAATCCAGGTTCTGACAGCAAGCATCAGACCGAGAATCAGTGAAGCTGCGATCAGCGCTGCAAACAGCAGGAAGAAAACCAGGATGGGGATGAGGAAACTGAAATCCAGGTCGATTGGCATGGACTTGCTCCGGATGACGTCTGTTGAAAATGGAAACCCTGACCAGTATCTCTTGAACGGAGTGAACGCTCAAAAAACACCGACAAACCGAGACTGCAACTTTGACGAAGCAGCTTTGATGCCAAAACTCAACACACAACGTAAACACAGTTCAGCAAGCCACTTGCAACGCAAACTCAAATGCCAGAGCAAAACCTCGAACACACACGAAACATCACCCGATGCTCATTGGGTGCACATTTCCTGCCAACCCCTTGAGGAACTCTCAGGAATCGGGAGGCCGGAGTCTGACGATTCTTCCGGACTGGGGTTGAGGCGATGCGGGGAGTTGCGGCATAATCGGTTGCAACAGGCAATTTCCACGGAACGGAGAAGGCTGGTCAGGGATGGCAAAGCGTGGTCGCAGAGTGTGTATCATCGGAGCTGGCCCCGGGGGGTTGGCGAGTGCGATGCTGTTGGCGAAGTCGGGCGCTCGAGTGACTGTCCTGGAGCGGCAGGATCGACCGGGGGGGCGCACATCGGCAATTGAGGCATCGGGGTTTCGTTTCGATACTGGTCCGACCTTCTTTCTGTACCCGCGGGTGCTCAGAGAGATCTTCTCGGCGGTCGGTCGGGATCTGGATCGTGAGTGTCCGATGGTGCGTCTGGACCCTCAGTATCGTCTTGAGTTTGGAGCCGGCGGTCGCATTGACGCGACCGGGGACATGGCGCGGATGGAGCAGCAGATTGCTGCGATCTCACCAGGAGATGCGAAGGCCTTCGCGGGATTTATGAGCGAGAATCGGATGAAGCTGGAGCGCTTCCGGCCGATTCTGGAGTCGCCATTCAGTTCCATTCTGGATCTGCTGCGTCCGGCGGTTTTGCAGGCGGCACCGTGGGTGCGTCCATGGCGATCAGTTGCGGATGACCTCGGCCGTCATTTTTCTGACCCGCGGCTGGTCACTGCGTTTTCGTTTCAATCGAAGTACCTCGGGATGTCACCGTTCCAGTGCCCGAGTTTGTTTACGATTCTGGCGTTTCTGGAGTATGAATACGGAGTCTGGCATCCGCTTGGCGGCTGTGCGGCGGTGAGTGAGCGGATGGCAGCGATCGCTCAGGAAATGGGCGTTGAGATTTGCTATGGCGAGGAGGTGGAGTCACTGCAGTTCGAGGGGCGTCGGGTTGTGGGTTTGCGTACGGCTGCGGGTGAGCGGAGCTGTGACGCATTGATTATCAACGCGGATTTCGCCCGGGCGATGGAGCGGCTGGTTCCTGACGCGCTGCGTCGCCGCTGGAACAATCGTCGTCTTGCCGGTTCGCGTTATTCCTGTTCCACCTATATGCTGTATCTGGGTGTGGAAGGACTGCAGCGGGAGCTGCCGCACCACACGATTTATATTGCGAAGGATTACGAGCGGAACCTGCGTGAGATTGAGGAGGGTCGGGAGCTGCCTGCGGATCCTTCGTTCTACGTGCAGAACGCCTGTGTGACCGATCCGTCGCTTGCGCCGGAGGGGATGAGTACGCTGTATGTGCTGGTACCGGTTTCGCACCAGAGCGAGCGGATCTCGTGGCCGGCGTTATCACAGCAGTTCCGGGCACAAGTGCTGCGGCAGCTGGAGCGTATCGGGCTTGAAGATGTGGAGCGGCGGATTCGTTTCGAGAAGGTGCTGACTCCGGACGACTGGCAGCATGGCTATCAGATTTACCGTGGTGCCACCTTTAATCTGGCTCACAATCTGGGGCAGATGCTGATGGGACGCCCGCAGAACCGTTATGAGGACCTTGACGGTGTGTATCTGACGGGTGGCGGGACGCATCCGGGGAGCGGGTTGCCGGTGATTTATGAATCTGCGCGGATTTCATCGCGGCTGCTGTGTGCTGATCTGGGGCTTGAGTTTCCGGAGTATCGGGTGACAGCGGGCGTTGTGGAGCCTGGAATTCCGCAGCGGAGGGCGGCCTGAGATGGGTTCTGCGGAGTTGCGATCGGTGCAGGCGGAGTGGGCTGCGAGGGGACTACCTGAGCGGCTGGCCTGTCTGCGTCGTGCGCGACTGCGTCTGGCCGCGAATGCTCGACAGCTTGCCGGTCTGGTGCCTCGCAGGGATCAGGCGGAGACCTTAGCGGCAGAAGTCCTGCCGCTGCTGGATGCGGCGCGTTTTCTGGAGGTGTCATCACGGCGAGTGCTGCGGGAGCGGCGTTTGGGTCCGCGAGGACGTCCGCAGTGGCTCTGGGGGACAGCAGTCTGGACGCTGCATGAGCCGCTTGGCGTGGTGCTGGTGATTGGCCCTGCGAATTATCCGCTGATGCTGCCGGGGATTCAGGTGCTGCAGGGTCTGGTGGCGGGCAATGCGGTGCTGGTGAAACCGGCCCCGGGCTGCAGTGCGTGTCTGGAGTATCTGCGAGAGGTGCTGGTGGAAAGTGGGGTTCCGCGGGAGGTGTTGCAGATTCGAGGTGAATCGCCAGCGGATGCGGATGCAGCCATTTCTGCGGGTGTGGACAAGGTCTTTCTGACGGGTTCAGCGGAAACCGGCCGCGTGGTGCAGCGACGGTTAGCGGACTGCGGCACTCCGTCGGTGATGGAGCTTTCCGGGTGCGACGCGGTGCATGTGCTGGAGGGTGCCAGTGAGCCGCTGGTGAGTTCCTCTGTGGCATTCGGTCTGGCCTTTAATCAGAGCTGCACCTGTATGGCTCCCCGCAGGCTGTTTGTGCGGGAGTCTCTGGCGGACAGTGTGATTGCCGGCATTTGTCGTGAGCTGGCCGTTCGCGGTGTGACGGAATCTCTGCTGACGGGCCCTGGGGCGGAGCGGGCAGCTGCGGCTGTTCGGGATGCTCTGGCGGCCGGTGCGGTGCTCAGACAGGGGCGTCTGGAATCCCGATCCGGGGGTGATCTGCTTTATGGACCGGTGATTCTGGACCACGTCAGGCCGGTGCTGGAGATTGCCCGCATGGATCTCTTTTTGCCGGTGCTTTCGGTGCTGCGGACCGAGGACGAAGCGGCCGCTGTGCGACAGTCGGCTGAGTGTCCGTATGCGTTGAGTGCTGCTGTTTTTGGACGCACGATGGAATGTCGGCGTTATGCGCGTCGGCTGGATGCCGGGTGTGTGGTGATCAACGACATGATCGTCCCCACGGCGGACCCGCGTGTGGCCTTTGGTGGTCGTCACCGGAGCGGTTTCGGGGTGACTCGCGGTGCTGCCGGACTGCTGGAGATGACGCAGCTGAAGACGGTCATTCGGGCTCGCGGCTTTTTCCGGCCGCATCTGCATCGTCCGACGCCGGCCGATGCTGAGGTGCTGGAACACTTGATTGGTCTGGAGCATGCCCGCAATCCTCTGGCAAAGCTGAGTTCTGTCTGGGGCATGGTTCGGGCTGCATGGAAGCAACGTTCAATTCGAGTTTCGCTGAACAGGAGAGAGCAATGAAGTCACAGACGGATGTGGTGGTGATCGGGAGTGGCCTTGGAGGTCTGGCAGCGGCCTGTACTCTGGCGGCCAGGGGCCATCGTGTGACGGTGGTGGAGAAGAATGAGTGGGTTGGCGGAAAGGCGGCCATTCTGGAAGACAGGGGCTATCGCTTCGACATGGGCCCCACGATTCTGACCCTGCCGTCGGTGCTGCGACGAATTTTCAGTGAGTCGGGCAGGCGTCCTGAAGATTACCTGGACATGGTGCGTCTGGACCCGCAGTGGCGGTGCTTCTTCGAGGACGGAACGCATTTCGATCTTGTGGAGTCGCTGCCGGAGATGCAGCAGCGGCTGCGCGAATACACGGGCAGTGATCGCACCGGCCAGGGGTATGAGAAGTTCATGGCCATCTCGAAACAGCTCGACGACGTCTCGCAGAAGTTTTTCTTCTGGAAGAGTGTGGGCGGGATCGGCGACACGATGGATCTGAAGCAGTCATTTTCCCTGAGTGTGCTGAAGGATGTTCTGAGTCTGCGATTTGGCCGTACGGTGGCGGGCATGGTGCGATCGCACATTCCGGACATGCGGATCGCGCAGATGATGGACCATTTCACGCAGTATGTGGGGTCATCTCCGGAAGCATCCCCGGCCGTGCTCTGCGGCATTGCGCACATGCAGACGAACGAGGGGATCTGGTATCCGATGGGTGGTACCCGGGCTGTGCCTGAGGCATTGCAGAGGCTGGGGCGGGAGCTGGGTGTGCAGTACATCACCGGCCGGCAGGTGGGTTCGATCAACGTGCAGGCGGGGCGGGTGTCTGGAGTGACGCTGGAAGGCGGAGAGGTTCTGCAGGCCGGCGTCGTGGTTTCGAATTCAGACTGCGTGCGGACGTGTGAAGAGTTGCTGCCGAAATCCGTTGCTGCGAAGTTCCTGTCGAAGCGTACGTTCGAGGCAGCCTGTTCCGGAGTGGTGCTGTATCTGGGGCTGAAAAAGCGTTACGAGCACATTCTGCATCACAACTTTGTATTCAGTCGTGATCCGCATGTGGAATTTCAGCAGATCTATGAGCAGGGCGAGCCGGCAGAGGATCCGACCTGCTACCTGTGTGCGCCGTCGCTGTCTGGTGACCGCGTGGCCCCCGAGGGCGGGGAAGCTCTGTACGTTCTGGTTCACACGCCGTATCTCCGGCCCCATCACAACTGGATGCAGATGCTGCCTCGGTATCGGGATGTGATTATCGAGAAGCTCAGGCGTGTAGCGGGGATGGAAGACATCGAGGAGCGGATCGAGGTGGAGCATGCTCTGACGCCACAGGGAATCCACGAACGTTACCATGTGCTGAACGGTGCGATTTACGGTCTGGCCAGCCATGGGAGGTTTCTGGGGGCGTTTAAGCCGGCCAATCGAGTGGCGGAGCTGCCGGGGTTGTATCTGGCGGGTGGTTCAGCGCATCCTGGTCCGGGCATGCCGATGGTGATGATGTCCGGCTGGATTGCGGGCGACACGGTGGATCAGGACCTGGGCGGTGTTTCCCGGCAACAGTCGCGGGCGGCCTGATCCCATAGCCTTCCTGGGAGCTGCCAATGCTGGATTCATGGGGCTCGCGCGTTTTGAACCGGGGCTTCCGCCGGTATGTGCGACGTTTCGTAAAATCGTCGTTTAATGCTGTGCGAGTTGCCGGTGCCGGGAACGCGCGGGGGCTCCCGTGTGGTTCGGTGGTGGTGTACGTGAATCATCCTGGCTGGTGGGATCCGATGGCTGCAGTGCTGTTTACGGATCTGTTGCTGAAACGGAAGTTCGCTGCGCCGATGGATGCTGCCGCGCTGGCTCGCTATCCGGTGCTGGAGCGACTTGGTTTTTTCGGTGTGGAGCGGGAATCGGCTGCGGGTGCGCGGGAGTTTCTGCGGCAGAGTCGGCGAGTGCTGGCGGACGGCGACGTGGCGCTCTGGATCACACCGGCCGGTCGCTTTCATGACGTGCGTGAGTCGGTGCCGTTTCAGGCGGGGCTGAGTCATCTGCTGGGTCGGGAGTTTAACGGGAGCGTGCTGCCGGTGGCCCTGGAGTATGTGTTCTGGAATGAGCGTCGCCCGGAGCTGCTGGCACGCTTTGGACCGGCCCTGAACAGTCTCGAATTGCCGGAGGATCGCGTTGAACGCACTCTGTATCTGGAGCGGCGTCTGGCGGAAGAGCAGTCGGCGCTGGCCAGTCAGGCACTGGAACGCAGTGGCAGCGGATTCGAGCCGCTGCTGGCGGGGAGCGGAGGAATCGGGGGCATTTATGATGCATGGAGGCGTCTGAGCTGCTGGCTGCGCGGCGGCAGCTTTGAAGCGCGACACGAAGCGGGGCCTGAAGGTGGGCGGCTATGAATACGATCCGGCCGGAGCTCTTCAGTGGGATCTGTTTCGCAGCAACGCTTGGGGTGACGCTGCTGTTTCTGAGCAATCTGCTGCAGTTTCGTCGAGCGCCGCAGCTGCGGGGCGTCGGGGGCGGGGGCAGTGGTGAGGAATCAGGAGAGCGGCCGTGTGTGTCGGTTCTGATTCCGGCGCGAAATGAAGTCGCTCGACTGGGGGCAACCCTTGAATCGCTGATGAGCAGTCGGGACGTGACCCTTGAAGTCCTGGTGCTGGATGATGAAAGCACGGACGGCACCGATCTGCTGGTGGAATCGTGGAGTCAGCGGGACAGTCGCGTGCGGCTGTTGCGGGGGCTTCCGAAGCCGGCGGGCTGGAGTGGCAAGCAGTGGGCGTGTCAGCAGCTTGGTGAGGCAGCACGTTACGAGGAGCTGATTTTTGTGGACGCGGACGTGCAGGTGACTGCGGATGCGATCGCGCGGACAACGGGACTGCGGCGGCAGCTGGGAGTGGATTTGCTGAGTGGTTTTCCGAGGCAGCATGTGGTGAGTTTCGGTGAGCAGCTGCTGATTCCGCAGATGCACGTGATACTCCTGTGTTTTCTGCCGTTCCTGCTCATGCGGCGAACACGCATGGTGGCAGCATCTGCCGGGTGCGGCCAGTACATGGCGACTCGCAGAAGCAGCTGGCGGGCGGTCGGCGGGCATGCGTCGATTCGTGAGTCGCTGCATGATGGAATTCGTCTTCCGCGAGCGATGCGGGAGCGGGGTCTGCGGACGGATGTGTTTGATGCCACGGACATTGTTGAGTGCCGCATGTACGGTTCGTTTGGTGAAACATGGCGTGGACTGCTGAAGAATGCGGTGGAGGGATTCGCCAAACAGCCGCTGCTGCTGGTGATGACGGCTCTGATCGGTGCGACTTCCGTGATGCCTGTGCTGCTGGCGGGGGTGATCATCTGGCGGGCTGGAGCTGCCGCGGTGACTCCGGAGGTGGCAGTTTGTGTGTTGCTGAGTTATCTTCCGCGTTTCCTGTGTTGCCTCAGATTTGACCGGGCATGGCAGGTCGTCTGGCTGCAGCCGGCAGCGATGCTTGTGTTTCTGGCTGTCCAGTGGACGGCCTGGATTCGCAGTCTGCTGGGACTCAGCGTACAGTGGAGATCACGAACCTATGAAGCAGCGGGTCCATGATTAATCGAGCGTCACCGATACTCCGGCTGGATGTCGTCCGCAAGTCGTGGCGTGGCCGCGAGGCGCTGCGGGGGATTTCACTGGAACTGTATCCCGGTGAGATGCTGGGATTCTTCGGCCCGAATGGTGCCGGCAAGACGACGATGATTCGCTGTATTGCCGGTCTGGTCGCACCTGACAGCGGCAGGATTGAACTGCGGGTGCCTGATGGTTTTGAGGGTTCGGGAACGGTGCGTCCGGGGCTGGTGCCGCAGAACATCGCCGTGTACCCCGACCTGACAGTGCGGCAGAATCTGGAAGTTTTTGGTCGTCTTGAAGGCGTTTCCCGTCAGCAGTTGCGGGAGCGGATCCCGGAGGTGCTGGAGTGGGCCGCGCTTTCCGACCGCGCTGACTCGCTGGCAAAGACATTATCCGGCGGCATGCAGCGCCGCCTGAACATCTCCTGCAGCGTGCTCCATCGTCCCGCGGTGCTGCTGCTGGATGAACCGACCGTCGGCGTGGACCCCCAGAGCCGCGAGCGGATTTATGCGATGATGCAGCAGTTGAAGGAGCGGGGCACAGCAGTGCTCATCACCACACATCAGCTGGAAGAAGTGGAAACTCGCTGTGACCGCATTGTGGTGATCGACCACGGGACAATCGTGGCAGAAGGACGGCTGGAAGAGTTGATCCTGAAGAGTCTTGGTCTGCCGCACCGTGTGGTGCTTGAATTTGCCGAGGCTGTTGAAGACGAGCTGCCTGGATTTGAGCTGGATTCACAGCGAACTGCAGCGGTGTGTCGTCTGGCCGACATGCAGCAGCTTCCCGCAGTCCTGCAGGTTCTGGCGAAACTGTCCCGGACACCGCAGCGGATTGATGTCAGAAGCTTTGGGCTGCAGGACGTCTTTCTGGCGCTCACCGGAAGGAGTCTGCGGGAATGATGCTCACGATTCTGCGGATTCAGTTTCTGCGACTGCGAAACAATCCGCTCGAAATGCTCCTGGTGTTTGTCATGCCGGTGCTGTTCTTCAGCATTTTTGCGATGATCTTCAGCCGGGGAATTGCCGCGGGGACCGAACGACCGGTGCGACTGGGGCTGGCGGTTCCGGAACGAACAGCGGCTGCTCAGGCCCTGCTGGCCGCGCTCAGACAGGCTGATTCTGTTGAGTGCACGGACCTGGATCTGCCTGGGGCCGAGGCGGGTGAAGCGGGCCTTGTTCAGGCCGTCGAACGAGCTCAGAGTTCCAGCCAATACGATCTGATTCTGCAGCTTCCCCCGGGCTTTGACGATTCCCCGGAATCCTCCGCACTGACCACACAGCCGTCTGCGCTGCGAGTAATCACTGACGGACAGAATGCGATGGCCGTGGCAATCGTCACATCAAAGCTGAAGGAATACTACGCGCGAAGGACACTGGAAGACACCGCACAGACGCTCAGAAAGCTTGTTTCACGGCCACCGAAGCCTGTGCCCGTTGCAGCGCCGGCGGTCAGAGCAGCGGGCGTCGAACCGATCAGCAGCGAGGAACTTCCGCCAGCCTTTCCCTATCCCCCTCCGCCCGATGAAATCTTCAGCACTCCACCTGCCGACAGGCTGCTGGGAGAACCGCCAAATCGTCTGATCACCGTCTGGGATCCCCCCGCGTTTGAACTGCAGCTGCGACCAGCCGAAGGATCCCGAACGGCAGACACGGCTCGGTCCGAGTCCATTGTGTCGGTGGTGGCGGTACCTGCAGCGGCAACGGTCGTTCCGGCGTCAGGGGTTGATTCAGCCGCGCCCGCGGCCGCAGTGGCGACGTCAGCGCCGCTGTTGAGCGAGAATGCAGCCTCCGGCAAAGATGTCCTGATCGAGGTCGTGAATCCGCAGGCAGACGGGCGAACGAATCCACGAATTGCAATGTACGCCGCAGGAATTGCTGTTCTGTTTCTGCTGTTTGCGTGCACGGGCCATGCGGGGACCATGCTGGATGAAGCAGAGTCGGGTACTCTGGATCGGATCCTCGCCAGTCACGCCGGTTTGCTGCAGATACTTGGAGGTAAGTGGCTTGGCATTTTTCTGATGGGCTGTCTGCAGCTGACGGTGATGTTTGTGTTTGCGGATGTTGTGTTTGGAATTGAGCTGCGGAGGCATGCAGCCGGCTTCGTGGTTATGGCCGTCTGCACGTCAGCGGCGACCAGCGGTTTCGCGCTGTTGCTGGCCACTCTGTGCCGCTCCCGCGCTCAGCTCAATGCGGCGGCCACTGTGATCATCCTGAGCATGTCAGCGATTGGCGGCAGCATGATTCCGCGATTTGTGATGAGTGAACGAATGAAGGAACTGGGACGCTGGAGCTTCAACGCATGGGCTCTGGACGGATTCCAGAAGGTCTTCTGGTTTCGCACACCACTCGCAGAACTGCAGACGGAAGCTGCTGTGTTGCTGGGCAGTGCGCTGATCATGGCTGTGCTGACACTGGTGTTTTCGGGACGCTGGAAACGGGGGCTGTGAGCATGGTCATGCCAGTCAGAGAAGTGTCTGCGGACCGAAAGCGGGTGAGCTTCCGGTGGTTCGTGGTTGTGTTGATTGCACTCACTGCAGGTTTCGGCCTGATCCGGATGCGGCAGCCTGATATGCGGGCGTCCCGGAGCGACGGGGCAATCGAAGTCTCTGCAGTACAGACAGTAACCCAGGATTCGACACTGCCACTCCCGACACCATCACCATCACCATCACCATCACCATCGCCATCGCCATCGCCATCGCCATCAGCGCCGACGACGCCGACGGACAAGGTCGTGGCGCTGCGGGTAGCGGGGCTGGGATCAGAACCGGCGGCCGTCATGGTGGCCGTCTTTCTGCGGCCGGATGGATTTCCTGACGTGACGGCTGCAGACAGTACGGCAGAAAAGATCGGGGGCAGCGGGCTGGTGGAGGTCGAACTGAAAGTGCCGTTGTCCGGGATGGCTGCGGTTGCGGTGTTTCAGGATCTGGATGGCAACGGAGTGCTTACGAAGAACGTGGTCGGGCTGCCGATGGAACCCTATGGTTTCTCACGAAATGCACGAGCGACGTTTGGACCGCCGGCCTTTGAAGCTGCAGCCTTCGATCTGGCCACTGTTACTGAACCGCTGCAGATTACCGTGCGTTAGAAGCACGGGACATGACTACGTCTGCACGAGGCTGGCGGCCCATGCGCTGGCCATACCATTGAGAATTACGGGCAGCCAGGCAGCGGTATCCGGGCTGAGTACGGCGCCGTTGCCGGCAGCGAGGCAGGCATGAGCCACTCCATAGAAGAATCCAAGAACCGCAGCACAGCCTGCAAGATTGGCAATCAGACTGTGAGACTCACGTCGCAGCACGAGTGGCAGAGCCAGAGAAATGCTGAGCAGACAAAGAATGGGGCGAGTGAGTCGCGAGTGCAGAGCGAGGCTTTGGCTGCGAACGGGCACAACGCCGGCAGCGGGCTTGCGGATACGTTCGACAAGTTGTGCAGAAGACAGCAGTCGAGTATTTCGTCCGCCACTGCACAGGTAGTCGAAGGTGACGTCGGAGACCACAAAAACGTCCGTGCCACTGGCCGTGGGGAGAATACGTTTGCGGCCTTCCGCGGTGAGGGTTTCAACGTCGAGCACACCGGTGACTTTCTGCAGCAGCCAGCCGTTTTGTCTGGGGGCTTCCGGAGGGGAGGAGAGCCAGGATGCCTTTTCGGCCTTCAGAATAAACGACCGTTTACTGAGGCGTCCTTCACGAAATGCGAAGCGGGGCCCCACAAGAGTGCCGGGGCCGGGAAGCACATGGTCACCGGCAATATGAGTCAGGTCGTTGCTGTAATCATAAACGGGGTCGACTCGCTGAACTTCAGCTGCACGGCTGCCTCGGGGAGTTTGCAGTCGCACAGCGAGCGACGGAATGATGTATTCCTGGTTGACCATCAGCGCCGCATTCAGAATCACAGCGGTGCAGAGCAGCGGACGAAGAAGTCTTCTGGCTGGAATACCAGCTGCCAGCAGCGGAAAGGTTTCTGAGCTTTTGCGGAGGAGTGCGACGACGGCAACAGCTGAGACTACAATCAGGATCGGACCGGCAAGTTCGAAAAAGTCGAAGCTGCGATAGAAGTAGTATTCGGCAATGCGACGAAAGAGTTCGGACTGTCCGGCCGCGTTCTGATCGCGGGCGAGGCTGTCCTGGAACTCATCGATATTCATGAACAGATCAATCACCACGAACAGCCCGAGCGTGGCGACAAAGAGCAGCACAAAAGTGTGCAGAAATCGGCCGATCACATAACGGTCAAAGGTGGTCAGCATGCGTCCCTGCCTGCAGCCGGATGCCGTTTCCGACGGACTGCCTGTTTGTGGAATTTCCGAGACTGAATTACACAGAAAATCACGTGGCCGGGTCAAGAGAGGATTCAATAACGGTGGCAAAACGCAGGAGGTCATTCCCGAGGGCGGTCGCCTCGTCGCCGGAGAGCAGTCCATGCCCGAAGCGGACCCGGTTGAATGCGTTGGCGATGCGGACAGGAAGATCCTCAAGCCCGGCCTGAGAAAGCTGGGGGCGTAATGCAGCGAGGGCAGCCTCGGCGTTTTCGCGGGCTGTGGCAGCCGGAGAAATTTTCAGCCCGGCACGCTCGCAGAGTTCGCAGAACTGGGAGTAGAATCGGATGATCGAACGGGTATGGGGGCTACGGGTAAGAAATCGATTACGGAATGCCGTCAGCAGCCGTTGCCCGGAACCTGCGCGCAGCGTTCGCACGGCGAGTCCTGCGCAGCTGATGAGCAGAATCCATGCTGCTGCGGAACGGAGTGTAAGCCGTCCTGAGGAAGGAGCCATCAGCGCTGCGAAAAACTCACGAATAAACGGCCAGATACCCTGCCGACGGATTCGATCGAGGATATCACGGGCGGCCTGCAGGACGGGTGCCACAATGGCCCGCTGACGTTCCGCAGTCATGCTGTTCACGCTGCCCTTCCAGAAATCGGTGATCGCTGCCTGAAATCCTGACAGCAGCGAGCGTTCCGCGATGCTTCTGCGAGAATCGAGGCGGTCAGCCGCCGGCGTGGGATCAAAGGTCACCCACTGACCGCCGATCCACGCCTCGCCCCAGGCGTGCGCATGGCGGTCAAGCACTTCATACTGCTGCTTGCCGGGATTCAGTTCACATCCGCTGTAGCCGGTGACCAGTCTTGCAGGAATGTCCATGGCCTGCAGCAGCAGCACTGCGGCAGACGCAAAATATTCGCAGTGGCCCGCCCGCGTCTCAAACAGGAAATGCTCAATCGGGTCCTGGTCGAACGGGACAACGGGCTGATCGAGCGTGTAGCGGAAGCCGTTGGAGGTGCTGAGCCATTCGAGTGTTGTGCGGAGCATCTCTGCTTCGGAAAGCACGCGTCCCCGGGGACCACTCAGCTGCCTGGCCAGTTCATACAGCCTGGGCAGAGAGCTGAACTGGCCCGACATCCGGTAGTACTGTTGAGCCTGCTGATTCAGTCGAGCGACAATGTGCTGCCGGATCGATGCGGGCATCCGCGGATCGACCTGCCAGAACGGCGAGGCAACCTCCGGCTGCAACAACAAAGACGGACACTCCACCACAATCGTCACGGGCCCGGTCGGTGCCGAGGTGGCACCGGGGCCGGACCAGGTGAGCATGTTGCTGAGTGATCGTTGATTGATGATTCGTCCTGCCGGGGGTGTGATTCGGGCAACCGGATGGGGGGCAAGGACGACTCGCCGCGTTGCCTGCTGGGCTGTGAGCGTGATCTCGTGAATGGCTCCCATCTGGGGAAATGGGCGGTTTTCGTCGGGAATGTCTCGCTCCGGAGACGTGGAAATCCAGCGGCCGCGCTCATACGTGGCGAACACCAGCCCCCGCAGGCGAAACTCGTCCGTCTGCAGCGATTTCTGCAAAGTCTCGACCGGCTCCGGTGTCAAACCGGGAAGGCTGCGAATCTGAAAGGTAAACGCCAGGCGATTGCTTTGCAGCAGTGAACCGGTCTGGCCCAGCTGAACACTTTCCGCGAACCCTGTTCTGCGGTTCCCCGACCCCGCGCCACCTGCCCCTTCGACCAGTCCAAGTCCACCGGAAACCCAGATACGCGGAAAGACCGCAAACACGCACAAACCAACGAGGACGGAGAGAAACCACGAACCAGCCATCGACAGACAGAACCGCCAGCCGGTCCAGAGTTCTGCAGAATCTCTGTCCAGCCCATGGCGAACGAGAACACTGGCGGTAGCAGGCGGACTTGCAGTTGTCTGCGTGGACTTCGTGGGAAAACCGAGAAATCCCCTCAGGAAGCGCAGGGTTCGCTGCCGCCGCCGACCACGGGGCCCTGACAGAGGTACCGATACGGCGGGTACGGCTTTCGAGTTCTGGCTGTGCCACAATGCCGCTCTGTAGAGCGAGAAAACGGACAGCGTCCAGATCATCAGCAGCGACATCAGAAACAATGCAGTGCCGAAGCCAACGCTGGCTGTGAGCACCCCGGCTGTCGTGACCTGCAGCACTGAAAGTGCCGCCAGCCACCAGTACTGTCGAGGTGTTTTCTGCATCCCCAGAACGATCCATGTGAGGAACACGAGGAAATCAGTTCCGGCTGTCAGTCGCTCCAGATTCGAGTCGGTGAAGCTCCGGATAGCAGCGGCGAGTGCCGCAAGGCCCAGCAGGTTGGCAATCAAGGTCGAGAAGAGTCTGCGACGGCAGTGATCCACGTAATACAGGGTACCGGCAGCCACCAGCGGAGACAGGGCAGCCGGAAAAATCCGCGACAGACTGGCGGACAGAACCAGGCCGGCACATCCGGTCAGCAGTCCAATACTGACAAGGAAGGTGGTTTGCAGCCGGCGGTCGGCTGTGGAGAGCGAAATGGTGTTCAACGGAGTGTCTCCGGAGGTTTTGTGGAGACGTCAGGAGCAGCGGGAGAGCTGTCCGTGAAACCGGTTGAAGTGTGCAGGGTGCGATGGTCAATGAACCATGCTGCGAGTTGCTGCTGCAGGCAGGGCAGAATTTCGAGCCGCGTCAGCAGCTGCGGGTCGAAACGCTGCTGCGTTGCGGCAATGGAGGACAGGACTTCACGGGCCGTATCCGGGCGAGGTGTGATCAGGATCAGCTGTCGGGACATGGAATACGACCGAGTGACGGATTGCAGGAGTTCCTGCAGTGGCGGGTCCGGAACAGCAACGCAGGTCGCGAGCGATCGAAGAGCGGCTTCGCGAAAGGCACCAGCTCCATGGATGTCAACCTCCTGAAGCTCCTGTCCGGCGATCAGCAGCCGATGCTGGCCGGCGGTGCTTCGCTGAGCCTGCTCCGTGCACAGGGTGGCAACAAAGGAAATTGCCATTTCGAGGTCGTCCGGAGAGGCTGCAGAGGAGGAACACAGGTCAAGCAGCAGAACCAGTTCTGTCTGACGATTCTGCTGGTGCTCGCGAACCATCAGCGATGTGTGACGAGCAGAACTGCGCCAGTGAATAGCGCGGCGATTGTCTCCGGGACGGTATTCACGAATGCTGTGAAATTCATCGTCGAGCAGTCCATAGCGCGGGGAACTGGCGGCAGGAGCATCCGGCTGACAGCGATCCCGCTGCTGCCATGCAGGCAGAAGCCGCCCGATGGCAGGGTAAACAAACAGTTCTGCGGACTGCTCAATCGACTGCCCGCGTTCCCCGATACCGAGCGGGAACCGGCTGGACAAACGCAGAGGCCCGAATCGATAAAGTCCCCGCCGTGGCAATGACAGCTGATATCCGGCCGAACGTGTGCCACCGGGTGCGATCCTCACAAACACCACTCGAGGCTCGACACGGACATCATCCCCAAGCACCAGATCACGCACCTCAATCAGCCTTGAAGAAAGCCGTCGCTTGTGGTTGGTCAGACTGACCTCCACAGTAAACAGGCTGCCCGCAGACGTGGAATTGGGGAGTGTGCGTGAGACGGTCACTCGCGAAAGCATGGCCACAACAACCCAGCCGTTCAGTACGAAGCCGCCGGCCATCAGCCCGAACACGAGCAACAGCATGTTGCCCGTGTCCGGATTGCCGCCGGTCAGGGCGGCAACAGCGATAATGAGCATTATGCCGAGGCAAATGAGTCCTTCGCGCGGCACGAGGACACGCGGACCAAGCCCGAACCGTTGAGCAAACGCAGCAAAACGCTGACCGAAAAAAGCAGACAGAACCGCCAGAAACAGGAAAAAAACCCCGAGCCCGATCAGCGCCAGACGCCCGTCGTCCGGAAATGAAGGAAAGTTGATCGGCAACACAAAGGCCGCAAGAAAACTGGCCGTCGCCGAGAGCAGCTGCACGACCATCCCGGCACCGATTGAAATCGGCAGCACTCGACTTTCGCTGCGACTGGCTGACATGGCTGAAGATCCCGAAGAAACCTGCCGACTGTTCGCTGACCTGCCGACCGCTCGCCAGACAGCTCAGGAACTGAGAACACCGTCAGTTGCAGACACCAGACCGGGATCAGGCGAGGCGGTTTGCTGGTCAAAATTGAGCGTTCGCTGACGTTCCGGCTGCGGGGCGAGTTCACGAAACAGAAAACTGGGCTGGATGTCCTGATTGCCCTGATATTTACCAGTCCGGTATTCGGTAATCGCTCCCTCAACCGTGTGATAAAAGATCTGGCAGACCTGCACGCCGGGATACACGCGAATGGGCTGTATGGCGATCATTTCAAGCGTCCAGTACCCGCAGAAACCCACATCGCCGAAGCCGGCAGTGACGTGCACAAACATCCCGAGGCGACCAATTGAGGAACGACCTTCCAGCATCGGGACAAGATTCCGCGTCTCGGTGTACTCCATCGTCCGCCCGAGGTACATCTGGTTCGGCTGCAGCACCAGTCCTTCCGGGGGAATCAGAATTCTTCGAAAGCGATTGGGACGTCGCATATCAAGCACGATTTCTTCGTAGACAAGAAGTTCGTCGTGCAGACGGAGGTTGTAACTGTTCGGGTTGAGCTGTTCATCGCAAAATGGCTCGATTTTGATATCACCGCCCAGCCGAGCTTTGATTTCAGAGCCGCTGAGAATCATGTCACACCTGTTACCGGTCACCGGGTCCGGTTGGAAGAATAGGAAGAAAGACGGGCAGGTGTGAAGATTAGGTGAGGAGCCCGGTGGAATCAATCGGCCAAAGCCCGGCGCAAACGAATGTTGACTGTTTTGTGGCGCGCGGCCCACGCGACGAACCTCGCACACAGCTTACGCACACAATCATCAGACCAGCAGCGGAATCCTCTCCACACGCGTCAGAAATCCCTGCTCGGACAGTTCAAGCACCCGATATCCCGGTGCCCCCGGCACAAAGTTCGGCACATCTCCACGCGGACTGAACTGCACGCCGGTCGAGGGGGCGGACAACACCACGGCGTGCCCGAGAGTGGTACAGAATTCGTGGTGCACGTGCCCGCAGCAGATCAGGCGAATCCGGCGTTCCGCAGAACACCAGATTTCCAGCAGCTCGCGGCCCTCCAGACCAATCGCATCCATCCAGATACTTCCCAGTCTGACCGGAGGATGGTGACAGAAGAGCACGATATTCTCTGCAGCACTGCTCTGCACCACACGCTGCGCCCATTCAATCTGAGCGACTTCGATGCGGCCGGCCACGGCCCCGGGAAGCTGCGTGTCCAGCCCGATGCACAGCCAGTTGCCGGTCTCAAACGCAAAAGTGACTGGCTGATCAGCGCTTCCGGAAGCGATACGTTCGCTGAAGACCTGGCGCAGAACAGATCGATCGTCATGATTTCCCGGGATCTGCCAGAGTCTGTCGTGCCATGGCTGGAGCAGCTCCGCGACGGCTTCATAACTCTCAGGAAGCTCATCATGGGTGTGATCGCCGGTGACCACCAGATGATCAGGGGCAAATCCCTGAGACTGGATATGCTGCACCACCTTCTGCAGAGATTCGCGTGTGGCAACGCCACGCAGCAGAATGTCAGGTGAACGAAAAATATGCAGATCTGTGAGCTGAAGAATCCGGATCATAGGCGGCAGAGTTGGCTGGTGGTGTGAAGAAGTGATCAGGGTCGGGATCTCCCGGCGGCGGGGCCGGCAGGCAATCCGAGTGTTCCGGGGAGCACCAGTCCGGGCAGAGGGGCTCCGGGGCGAGGTTCAAAGGAATTCAGGAACTGACGCACGGATTCGTCGATTTGCGGGCGGGTACTCACACTGGTCTGCGGCCGCGCCGTGGTTCCGCGCACCTGCACAGTAACCCACTGGGTGGCACTTGAAACCAGCAGGTCGCTCAGCGGATTTCGCAGACCAGTCCCTCGCGGTGGCCGGGAGTAGAAGTCCAGCACGACGTCTCCACCAAAGCCAACACGACCACGTCCTCGCAGCGAAATCGAATCTCCCACCAGATCGATCGGATCGAACTGAAAGGCTTCATCGCGAATCTGAAAGGACATGAGTGCATAGTCGAACGCGGTGCGGTTGGGGACGGTGAAGTTCAGACGCGACATGGCTGAGAGCAGTTCCAGAACGACGGGGATTTCGTAGAGCGAGGCGGGATTGATCTGCAGCTGCCCCTCCCCCTTCATGGTCCGCGCGGTGTTCCCGTCCCCCGAAACAAACATCCAGGAATTCACCAGCCCCCGCATACTGGCCTGTCCGGGCGCGTGCAGCCGTGCGTACTGTTCAAGACTGGCATTCCTGAGTTCCCCGAAGAATCGGTACACACTGCCGGCGGCCAGATTCACAATGCCGTCCATTTCAAGCGTTCCGCCGAAAGCTTCGCCCCGAACGCGGGAATCCTTAGCGACCCTCCCCGGCTGCACCCGCCCCAAAATCACCTCGCGATTGCCCAGCACCAGCTCATTGTCCGTCATTCTCCACGGGCCATGGATCTCCGTGATCGCCATGTCCAGCACTTCAGCCCTGCTCAGGGCCAGCTCTCCACTGTTCTCAAGACTCTGACCATCCCAGACACCCCGCGCCCGGACTCGACCGACAATATGCTTCAGATCCAGACCCGCAGAAATTTCACAGTCGTCCAGTCCAAGATTCAGATCCCATGCGGCAGTCACCGGCACTGTCGGATCAATCGTCCCGCGAAAATCAATCTCCGAATCCTCAACCGTCACACGACCGGACTGAGCAAGTCTGGAGAGTGTCTGTCGCCAGCCCGCCGGAAGAGCAGCCCTCAGCTGATCGTCCGGACGCAAGTCCCTCGCGTTGACCGTACTTAAATGAACCTGCCAGTCCCCATTCGGACTTGCCTCCGCCCAGCCGGAGGCGGTGATTTCCGAACCTTCGTGGTCGGCTTCGAGCGAGTGAATTTCGCAGTGCTGATTGCCGGCTGCCCGCGGATCGTTCGGATCGTAGCTCAGCTGAGCAGACTGGATCCGCATGCGATAAGGAAACGGACGCGGACAAATCGCTGCGTCATACACCTGCACGTTCTCCAGTCGTACGCTGGGCGCCTGGCCGGGAGCAGCCGTCCACGAGATCACCGACCGCAGATTGCACGTTCCTTCCGGATTGACAATCGTCCAGATCTTCCGGGCAGACTCAGGAAGCGCGTTGAACAGATCGGCATCCAGCTTCGCTCCGACTGCAGTGACAGTCAGATTGAGCACTCCGGGAGCCGGGAGTCCCTGGAATCGTCCGCTGCAGGTCAGTTCCCCCGGACCATGTTGCCCCCGCACACCGCTGAATGTCCAGAGCTTCTGTTTTGAATCAAATTCCACAAGACCACTTGCGTTCTCGATCTGGTAAGGGAACCCGCGGAAACGCAGCTGCGAATGACTGACTTCAGCCCGCAGGAGCAGATCCGTCGGCAGATCCAGCCCGGGAGCCCGATAGCAGGCGAGCGAAACTTTTGCCGACCCGTTCAGATTCAGCTGCTCGATCACCCGCCGCCCCGCGTCATCCAGCGCGTCGCGAAAACGCCCGTCGAGCGGCAGATGCGGAGCCTCAACGTCAAATCGAACCTCCATCTCCGCCCCGGGCTGACGCAGCCACCCCTTCGCCCGAACCACATCCTCGCCAGCACTGCCCTCCGCTTCCACATCGAAGATCACGTCACGCAGCGAGGCAGCATCGTCTGCCAGCGGTCGCTGAGTAATGCGTGCGTTGATTCCCGTGATTGGCCGCCGAAAACGATGAAACTGCATCGCCCCGTTCTGTGTCTGCCCCTGCAGAGACACCGGCAGCCACACACCTCCGGGAAAACGTCGAACACTCACCTCACCCGAAATTTTTCCACCCGGCTGGAAGTGTTCGAAGAACCGCTGTGTCTTCAGCGGCAGCAATGGTTGCAGCTGCATGGTGACAGGGAAGTTATCGAGCCTCAGCTGAGCCGTTGCTGCAGCCGTGTCACTGCCAAGAGGCAGCCGCAGTTCTCCCGCCGCTCGAAACTCGCCATCCCGGGCCTGCAGCAGCTGGACCACCGCCCGTCCATTGTCCAGCGTCAGCTTCGCGGAGATTTCCCGCAACTGCCATGGCAGCGCGGCAGTGCTCATCGACCCCTCTGACAAACTTGCCTCCAGCCGCAAATCCGGTACCTCCGCTCCAGTCTCCCGCCGCGCCCTGAAGTCCAGACTCAATTGTCCCGTCAGCCGCGGAGCCGCGCGACCTGTTCCCAGAACCAGCGCACCAGCACCGGGTGCGGCAGCGTCCTGTGCAGGATCCGCATGTGCCGGGAGCATCTGAGTCAACAGCACGTCCAGCCTCTGTCGCTGAGCGTTCAGCTGAGGGAACGTGGTCACTGCGAAGTCGAGCAGGTTCTGGTCCAGCCGAACATCACGCACAGATCCGGCAAGCGACCAGGAACGATCGACCAGATCACAGCCACCGCGGAGCGCGAGGAGCCCGGCACCTGGTACGCTCGCAGCACCCAGGAAGGCGTATTCCGTTCCCGAGGCTGGAACAGCCTGAAATTCCGGCACGGTCGCCAGCAATTCAGCGGCCGGCAGGTCCTCTGAGTGCTGCAGCAGCACCCGGGCACGCACGTCCTTCATGCGGACCACCGGCGGCACCGGACTCTCACTGGAAAGCGAACGAAATTCATAGTCCTGCCAGTTCCAGCGCCCCTGTGCACTCCGCTGCAGCAGGACGTCCACGTCTTCAGCAACGACTGTCCGCAGGAGCAGTCTGCGTCGCTCCAGCAGCTCTGCTTCGTCAATCTCCAGCTGCAGCCGCCCCACCCGCAACAGCGAACGCCCTGTTACCGAATCCCGTATCTCGAGGCCCGACAACCGCACTGTGGAGGTGCCCGGCAACTCGATCTGGTCGAGATAGAGCACCAGTCCGGGCGCGGCTTTATCAAATGCCGCAAACAGCTGATCGCGCAAAAGACCTTCCCACCGACTGAACAGCCACGCAGCCCCCACGGCAATGACAGTGAACACCGTCGCCGTGAAAAACAGCAGCCACTTAATCGTTGCCGGTAGCCTCATGCTTCCCTGCCAGACACCGCTCCTGAAACTGCAAAAAACTTTTCCGACTGCCTTCAACACACACCGCTGTGGAGCGATTGCCCGGATGCAGCCGCCCCGACGCAGTGGCCACGCTTCAGGTCTTATGCCGCATAAGAAAGCCTTCCAGCCCCAGGCCGGCAAGTACCAGAAGCGGAAATTCCGCAGGTAAACGATAGCGGATTGAGCCGACGAAAACCAGATGAATCAGCAGAAACAGCAGGAACGGCAGCCAAAGGAGCAGCAGTGAGGGCCAGTTCATGGATCGCCACATGATCCGGCTGCCGTGAACCACCAAAGCCACCAGAGCAAGGTACCAACCACAACAGGCAAGAGAAAACAGCCCACCAGAAAAACCTTCAGCCCTGAGCACAGGAGACAGAAAACGACCGGCCTTCACCACAGCCAGCTCCAGCACCCGTCCGGGCTCTGAGACGGCAAATTCCCATGCCCTGCGCTTGTACTCCTCGTTCACCGCGTACTCCGACACCCGCTGCCCCAACTGCTCACGATCAAAAAAACGCATGTCGCTGGCACCTGTAGCCCCCGCGTGCAGCCCGTCATAGAGGCTCGGCCCAGACCAGAGAGACGTATAGACCCAGTGCCCGCAGACTTTGTGGTTTCTCCATGCCCAGGGAAACAGCACCAGCCAGCAGCCAAAGCAAACGCTCAGGAAAACCAAACCACGCGTTCTGCGATCACCCCGACCAGCCAGCAGCAGACAGATCGCCACACCCACCGGCCAGAGAATCCAGCCGGGACGGACCAGCACACCGGCCCCCGCTGCCAGCCCCGCCAGGATTCCCCGCACAGTCATTCGGACTACCGTCATGCGCACTAACGGGGCGGCGCACGTCCCCGAATTTGACGTCACACCGCAGTCCGGTATCTGCAGGATTGGCCGGACTGCCAGAAGGCTCAGCAGCAGCCAGATTGAAAACCAGCCCTCCGAAAGAACCTGGACGCTGCTGCCTATCTGCAGGGGTGAGACTGCGGCCAATAACAGTGCTCCCAGTGCCGGGAGGGGGCCGGCAAGCCTGCGCGCCATCAGCCAGGTGAGTCCGCAGCAGACAGTGCCAAGGCCGGCCAGGAGCAGCGTGACCGGAAACACTCGCTCCCCCACAATCCACATGGAGCCCGCCAGCAACAGCGGAAATCCGGGCGTTCTGAGAATGTAACGGGGCGGCGAATGAATGCAGTAGTCTTCGCCCGACGCCAGTTTTCTGCCCAGCTCCCAATACCCGTTGGCGTCTCCCTCGACAAGGAACGTCCGTCCTTCGCCGCGCACATGCCAGTCGATGACTACGGCCGCCAGAAGACGCAGGCCGAGAGCCAGCAACAGCAGAAACAGAAGCCAGCGACGCTCAGAGGTTGCGGAGAATGTACCGGACAATCAGTCAACCTCCCCCCGTTTCCGACGGATCTTCCGGATTGACTCCCGGACGAATAAGCAGTACCACCACAATGGATAAGCCGGCCACGAGAGCAAACGCACCGAAAATCTGATTCAGCGGTACATTCCGATCCTGCAGGACACCAAATCCCCAGTCCGCAACGCCCCCGCAGCTGATGCTCACCAGATTCATGATTCCATACCCGGTCGCACGCAGCTCAGGACGCGCGATCTGACACAGGATCGGCATGTTGTTGCAGTCGAAGAATCCCCAGCCGAGTCCAAACAGCAGCAGGCCGGCACCGGCGATCGTCGCCGTTCCTGCATTGCCCACCGCAAACAGGGCCGGCAGAAAGCAGGCCATGCCAATAGCACTCACGTAAATTCGCCCGCGGCTGCTGCGACGCATCCAGCGGTCGGCCAGCCAGCCACCCACCGCCGCGCCACAGATCGATGCCGGGTGCACCAGTGTGGCCACGACACCTGCACGCCCCTGTCCAAGACTGAACTTTTCCTTGAGGATCGCAGGCATCCAGTCCTTGATCACCCAGCCGGCGATGGCCGGCAGTGTGAAATACAAAACCAGCAGCAGGAAGCCGGGGTTGGAAAGGAGCGCCTTCAGAGTGGCAGCAGGCCCCGGAGTCACTGTTGTCGCTCCCCGAACTGGATTCCTGAGAATCATGAGCAGTGGCAGCGAATACAGCACACCCAGCATTCCGCAGCCCGTGAATGCTGACCTCCAGCCCAGGTTCGGGTGATCGGCGACATAACCAGTGAATCCGCCAAGAATCAATCCTGTGTAAATGCCCGCCTGATGCAGCCCGACGGCCTGCGAACGAGTCGCGCCGGGATGAAAGTCCGTGATCAGCGCCAACGCCGCCGGGATGTAAAACGCCTCACTGATCCCCATCAACGCCCGCAGCCACAACAGCTGCTCGTACGTCGTCACCCACGCCGTTGCCCACGTCACCGCCGACCAGATCAGCAGGCTCAGACTGATCACATGTCGACGGCTGAAGCGGTCGGCAACGTAGCCACCGAACGGACTGAGCGCTGCGTAGACCCACTTGAATACCGCCAGTACCAGACCCCAGTTTTCCTTGTCCTCGATTCCCGGAATGTCACTCACGATGGACGTTTTCATCGCTGCGAGCATCTGTCGGTCAAGATAATTCAGCAGAGCGACCGGGAAGAGAAGCAGAACAATCAGCCATGGGGAGGGCGAAGAAACGGATGACGTCAACGGAGTGCGGACAGGCACGGTCTGCTCCAGCAATAAAAACGGTCTGCTCCAGCAATGAAGACGTCTGACTGGACGGCACTTCCCACGGATTCTCGGCTGTTGAGCGATTCCAGTCAAATCAAATGCGGTTGGACGGCACCATCGTCAGGATCCTCTGCGAGTTGCAGCGCGATCACCCACAGGTCTGCACGCAAATAGCGCAATGGGCGAGAATGTTGCCCAAAATGAAGGCACAAAGGCCAGCGAAACACACAGTGAGCAAAATTCAGGCAGCAAAAAAAAATGCGCAAACCGTTTTCAGAAAGCAACTTACGATGCAATGACTGGCGTGGGTGGCAGAATAAAGGCACATGCTTTGCTGCTCAAACTATTGTGTTTTTTTACGGCATTTACGTCAAAGATTCCTTCGCGCCGGTTGCCCGATGGAAGCCGTGGAAAAAACGGGAGGAATGTTGCTGTACGCTGACTCATGTCGCGGCAGCAGTTTTCAGTGTCTGCACAAATCCCAGGCAGGTTCGCGATCGTTTAGAGCCTGTCGGGATTCAGAGAAACTAAATGAGGAGAGAGGGGCGATGTCGAGGCTTTCCAGGTTCATTCTCGGAGCATCTCTGCTGGCGATGGGGTGGCTCTCGCCGCCGCTTGCCGGCGTGTCGTCAGTATACGGTCAGGATGCCGCGACAGAAGTCGCCGCGGCACCAATGACAGATGAACAACCCGCTGTTGCCAGTGAAACGGAAGCGCCCTCCGGGGAGGAAGCAACCGAACCAGCGCCGCTGGACATCCCGGATAACGCCACCCTTGGTTACTCCATCGACAATCTTCTGCTGTTCCTCTCTGCAGTCCTTGTCATCTTTATGCAGGCAGGTTTCTCTCTGGTTGAGATCGGCCTCAATTCAGCGAAGAACGCTGTCAACATTCTGTTCAAAAACGTGATTGACTTCTGTCTGGGTGTGCTCATTTTTTACTTTGTGGGATACGCCCTGATGTATCCGGGGGCCGACTTCGCCGGCGGGTATTTTGGCTATGCTCAGCCTGACTTTGCCGCCGCAGTCTCTGCCGAGGACATCGAAGGAGGCTTCTCTACGGCTTCAGGAACCCTCAGAAAACTCCATCCGCAGGCAGACTTCCTCTTTCAGGCGGCGTTCTGTGCCACTACGGCAACCATCGTTTCCGGAGCCGTGGCCGGTCGTCTGAAGTTTACTGCGTACCTCGCCTACACCGTCGTCATCACCGGTCTGATCTATCCGATCGTGGGCTTCTGGAAGTGGGGCGGTGGCTGGCTGGGTGCGGCAGGGTTCCACGACTTCGCGGGTTCCCTTGTCGTGCACGCATGCGGCGGATTTGCCGGTCTGGCAGGGGCAATCATCCTTGGCCCGCGAATCGGTCGGTTTGCTGCAGACGGCCGTTCCGTGCCGATTATGGGACATAATCTTGGAAGCGCCGCGCTGGGCGTTTTCATCCTGCTGATCGGCTGGTACGGATTTAATCCCGGCAGCCAGCTGGCCTTCTCGGGTGCTGCTAATGTTAATGCTGTCTGCACGATCGCGGTGAATACCACACTTGCCGCTGCTGCAGGTGGCGTCGTGGGCATGGTGCTCAGCTGGGCCGTCTTCAAGAAGCCTGACCTGACAATGGCGCTCAACGGAATCCTCGCTGGTCTCGTGGGAATCACCGCGAATTGTGACTGCGTCACTAACGTCGAGGCGATTGTGATCGGAGCCGTCGCCGGCGTGCTTGTGCTGCTGGCCATCATCGCACTGGACAAGTTGAAAATCGACGACCCGGTCGGAGCCTTTCCGGTGCACGGTGTCTGCGGTGTCTGGGGCGGAGTAGCTACAGGAATCTTCGGGGAGGGAAAAGACCTGACTGTTCAGTTGATCGGTTCCGCCTCGATCGCGGTCTTCTCTTTCGCCGCTTTGTCAATCTGCTTTCTGATCCTCAAAACCGTCGGGATGCTGCGAGTTTCGAAGGAGGAGGAAATTGATGGTCTTGACGTGCACGAGCATGGCATGAAGTGCTACAGCATGGACTAAGTCGATTCGTTCTCCGCTGCTGAAGCACAGGAATTCAGGCCTCCAGTCCGGTCGTCCGGACTGGAGGCTTTTTCGTGTGGTTGCCGCTGGATCGCTCGTGACAACCGTTACCTGTTCACTCTGGAACGGCACCGAATCCTGCTTTACAGGCCGATTCTGCTCGCATTTGGCCATTTCCGGCTCAATATTGGGGCAATTCGATTCAGGCCTCCAAAGAGAGTCGTTGCCATGCCGCATTCCTTGTGCATTCACCGCTGCCTGCTCTCGATCAAAAATAGGGTATTGCTGGCTGCAGGGATCGTCACCCTGTTGTCGGTGCAGGAGCCCGGTCGATTCCTTGCGGCCGATGACCTCCGCTATTCCTCAGCGGGTGACGGAACAACGCGTCTGTTCCAGTTTCCGCCCGAGACGGCTGAAGACGCAGTAGAGGCGGCCCGGATTGCAATTGGCCTCGACCGCCCCGCGGACGCCCGTGGTTTCCTTCGCCAACTCATCGAACGCGATGTCCAGGCCCCGGAAATGCTTGCATTGCGAAGGCGATTCGGCCTGGCGATGCTGATCGACTTACGCCGCGATGCACGCCTGCAGCCGGAGGCCGGACAACTGCTGAAACAAATGCAGTCAGCACTTCCGCAACTGAGCGCTGCCGATCTGAACGATCGCATC
>CAZLOQ010000023.1:0-49933 GCA_964561125.1 uncultured Chitinophaga sp. | reverse complement strand
TCGATGTGTCCCGAGGAAAAATCCAGGCGGAAAATGTGAACTGATCCAGATACCCCACGTCAGCCATGTCTCCGACAGTCGCGAAACGACCGCCACTGACATCAAGCGCCTGCCGGAACAGGCCGGGAACATAGCGGAGCGATGCAGCACGGTCTGAAGTCTCATCCGCAGCCGACAGGGACGCGGACGCGGACGCGGAGCGAGCTTCCGCATTCGCCCCCGCGGCCTGCCCGTCACCGGCTGGCTCAGAAGTACCGTCCAGCTTGAAGTGCAGCGCGAGCTTCTGTGCGGGAAACCACTGGATTGATTCGGCCGCACCAGCAGCCGACTGCTGCCGGTAGCCAGCCTCCCATGCTCCACGCGCCTGCAGCAGCTGCGGCTGGACCAGGCTGAACTGCTCTGCTGATTCTGCCAGACGCCGATCAAGAGCTTCCAGCTGCTGCTGTTCGCTGCGCGTGGGTGCGGGGATCAGCGGTGGCGAATTGCCGAATTTCACCGCACGACCACGTTCGGGTATGCTGTTGAAAAATGCATACAGACCATAGTACTCCCGCTGCGTGATCGGATCGTACTTGTGGTCGTGACAGCGGGCGCAGCCGAGCGTGAGCCCCAGCCAGACGGTACCGACCGTGTCGACACGGTCCACCACGTACTCCACCGCATATTCCTCAGGAATAATCCCGCCTTCTCCGTTGCCACGGTGGTTGCGGTTGAAACCCGATGCAATCTTCTGGTCAAGCGTGGCGTTCTCAAGCAGATCTCCGGCAAGCTGTTCAATGGTGAACCGATCGAACGGCAGATTGGCGTTGTATGCATCAATCACCCAGTCCCTCCACCGCCACATGTCTCGATGTCCATCGCTCTGGTAACCATTCGTGTCCGCATACCGCGCGGCATCCAGCCACCGCGATGCCATCCGCTCCCCGTAGCGGGGTGATGCCAGCAGTCGGTCAGCGACTGCCTCGAACGCCCCCGCCGATGCGTCCGCCAGAAACGCGGTAACTTCCGCTGGAGTCGGCGGCAGACCGGTCAGATCCAGAGTGACTCGCCGCAGCCACGTTTCACGAACGGCAGCGGGCGAAGGTGCAAAGCCCGCATGCTCAAGTCGGTGCAGGATAAAGTAATCGATTTCGCTGACCGGCCAGTCGCTCTGGCGGACAACAGGGAGTGCAGGTCGCACGGGAGGCTGAAAGGCCCAGTGCTGCTGGAAATTGGCGCCCTGTTCGATCCACCGCCTGAGCAGATCGCGGTGAGCGGGTGTCAGACTGCGACCACTGGATGGCGGTGGCATCACCTCGGACGCGTCGGCAGACACGATCCGCCGATACAGTTCGCTGGATTCCGGATGACCGGCCACCAGCACCCGCAGGCTGCCTCGCTCCGCAAACAAATCCCCCGCCTGGTCCAGCCGCAAATCTCCCTTCCGCTGCTGTTCATCGGGTCCGTGACAGTGAAAGCAGACATCTGAAAGAATCGGCCGGATATCCCGATTGAAGTCCACCTGCTGTGCCACCACGGCAGGCAGAGAACACGCCGGCAACAGCAGAGCAAGGATACCGCTGGTGAACCTGAAAAAAAACATCCCGTCCTCTCCTCTGCCATACCCTGTCCCGCTGTCGCTGCCGGACGCGCGTCGGCGATTGCCCACTCAAGTCTACTGCAACAGGAGACGAAATGCAGCCTGATTCCGGCCAGGAAGATCCTCAAGGGGATTCAGGCGGGGCATAGAACGCCCGGACGACTTTCGGTGTTTCGCCGAACTCAATGACGGAAGAACGAATAAGCAGGAAGAACCTGGGGCTCCCGCGGTACCACGGCAGCAGAGAGGTTGGGAACAGCGCTTCCGGGGCCTGCAATGCCATTATGTTCAGCTGGACAGTGCCATGTTGGGTCAGGTGCATGGCACCTTTTGACGCATGTGTGTTTACGGCCTGTAAGGCCAGGTCCATCAGCCTGGCATGAAATGCCGGGTCAGGCCGCCCCCGGCAGCTTCGCCCTGTAAGGGCAGTTCTCAGCCGAACGCTGCATGTTCGGTGTGAGCCGAGTGTGCAGCATCGCTCTTCGGGGCATGCGATTGACGCGAGTGCCCGCACTTTTCGGCATGAACCCCGACGGCATCCGCAGAGCTCTCCGCAAACGCCACCCCCAAACATATCCTCTGGCCCGCAGGGCCGTCTTCCAATAGCTATGGGTGAGAAGCCCCGATTCGGGGCAACGAACCCCAGGTCGCAGCCTGCCCCCAACCGCGCCCACCTCCCCGGCCCTGCCAGCCCCCGCTCCGGACTGGACAGTGCCATGTCGGGTCAGCTGCTGCATCTTCGATGCGACGCTGTGGTGTTATCTTATCCATGAAATCCGCGTGATCCGTATTAAAAACACGATCGCATTTTGACCACAGAGAACGCGGATCACACGGATGACTCGCAGAGGTGACAAACAGGTCGTTTAATACCGGAAGGAATCCATGTTTTCGCGGTGAAGTTAGCTGGAGTCGCCTTCGCGCGGGGTATTGGGTGAGGCGGGCAACCGCGCTGGCATCGACATGAGTGCTGCGACGTCGTGCAGGGGATTTGACGGCGCGGAGAGACAGGGAGCCGGGGCCACTTCCGGATGGGCGCGACTCGATTGGGGCTCATCAGAGGGGATGCAGAGTTCGGGCTGTGCCATTGAGTTGGCGTGTTCAGGCTGGAAGGCTGTCCTCGGTTTCCGTCGAGTTTATTCCGGCTGTTATGGCCCGCATCAATGCTTCAGGGCCGATGGGTGGTTTTTGTTGCCAGGCGATCAGTGCCGTGCGGCTTGCCTGTTCATGAACCACTTCCTGAATCCAGCGCGCCTCGTGTTTGCGGCGTTCGACCAGCAGCGGGTCCGTGACATTCAGGGGAGACAGACTGTTGTTGATGATCCAGGCGTATGGTTCGATCTCTGCCCGACGAAGATCGCGCTGCAGCTGAGCGGCTTCATGGACGGGCGTCGCCTCAGGAAGTGTGACAATCAGTATGCGGGTGAACAATTTGTCGCGAAGACGCGGCAGCAGATTCCGGACGGCCTCCGGCATGCCGCTGGTCTGCCGTGTCACCTCGCGATGATAGGCCAGTGCCGAATCCAGCAGCAGCACAGTATGGCCGGTTGGCGCTGTATCAAGCACTACAAATCGATTGGTTCCTTCTGCGACCGCATCCGCGAAAGCTCGGAAGACAGCAATCTCTTCCGTGCAGGGCGAACGAAGATCTTCTTCCAGCAATGCCTTTCCCGAAGCATCGAGTCCCGAGCCGGCATTCTGCATGACTTCCTGAGAATACTTTGCTGTTTCAGCGACCGGATCGATTCGGCTGACCGTGAGATTCTGATATGTCTCTCCGGCGACAGCCGCAGCAATGTGCGCGGCCGGGTCGGTGGTTGACAGATGCACCTCGAATCCGCGTTCGGCAAGCGCCACGGCAACGGCTGCGGCAACCGTGGTCTTGCCCACGCCGCCTTTGCCCATGGCAAGGATCACTCCGTGCCCGGGTGCTGCCAGATCGTCCAGCAGCACAGACAGTGGCGGCGGAAACTCTGTTTGATCCGTGACTGCGGACTGCTCATCTGTCGGGGACGAATGGACAGATGCAGCCGGTTCAAAGTCTCCCAGACTGCGCAGCGCGGCAACGCCCAGAACTCCGCCGGCTGTCAGAGGAATGGATGTGCGAGGCAGCGATTTGAGCACCTCAGGCATGTCAGCGATCGCACTGTCGCTGCGCTGCTGCAGGGCCAGCGCGTAAGGGTCTCTGCTGTCGGTTGCCCGGAACAGAGCATTGATCACCAGATGCTGATTGCTCACCCCCAGAGCCTGCAGTTCTTCACTCGTGCGCGCTGCTTCGCGAAACGCAGTGGATTCGGCGCGAGTGACCAGGACCAGTGTCGTCACCACCGGATCGCTCAGCGCTTTCACGGTGTCGCGGTACAAAGACTGTTGAGCCTGCAATCCGGCGAGCGGGCCAAGACAGGATGTTCCGGTGGTGTTGTTCTCCATGAAACCGGACCAGGCCGACGGCAGCGTCAGCAATCGCAGTGTGTGGCCGGTCGGAGCGGTGTCGAAAATGACATGGTCGTATTCCGCCGTCGCTGCAGGGTCGCCGAGCAGCCTTGAGAATTCATCGAAGGCTGCGATTTCAAGCGTGCATGACCCCGAAAACTGCTCTTCCATACTGGCCACAGCGGCGGCCGGAAGCAGCGATCGATAAGGACCAACCATCCGTTCGCGATAGTCGGCTGCTGACTGTTCCGGATCCAGGTTCATCGCGAACAGATTGGGGATGGAAGGCACCGCCGCCGGCTGATGTCGGAGCGGTGTGCCGAGCACTTCATCGAGGTTCGACGCCGGGTCGGTCGAGACCAGCAGGACGCGTTTGCCGGTATCTGCCAACTGCACCGCAGTCGCGCAGGCGACGGATGTCTTCCCGACGCCGCCTTTGCCGGTGAAGAACAGATTTCGAGTAGTTTGTCGGAGAAATTCCATGGCCTGGTTTCCTGAAGTCGAGAGGCCTCAGCAGCATCCCGTCGCGCCGCTGCAGCAGTCCTGGTCAGCAATCGGCAGAGACACTGTCGCGAGCGGCACCGTTGCAGGGGCGGTGCTGACTCCAGTCCACATCTGCAGGAGCTCAAGGGACGGATACATTCCCTTGCTCATCACCCGGCCGTCAATGACCACTACGGGCAGCACTTCAGTGCCCTGACCGGAGATCAGCGAGTGGATCTCTTTGTTATCGATAAACGCCTGTGGCTGCTGCGAGAGGTTGTAGCGTTCAACCGTGTTTCCTGCATTCTTCAGGGTGTCCAGAGCGGCTGCGAAGCGAGGCAGAACAGGATCCACACTGGGACCGCAGATGCCGGTGGAACAGCACATGGGGCGGTCATAGATCAGAATCGTTTTCATGGCACCGACTTTCGCTGGAGTTCCTGTTGAAGGGAGAATTAAGGGGCTGAAATCGCACGTCCGGAAAGGAATTCCGGCGAGGCCTGTGCGAATTCACACGCCGAGTTTGCACAGGTAAGGACACCCACGCACGTGAGCCGTGGCAGACAGGCTGCAGCAAGACACGTTCCAGGCCATGGACTCCTTTTGGTATTGAACAACCTCTTTATCACCTCTGCGATTCGTCCGTGTGATCTGCGCTGTCTGTGGTCAAATTGCGATCGAGTTTTTGACCACGGAGCCAGCAGTGTAACCGTTCACGGCCCTCTGCCCAACTGCAGTTAATCGCCGGGGACGCGGTGTCGGCGAAGAGCTGTCTTGCAGCCCGGCGTCTGCAGGCGACGAATCGTTACACTTCCTGCGGTCCGTTCGCTGAACAGCCATTCCCGAGGGCCGCATTAAATTCTTCCCGGAGCAGCTCAAACGGTTCCAGCCCCACGGAAACGCGGATCAGCTCGTCTGCGATGCCGGCTGCAGACCGTTCAGCGGCCGACAGAAAACGGTGGGAAGTGGTTGCCGGATGTGAGAGGGTGGTGCGAGCATCGGCAAGCGTTGGAGAAAATGGTATGCCGGCCGCACGATGCATGAAGCTGTTCACCACATCAAAGCCTGCCCCCTGCAGTTCGATGGACACGATGCCGCCGGTGCCCTGCGGATAGAGTTGCTGAGCGAGCGGCTGTGAGGCGTGTGCCGGAAGCAGGGGGTAATGCACTTTGCGAACGCCCGGGTGGGTTGCGAGGTATTCGGCGAGTCTGCGAGCGGTGCGACAGATCTGCTGCATTCGCAGCGGGAGCGTTCGCAGGCCACGCAGGGTCAGCCATGATTCAAAGGGATTGGGATTCTGACCGAAAATGCTGGCGGTTTCCTGGAGCTTTCGCATGCATTCCCGTGAACCGGCGGCGACTCCGAGCATGACATCGCCGTGACCGTTGAGATATTTGGAGGCGCTGTGGTAGACGATGGCCGCGCCCAGGCTGCAGGGACGGATCAGCTCAGGAGTTGTAAACGTGGAATCCACAACGACCGGGACAGCACCGGAGCAGCGGACGATTTCCTGGATATCGGCGACTTCGAGGAGTGGATTGGAGATGGTTTCCACCAGCACGAAGCGAGTGTTTGCCTGGATGAGCGGCGGCAGCTGCTGCGGCTGACTGACGTCAAAATAAGACACCTGCACACCCAGCTGCTGCATGCGGGATGCCAGCTGGAGTGTTTTTCCGTAGAGCGAACGGGCGAGAATGGCATGATCGCCGGCTGCCGTTAACGTGAGGAAGATGCTTCCGGCGGCGCCCATGCCGGAGGCAAACACGGCGCCGGCTTCGGTGCCTTCAAGCTGAGCGACAGCGGTCGCGAGCGCTGAATGATTGGGATTGCTGTCCCGCGTGTAGATGTCCCCCGCAGCCGTACCCGCATAGAGCTGCTGCAGGATGTCAAGGTCCGGAATATCAAAGGCCGTGGTCTGATAAATGGCCGGTGCGCTGGGGCGAGTGACAGCAGGCCCTGGCTGCCCCATTCGCGCAGGATGTTCGTGAACCATCGCCGGGCCTAAGCAGAAAAACCGGTCAGATAGGGAATGCGAGCAGCGTGGGCAGCCACCTGATCGGCTGCGCTGAGCAGTCGGCCGAGGTAGTCCCACTGGCCGGTGACGAGCGCATCGCGGGCACTGTCGGGCAGGGAGACGGAGACGGAGACATCGCCGGCGGTGACTGTGAGCGTTATCAGGTCGACGGTGACAGGGGCCTGCGGGGTCTTTTCAACGACGGCAGCCAGTTTCTGCAGGTCTTCGCGGCTGGCGCGGACGGCGGGGATGCCGAGGGAATTGCAGTTGCCGAAAAAAATCTCGGCGTAGGATTCGGCGACGATCGCCCGAATGCCCCAGCGCATGAGCGACTGCGGGGCGTGTTCTCGGGAAGAGCCGCAGCCGAAGTTTCGGCCTGCCAGCAGGACACCTGCGCCCCTGTACTGCGGCTGGTCAAACGGATGATCCGGGTCCTGACGCCGGTCGTCTTCGAACGCGTGTTCACCCAGCCCATCGAACGTCACACAACGAAGATAGCGGGCCGGAATGATCCGGTCGGTGTCAATGTCGTCCAGCAGGAGCGGAATGCCGGGAGCGGTGACGGAGCGAATTTCGTTGGCGGCCATGGGAACCTGGGAGCGGGGAAGGCGGGATCGGGATTGAATTCAAAAGCCCCTTTATTACCCTCGGGGACCCGCGGAATCAAATCGATTCCGGGTCAATTGACTGCCTTCGCTGCAATTTGTTGATTTCAGGTGTGGCATTCGCTTTTCCGTGCCCCGCTTTCCCGGACTCACCGCACCGCACCCTGGCCACCTTCTTCAGCGTCCACCGCAGCGTCCTCCGCCTTGATTTTCTCCTGAATCTCCGGAGTGAGTTCGGTGGTGTTGGCATTGGGGTCGGATCCGCAGCCGGCCGCGGTGAGCAGCACAGCGGTGATGAGCACGTACCACAGTGGTTGCGGCGAATTGAGCATTCGGGAATCTCCTTTGAAAATATTCAATCTTCAGAGCAAAGTGTGAGGAACAGCAGGGCCGCGAAGTCCACGACCTCGCGGCCCCGGAAAATCAGACTGTGATGATCGAAGATGATCGGCGGTGATGCTCGCGATCGTCAGCAAGATCTCAGAATTCACCGATCACTTCGCCATCATCGACGACACACAGTTTCCGCCAGACGTTGGCATCGATGTTGAAGCTGAAAAACTTCACGGAGCCGTCGCAGTTCGCCGCCTGGAGTCCACCTACGTGTGAACTGCCAAAAAACCGTCGCCAGGCTGTGCTGCTGGTTGTGCCCGGACGAAATGGCGCCGTCGTGAAATCGGATTCCGGCGGGAAGTGCCAGCGGATGCAGTCTTCATCCCAGCCGCTGTTCTGCCAGCGTTCGTTATCGCCGCCATCTGAACCAAAGCGACTGCGCGGGAGTGCTTTCTCTGCGAAGATGATGCTGTTGGACGTACCGTCAGTGATATCGCGAAATTTGCGTTTCGCACCGCGACCGGACCACACGATTGCTCCCCGACGTCCGCTTTCATCACCCTGGTTTACGTTCGCGCGTTCGTCTCCGATCGGCCCCAGCCCCAGTGGAGCCGGCGGAACAACTCCCGTCCCCTCAATCGGCTCGCCCTGAAAGAACCCGGCGCAGCCTGCGTAGTCATTTCTGGAGAACCCGGCAGAACCATACTTAGCCATGTCACGGCGAGTCGGGCAGTAGAAGGCAGGTACGACCACCTGAGCCACTGCATCCTCATTTGCATTGTTTGCCACGTTCGGCCAGAACGGGGGATCGTCACGTCCGAGTCGAAAAGCGTTGTCCTGCTCGAGGTAGGGCAGCATTTTGTAGAAATGATTCCAGCCATCCTTGTTTGCTGCACGGCAGCAGGTTGTCGCCCCATAGGCCGGCGGCACCTCGGTGTAGTTGTACCCCGCGGGGTTCGGGTTGCCCGACGTATCAATGGCCTGGGGATGGCCATCGTGCGGTCCCTGCGGCAGGTGTCCATACGTTCCTTCGAAGTTGTGAGCAGCAAGTCCCAGTTGTTTCAGGTTGTTCTTACACTGCGTGCGCCGGGCCGCTTCCCGTGCCTGCTGGACAGCAGGCAGCAGCAAAGCCACAAGAATGGCGATGATTGCGATCACCACCAGCAGCTCAATCAGTGTGAATCCTCTGCGAACAACGACTCGCCGCTCGTCGCCCACGTGACTCTTCATCTTGCTCTCCTCTGAAACCGAATGAATGGAGTACTCAACGTGTACTCCGGAAGTCATCGATTCTCGCCGCGCGCAACCAGTTGAGATCGGTTCCATGAGTCGCCCTCGCGAAATTTTCATCAGATGGCCGTTTCGGTCGGGCGAGGATGAATTTCGCGTTTACTTTCCTGCTACAGAGATCGGATTGTTCATCGAAACTTCAGCATTCACCAGCACTCTCAGACTCCTGAACGGCACCTGCCGCCCGCCTCTTGCCCGCACTGCTCAGGAACTCTCACAAATGACACCCCTGCTGCTCATGATCAGCCTGCTCTGCTGCCTCTCACCTTCAACGCCACCGGATGAATCCGGTCAGGTCGAAAATCCGGTCTACACACGCTGGAAAAAATTCCCGGTGGGTACCCGCGTGGAATATCTGCAGGTCACGAAGGCTGGTACCTTCCAGGAACGCAGGGTCATCGAATATCGTCTGCAGCAGAAATCCGCCGATCAGCTCACCGTCGAAATCCGCTCGCGGCTGCAAAGCCAGAAGACTGAAGACGCAACGACGCAGTCACAGACTGCCCGACGCCTGTTCCGCCTGCCCCCGGGTGTTTCACCAGCTCAGTTTGGTAAGCCGGCAGGAAGAAAGGCCGACGGCAACCAATCGCTGCAAATCGCCGGTCGCACCTTCAGGACCAACTGGTTCATCGCCGACGTCCGTGTCGAAGCCGGGATCACAGAAACCAAATCATGGTCGTCGGACGATGTTCCCGGCGGTCTTGTCCGCTCGCTCAGCCAAACCCCCGCCGCAAACACCACAACGACCATGGACATCGTCGCCCTTGAACAGCCAGGTCAGCCGGCCTGGATGAACCCCAGGCCAGCCCAGCATCCGGAAGATTTCAATACCACGGAAAATTCGCAGGAAGAATCACCAAGAAAGTAACTGCGGGACCTGCTGAGAACTGCCCTGACAGCACGAGGGTTTCGCGGGTCGCCCAGCCTCGCGTTACATGCCAGGCTGATGATTTCGTCCGACTCCATGACGGTCGCAGCTCTGCGAGGACTCGGTCGTGAACACCAGCTGCTCACTTCTCGAGTGCCGCCGCCCACTGCCCACTGCCCACTGCCGACTGCCCACTGCCCACTGCCCACTGCCGACTGCCCACTGCCCACTGCCCACTGCCGACTTACTACTGCCCGCCCCGCCATCACAATCGCTGCAATCTGCCCCCCCTTGCAGATTCACTGCCCCCGTGCAGCGATTTTCATTGTCGCGAGCGGTTCATTGTAATTTAATTAGTGCATGAATAGACAACACCCTGGACAGCATCATGACGCCTATTTCAGCTGGTTCATCAGCCACCTGATTTTCGCCTGCCAGCTGTTCCTGTGCATCCTTCCGCCGGATCTGCTGGAAGAACTGGACCTCAGCACGCTGTGCATTGTCCCGCCGGACCGCACCGACGGCCGGTTACACAGGCACAGGGCGGACGTGCTGTTCACGGTCCGCACGCGATCCGGCAAAACGGTGCTGCTGTACCTCCTGCTGGAACACAAAAGTTACCGCGGCCCCCATGCGTCACTGCAGGTCGTGCGTTACATCGTGCACCTCGCCGAAGACTGGCTGCGGCAAAAAAAGCCGCTTCACTGCATTCTGCCAGTGGTGCTGTACAACGGTCGTTTGCCATGGAAGGCTGCGCGGTCGCTTCATCAGATCTTCAGTGTGCCGCCCAAATTCGCATCTCTGTTCCCGCGGTTCCGCGTACCTGTACTGGACCTGCCGCGGATGGATGATAAAATCCTTCGGGGCAGCAAGGATTTCATCGCCTCCGCGCAACTGCTGCGATCCTGCCGTCAGAGGGATCTTCCTGCGCGAATGCCTGAAATTGTCACTTCACTCGAAGATCGGGTGCAGGCCGCCTGCAACGGGGTGGATTCGCCTGATTCGCCGCTGTCAACGATCCTCGGCTACGCCTCTTCCCTGATCCCGACCCCGCAATTTGAACAGATTCTGGATCTGACATTCAAGGGTAAACCCATGCTGAAGACTCAGGCAATCAAATCAGCGGCAGAAGAGTGGTTTGAAGAAGGCCGGCTGAAGGGCTGGTTGGCGGGCAGGCAGGCAGGCATCGAAGAAGGCATTGAACGGGGCCTTTTGCAGGGTGTGGAAAAGGGCCTCGCGCAGGGGCGCACTGAGGGCCTGCAGGCAGGCTTGCTGATCGCCGAAATCCAGTTTCTGCAGCGACAACTCAAACATCCTGTATCGCCCCAAACAGCACTTGTTCAGTTGTCAATTGAAAACCTCACCATGATTGCATTTACACTGCGGTCATCGGCAGAGTTCCCGGGGCTGTCGCCCCAGGCATAGAGAAAAAGGCCCTTCAAGCCTGAATCGCACAGAGTGGCAACAACCGGAGGCTAAGGCCTTCCGGCTGATGATTTCGTCCGACTCCATGACGGTCGCAACTCAGCGAGGACTCGGTAGTAAACACCGGCTTCTCACTTCTCACTTCCCACCTCCTCCGCTCCGCGCCGCAGCGCTTTTCCTGCCATGGCCCCGGTGGGGACACCGTTGTGAACGGCGAAGACGCCGTTCACAAGGACGTGTCGGAGTCCGGTGCCGGACTGCCACGGGTTGTTGAAATCGGACCGATCACGGAATTCTGCCGGATCAAATACAACCACGTCAGCCGCCATGCCATTCCGGAGCAGTCCGCGGGATTTCAGGCCGAGTATTTCAGCGGGAAGCCCGGTGGCGCTGCGAATGGCGGCTGCAAGGCTCAGCACACCCTCTTCCACCGCGTATCGCCCGATCTTCCGTGGAAATGTGCCGAACGAACGCGGATGCGGCTGAGTAGCTCCGAAGACCTTCACACCACCATCGCTGGCCGTGGCCACCCAGTCACGCGGCATCGCCAGTCGCAGGTCTTCTTCGCTCATGTTGAAGTTCACAATCGACGCACCACCGTTCCGCTCGATCTCGAGCACAATTTCCGCCATGCCGCGTCCCTGGGCTGCTGACAGTTCATCCAGTGATTTCCCGATCCAGCTGCGGTTGAAAGAGCAGGAGGCGATCTGAATCCGCGTCGCCGTCCGCAGTTTGTCTTCCACGGCGGCGGCAACCCTGGCCGCGATGGCCGGGTCAGCGAGGCGTTGCTGAAGCTGTTCACGTCCGCCTTCTCTGGCCCAGGCCGGGAGCAGGGTGGCTTCGAGGGAAGTGCTGGAGGCGGTGTACGGGTATTGATCGGCAGTCACTTTAAGGCCTGTCGCCCGCGCTGCTTCGATGCGTTCAATGGCCAGACGCAGACTCCCCCAGTGCGGTCGGCCACTGGCTTTCAGATGAGAAATATGCACGGCACAACCGGCCTCGGCACCGATCTTCAATGCCTCCTCAATGCTCGACAAAAGTTCGGCCCCCTCGCCGCGAATATGGCTTCCGTAAAATCCGCCACCCTCGGCGACAACGCGGGCAATCTCGATCAGCTCGGCGGTGGGTGTGAGCGTTCCTGGGATGTAGATCAGACCAGTGGTCATTCCGAAGGCACCATCCTGCATCGCCTTCGCAGACAGCTCACGCATCCGCTGCAGTTCGTCAGCAGTGGGCGAACGGTCTGACTTGCCGATCACCTCGGAACGCAGACTTCCCTGCGGGAGCAGATGAGCGACGTTGGTGCCAGCCCCCTGACGGTCGATTGCACTCAGATACCTGCCGCAGTCCACAGGCCCGAAACCACAGTTGCCGGTCACCATCGTGGTGCAGCCCTGGAGCAGATAGTTCACGCAGGCGCGAGTGTCTCGTTCAAGCACCGGATCGTCGCTGTGGGTGTGCAGGTCGATGAATCCCGGAGAAATCACAAGTCCGCGGCAGTCAACGACAATGTCCGCCTCCACTGCCACCGCTGACTCCGCGAACACCTCAAGCCGGCCTTTGCGGATCGCGACCGACCCCGTGAAAGCCGCAGACCCGTCTCCCGCATGAATCTCGCCTCCCGCCAGCAGTACGTCTGCCCGGCCGGACTCCGGTCCGGGAGCTGGGGCAGGAGCGTCCTGGGACCAACCGCACACTCCGCTTCCGGAGAACAGCAGAACAAGCCCCAGCAGTCGTGCCGGCTGTCGCATCAATTCACTCCCGCAAATGTTGTCCGGCGACTCGCCGCGGATGAATATCGAAGTCCGCCGGCGCCGACTTCAAGTCTCGCAAACCCGCGTCACACATGCAAACCCGCGGGAATGTTCGCTCGGCGAATTCCACAGCAATTTGTAACTCATTAACATGCCCGCGAATTCAACTCCGCTGACTTTTCCAGGGAACACCAGCAAATGTACGACCGCCCGCGACTCATGGACCTCATCCGCCAGCGCGCACTCAGGTTCGGCGACTTCACCCTCGCGTCCGGAAAAAAATCTCCCTACTACCTCGATGGCAAGCAGGTCACACTCAGCAGCGAAGGGCTCCTGCAGATCTCATGGGGACTCCTTGAACTGCTGCGGGATGTCAAATTCACCGGATTTGGCGGTATGAGTATTGGTGCAGACCCGATCGTTGGCGGTGTACTTGTTGCCGCGGCCGCTCAGAACCGCCAGCTCCTTGGCTTCATGGTCCGCAAGGAAGCCAAAGGACACGGTACTCAGCGATTCATCGAAGGTCCGATTCAGCCGGGCGACCGCGTCGTCATCGTTGACGATGTTGTGACCACCGGAGGCAGCGCTCTGCAGGCAATTGACCGCGTGCAGGAATTCGGCTGTGAGGTTGTCCATGTCGTTGGAATTGTCGATCGACTGCAGGGTGGAGCTGCCGCTTTTCAGGCCCGCGGCCTGCCCTTCTCTGCACTGCTCACCGTTCGTGACTTCGGTATCGAACCGCCCCCTGAAGCCTGATCACCAGCTCCCTTCGTGAAACACCACTCCGCCCCCAGCCATATCGGGTACCCATGCGATCCAAAACGCGGCAATCCGCCTTCACCCTGATCGAGCTGCTCGTCGTCCTCGCAATCGTCGCCGTGCTCCTCGCACTGCTCCTGCCCGCAGTTCAGCAGGCGCGTGCTGCAGCCCGCAGCGCACAGTGCCGCAGCCACCTCAAACAGCTGGTGCTGGCCCTGCACAACTATGCCAGTGTCCACAATGACTTTCTCATCCCCTATGTCATCGAAGACGACTCTCGAATGCAGTTTCTGCAGACGTATTCCGGAAACCCCGGCACCGCGCGGTTCTGGTTCGGCACGGTTGACTATGGACAGCCCGATCCTCTGCAGCGACTCAACTTCCCTGACGGTCCTCTGAGCCCTTATCTCGAATCCAACTACGCGGTGTTTCAGTGTCCCGACTTTGGGACGAACCAGATGGATCGCGTCAGATTCGGGCGCCCAGCTACCGGGTATGGGTACAACGGCACGTATCTTGCGCGGACGAGCGGCATTGAATGGCTGCCACCGAACTGGTTACCGGAGCCGAGTCCATCGCCCGCGTGTCGGCGACTGCGAGACGTGCAGCAGACATCAGGTACAGTCGCGTTCGCCGACTCTGCCGCCGTCAACCTGCTGAACTTCTCACCCCTCGTATTCAGCTTCGAGGAAAACTGGCTGTTAGAGCCACCCTCAAAGAATTTCCCCACGGTTCATTTTCGCCATCTGGATTCCGCCAACGCGGCTTTCCTCGATGGCCACGTGGAATCATTTTCGTGGGCGTCAGAGGTGCAGGTACCTGGTCCCAACTACATTTTCGCGGAACAGAAGCTGCAGATGGACCAGCGAAGACTGGGATTTCTTTCCCGTGGAAATCTGCAGGACCCGCAAAAATCTGACGAAATTTACGATCTGGAATGAAGTTCGCACTGCAGGTCGGTGCTGCGGCCGCTGGTCCTCTCACGCAACACCTCAAAACTTCCCCCCAGTTCGCAGACAACGCCGTGAAGCATACCGCATGATGCACCGAAATCCCCAAGGAGCCGACTTCTCATGGCCCACCGTCTGGACGCCTATGCCATCCGGGGCGAAATCTCCAATCTCTACAGAAATTCCATCAGCGGCCGCATTGAAGTCCTCCGTGCACAAAACTTGAATGGTCGCACGGTCCTGCGCCCGGCGCTGTTACTGCTGTCGCTCACAGGCAATCTGTCGAACAGCCTGTTCGGCCAGCGTTTTCGGTTCTCTTTGCGACAACCGTGCTCAAGCCCTGCGAAACCGCTGCCGGACTTCTTTCATTCCGAGCAGATCGGTGTGATTTCCGACTCGATGCTGCGTCTGATCCAGGTACCAGCGGAAGAAACTGAACACCACGAAACTCCTGGCCATGATCTGACAGCCGGCCCCGCCAACTGTCGCCAGCGTGCATCTGTGTATCTCGAGTGGCACAGCCAGAATGGCACAGTCGCCCTCGAACTGCTCGATCCCATCATCGAATTTGACCGCACTGAAAATGTGCCGTGCGGGTCGGTTGCGGGGCCAGAGTCCGTCTCGTTGTTTTCGAACTCCGATGACACCTGCTTCGAGATCGTTGCTGACAGTGTCTCTGGTCCCGGCGAATCTGCTGCTGAATCCACAGCTGAAAGTGACCACGACGATCACTTTCAACTGTTCCACCCGAACCTTGAAGAACAAATCCGCCAGTCCGCCACGGACGCTCCGGAAGGGCTCCCCGGCACACCGCCATTCTCCCCCCGTCGCTGGGACGAAATCATCCCGGGAATTGACCCGGAAACCAAACGCCTCTACGAAACATGGGACGAAGTGCTCGGGGGCGAAAAAGATGAACCGCTCACACTGCTGTTCGACGAACCGCTCTGCCTGCCCACCCCATCCAGCCTTCGCAGCGAAGCCCACGCCTGGCAGGTGCTCACCCAACTCCTTCGGGCCATGGCGCTCCGGGGCGTAGCCTTCGATATGTGTCACCACATTTCCGCCACAGAAGCCTACCGACTGCTCATCGAAGAACTGCTTCCCGAAGCCGGCGTCCACCCTGAGCTTGTTGATTCCGGCTTTATCTGCCACTTTGGAACGGCCGAATTCTGCCGACACTGCCACGCAGAAGCCAACTCAACCCCCTGACCGCCACCCAAATGCTTCTCAGTGTCGGGATTGGTCGACCGCATCTGGAATTCACCAGATTTCAGGGCTAGCATTGCTGATTGCGACTTGTCTTCGTCGCTTCCTCCACCGTCGCAGAAAGCTCCGTACCATGCCCAAGGTCAGGTTTGTCAACGAAAAACTCACCGTGGACGTCGCTCAGGGCGAAAACCTGCGCAAAATTGCTCGCAACAACGGTGTACAGATCTACGAAGGCCCCCATAAATACGTCAATTGCATGGGCTTCGGCCAATGCTGCAGCTGCAGCGTCGTCATCAGCAAAGGCCAGGAAAACGTCTCCCCCCGCAGCATCTTCGAACGTCTCTGGAAGTGGCTCCACCCACTGCTTGCCCTCAAGGTCGTCAGTAACCAGGGCAAAGACGTGCGTCTGGCCTGCCAGACATGCGTCCGTGGCGACATCGACGTCGAAACGCATCCGCCCATTAACTGGCACGGCGAAAAATTCTGGGGCTGATCCGTCACTTCCTGACAAACCGATACCCCACGCCCCGCACGGTTTCAATCAGGTCCGCCAGCCCGTCCATCTTTTTCCTCAGCGATCGCACATGCACATCAATTGTGCGTTCAAGGGAATTGGCATCCTCTCCTCGCGACGTCTCCATCAGTTCGTTCCGCGAAAACGGGCGCCCGGGCTGCGACATCATGGTCCACAGCATTCGGAATTCTGTCGGCGTTAAATCCATCGTCACGCCATTCAGCATCGCCGCGTGATTGGTGCGGTCAATCTCGATCCCGTGCAGGCTGATCACGCTTCGTCCCGCCTCCGCCGTCTCCACACGCCTTAACAACGCCTTCACTCGGTGGATCAGCGGCTGCATACGGAAGGGCTTTGTCACATAATCATCCGCCCCCATGTTGAACCCGACAATCTCGTCGGTTTCGGCACTCCGGGCCGTGAGCATCATCACGGGGATTGTGCGAGTTTTGGGTTCGCTCTTCAGGACTCTGCAGATCTGCAGTCCGTCGATCCCCGGAAGCATCAGGTCAAGCACGATGAGGTCAGGCAGGAGCGATTGAGCGCGGGCCAGTCCGGTGCGGCCGTCACGCTCCCAATGCACTGCAAAACCTTCTTTTCTGAGATTCCACGTGAGCACATCCGCGATGGACTGCTCGTCTTCAATCACCAGTATCGTTGGCTGCATGGAATCCTTCACACCTTCCTGAAACAGAAACCGATACCCCGGAACTACTCTGCACCTCCAATCCGCAGATTGCCGGATCGACGGGGCAGTCTGGGGTGCCGGATAATTGCACCTTCCACCAGGTAAACCACATCTTCAGCGATGTTCGTGGCGTGATCAGCCACGCGTTCAACATGACGGATCACAGAAAACAGGTGCAGCCCCGGATCCACCAGATCCGGTCGCTGCTTCATCATCACTACGACTTCCTGAATGAGTTCACGATTGAGCTGATCAACGGCCTCGTCCCGCTGACAGACACGCCGAGCGAGCATGGTGTTCTGCTGGACAAAGGCATCGATGCTGTCGTGGAGCATGCTGAGCGATTCGCGGGTCATTTCAGCGAGCCGTTCCGGCATGGGGAACGACGAGTGTTCCGCCAAACCACTGGCACGCTCTGCGATGCTCACGGCCAGATCCGCGACACGCTCCAGTTCTCCGGAGATCTTCATCACCACAGTCACCCGCCGCAGGTCATTCGCCACGGGGTGATAGAGTGCAAGGATCTTCAGGCACTCCTCTTCTATCCGCACGTCCCACTCATCAACCTCCACATCCCTGCCTGAAAGCTCCCGAGCCAGTTCCGGGCGGCCTGAACGCAGCCCGTCCATCGCATCATGGATCAATTCTTCGACGGTGGAACACATTGCGAGTATTCCACGGTGCAGATGTTCCATCTCTCGTACAAAGTGAATCGTCATCTGACCCGCCCGCAGTCTCGCTGCAACTGTAAAGATTGTGTTAAGTATTTATGGGAAATCGGTGCGCCAGGAGCGGTCGCAGCCAGCCACCAACGACTCCGCTCAGCCGAACCGTCCCGTGATATAGTCTTCAGTCTGTTTTTCTGAGGGACTGGTGAAAATCTTCATGGTCGGCCCGCATTCCACCAGTCGCCCCTTGAAAAAGAAAGCCGTCTGATGACTCACACGCGATGCCTGCTGCATGTTGTGCGTCACAATCACAATGGTGTAGTTGGCGCACAGTTCACCGATCAGGTTTTCGATGCGGTCGGTACTTGCCGGATCCAGTGCTGAAGCGGGTTCATCCATCAGGATGATGCGCGGGTTGGTGGCCAGCGTTCGCGCGATGCAGAGGCGCTGCTGCTGGCCGCCGCTGAGTGCCATAGCGGAGGTTTGCAGACGGTCCTTCACTTCCTCCCACAGCGCTGCCCGGCGGAGACAGGATTCAACAAGATCCGCCAGCACTGCACGGTTCCGTTCACCTGCCACGCGAGGCCCGTACGCGACGTTCTCGAAAATGCTCTTGGGAAACGGCGTCGACTTCTGAAAGACCATGCCGACGTGCTTGCGCAGGAGCACCACATCGACGGCGGGGTCCATAATGTTCTGGCCTTCCACCAGACACTCACCCGTACACCGCGCTCCTTCAATCAGGTCGTTCATACGATTGAGCGTTCTGAGAAAGGTGCTCTTGCCGCACCCCGATGGTCCGATCAATGCCGTCACGGATCTCTCAGGTACCGTCAGTGTGATATCGTACAGCACCTGATGGTCGCCGTAATAGAAATTCATGCCGTGCACAGCAATCGCTGCTGCGTGCGCTGACGTATCCAGATTCCGATCCACTCCGGGCACAGACGGCGGCACAGACGACATGCCAACTGAAATCGCTGCCATTTGAGTTCTCCTACCATTTCAGGCTGCGAGCAGCTCGAGCCCGGACAAACATTGCAGTGGCGTTGATCGACAGCAGGACCGCAAGCAGCACGACGATTCCTGCAGCAGCAACCGCGGCGAACCGATCCTGCGGATCGGGCTGCTTGGACCAGTCATAAATAGCCACCGGCATGGCTGTGAACTGATCGAAGGGCACAGCGAGCAAACGTGAGGGATTCATAATTGCCTGCAGAGGTGACTCGATTCCGCCCGGGCATAAACTGGTCATCGTCAGCACACCAATCATCATCAGGGGAGCGGCCTCACCGATGGCCCGGGAAATTGACAGGATGACACCCGTGGAGATGCCTGGCAGAGCGGCCGGGAGCACCTGCCGCCAGATGGTTTGCCAGCGCGTGGCGCCGAGAGCCAGAGACGCCACACGGATGGTTGACGGCACCGCCCGAAGGGCTTCCTGAGAGGCGATAATCACCGTCGGCAAAATCACGAGGCTCACCGTCAACGCTCCCGCAAGAACGCAGCCATCGAAAATCTCGAGCTCTGCAAGGCGGATTCTGAACAGGCCCCAGACATTCACTGCATGCCGACCGTCAAACAGTACCGCTAACCAGCTTATCAGCGGGCGAAACAGCGTCAGCCCCAGAATCCCGTAGACAATCGATGGCACACCCGCCAGATTGGACAGGTTCACCCGAATCACACGCACCACAAAGCTGTCTTTCGCCAGTTCTTCCAGATACACGGCCGACCCAATCCCCACTGGAATCGAAAACAATGCCGTGAGTGACACCAGCCAGAACGAACCCCAGATTCCTGCCAGCATCCCGCAGCGATCCGGGTTGATGGACGAATAATTCGTCAGAAAATCCGCCGATAATCGCCCGAGACTCTTCCACACAATCGATGTGAGAAGAACGGCAAGAATCGCAAGTGACGAATACGTCACAATCCGGCAGGTCCACAGAAACAGCCGCGAAATCAACAGACGTCGCCGCATCCACGGATCAGCGCCGGAACGGAAATTCGCCACCACAGAGCTCACTGGTACACCTCACGGTATCGACGAAGTACCCAGTTGGAAATCAGATTGATGGTCAGGGTGATCACAAACAGGGTAATTCCTACTGCATACATGCTCATGCGACTGATCGAATCCGCAGCGCTGTCACCACTGCTTGCATGAACCATAAAGCCGGTCATTGTCTGAGCCCCTTCGAGTGGATTCAGGGCGATCGCCGGACCACTGCCGGCCGCAATCGCCACCGCCATGGTTTCACCCACCGCTCGCGAAAAGGCAAGCAGGAAGGATGCAAGAATTCCGGAGAGTGCCGCAGGGACAACCACCTTGACGGAGACATCAAATCGCGTGCTGCCGAGTGCGTAAGCGGCCTCGCGGAGACTTCGCGGCACAGCACGGATTACGTCTTCGCTGAGCGATGCGATGAGCGGCGTCACCATAATTCCGACCACTATTCCGGCACTCAGACTGTTAAACACTGAGACGTGTACTCCGAGGAGCCCGAAGAGCGGTTTGAGCACCCACGGGGTGATGAACTTGAGCGCAAAAAAACCGAAGACCACAGACGGGATCCCGGCGAGTATTTCGAGGATCGGTTTGATCCAGTCACGCTCTCGAGGATGTGCGTATTCGCTCATGTAAATCGCCGCCCCCAGCCCCGCCGGGATGCTCACCAGCGATGCAATCAGGGCGACCATCAACGTCCCGGAAAAGAGCGGCAGAATGCCGTATTGCCCGCCAGACTCTGCCGGTCGCCAGCGGTTGCCTGTCAGAAATTCAGTCAGCGAAACCCGCTCAAAGAAGGCTGCTGAAGAACCCGGTGAGTAGACGGCATTCCCAAGCAGCACAACGATGATACCACAGGTGGTGAAGACAGAGAGCGCCGCGCAGCAAAAGAGCAGCCAGTGAATGGCTGTTTCATGACCGCGGCTGGTTCGGCGATTCGCCCACGTTGACATGCTGTTGCTACCTGCCTGCAAATACCGGACTACTTCGAGATTGCCGATTCCAGAGTCTCACGGCTTTCCTTGAGCTGCGCATCATCAAGAGGCACATAACCAACCTCGCTGACCAGGGGCTGACCGTCGCCCAGCATGTAGCGGGCGTATTCCTGCACTTCCTGTCGCGCCAGAGCACTCTTGCGGATGTAGATGAACAGCGGCCGTGACAACGGAGTGTACTGGCCCGAACGCACTGACTCCACCGTCGGTTCAACGCCGTCAGCCGGATTGTCCGTGGCGGAAATCTTCAGAGCCCGCACCTTGTCGCTGTTCGCAAAGTAATACGCACACCCGAAGAAACCCAGCCCACCCTTCTCACCCGCAATTCCCGTCACCGTCACGTTGTCGTCTGCACTTGCCTCGTAACCCTCCACGATCTCGTCTTCCTTCCCGTTGATCACTTCCGTGAAGAAGTCGAAGGTCCCGGATTCGTCCCCCGGGCCGAATAACCTGATCGGCTCAGCGGGCCACGACGGGTCCACGTCCTTCCACGTCTTCACCGTGCTGCCCGGCTCCCAGATTTTCTTCAGCTGAGCCACCGTCAGTGACTGACACCACGTGTTCTCACGATTCACGCAGACCGTCAGACCGTCCAGACAAATCTTCAGCTCCACCAGCTGGATGCCATTCTTCGCGCAGGCCGCCAGTTCAGACGGCTTAATCGGACGCGATGCATTGGCAATGTCAATGTCGCCGGCAATCATCTCCTGGAAGCCCGTTCCAGTCCCGGTGCTCTTCGCCTGCACCTTTGTGCCGGGAAGAAGTTCCTCAAACTTCTCGTTCACCGCCAGCGAAACCCGATAGACAGTGCTGGACCCGTTCACCTGAATCCGCAGCGGCTTTTCGCTGGTACCAGCTACCGCGGGAGCATCGCCGGATTCCGCCTGCCCTGCAGGCCCCCCTTCGGATGCTGTCGCAGGACCATCCACAGACTCGATCGTACATCCCAAAGGCAGAGCCAGAAAGGCAGACCCCAAACCCAGAATCGCTGCGACAGAACGCCGCCTGCCGTGCCGCGACTCAGCTTTGCCAGCATTCGCCTTGTTATTCTTAAACACGCTCGTCTCCTTCAGTCGTTTCTTTGTAACCGTAATCAGACCTGCTCTCCCTTCATTCAACAACAGGATTGTTAATATAGTGTTAATATTTTGGGAAATCCCTCCTCAGCTGTTCCCGTGCTGCCAACACCCGCTGCACCCTGATTCCTTCAGCTGACAAGCAATCACAGCAATTTCCACCGTTTCTCACTCTCATTCCCCGCTTGCTGGCCCAACCGCGGGATCATCCCGTAACATACCTTCAATCACACACCCCCTTCCCGCGGCACTTTCACCGCTCAAACCTGACCCTGAGAGATTTGCATGTCGGCGTGGTCGCCTGGCTCCTGGACTTCCAGAACTGCCCTTCAGCAGCCTGAGTATCAGCATCCGGAACAACTCAAATCCGTCCTCCGGACACTCGCACAGCTCCCCCCGCTCGTAACGGCCTGGGAAGTCGACCGACTCCGCACCCAACTGCAGCAGGTCGATGCCGGACAGGCGTTTATTCTCCAGGGCGGCGACTGCTCAGAAAGCTTCGACGACTGCTGCAGCGCCAGCATCCTGCGAAAGCTCAAAGTGCTCATCCAGATGAGCCTCGTACTCATCTGCGGCGCCCGCAAACGCATCGTCCGCATCGGCCGCATCGCAGGCCAGTACGCCAAACCCCGCAGCTCCGCCACCGAAATCCGCGACGGCATTGAACTCCCCAGCTATCGCGGTGACATTGTCAACCACCCCGGCTTTACCGCCGAAGAAAGAATGCCCGACCCCCGGCTCATGCTCCGCGCCCACGAACGCTCCGCACTCACCCTGAACTTCATCCGCGCCCTCAGCGAAGGTGGCTTCGCAGATCTTCACCACCCGGAAAACTGGGACCTCGAATTCGTCCGCAACACGCCCGGTTCCCGCCGCTACCAGGAACTCCTCAACTCCCTCAGCGACGCCATTCGCTTCATGGAAGTCGTCTCACCCGGCGAACTCACACAACTCACCCGCGTCGACTTTTTCACCTCCCACGAAGCCCTCCTGCTGCACTACGAACAGGCACTCACCCGCTCCGAACGCAGTCGTGGCGCCTATAATCTCGGAGCCCATATGCTCTGGATCGGTGATCGCACCCGTGCCCTCGACAGCGCCCATGTCGAATACTGCCGCGGTATTCGCAACCCCCTGGGACTCAAAGTCGGCAACTCCATCACCCCCGCCGAACTGATCGAACTCATCACTGTCCTCAACCCCGCCAACGAGCCCGGACGACTCACACTCATCCACCGCTTCGGAGCCGACAAAATCGCCTCCCAACTCCCGCGTCTCGCCGATGCCGTTCAGCAGGCGGGCCTGCGAGTTCTCTGGAGCTGCGACCCCATGCACGGCAACACCCAGACAGCCCGCAACGGCATCAAAACCCGCGCCTTCGATGATGTCGTCTCTGAAGTCATCTCCGCCTTCCGCATTCATCGCCAGATCGGCACCCGACTCTCCGGTATTCACCTTGAACTCACCGGCGAAGATGTCACCGAGTGCACCGGCGGACCAGGCAATCTCACCGAATCCGACCTCACTCGAGACTATCGCAGCACCGTTGATCCGCGACTGAATTACGAGCAGTCGATGGAAATTGCCTTCATGCTCGCAGAACAGCTCCGCTGAAGTCTGCCGTCTGAAACCCGACCCGTGACTACGGCAGTCCGTTCAGCTTCCGCACCACCCACTCCGCCATCAACAGCCCGCTGAACAGCACAATCACCAGCCAGTGATCCCAGAGCGTTCGTTCCTGCACTTTCTGTTCCGGCTCGTCCCTCGGCTGCACCAGCTCCAGCAACTGTCGGGCGTCCCAGGGTTCGATCATCCGGCCGCCACTGAGCTCTGACAACTGCCTCAGAAACTCACGGTTACAACTGACATTTGCCAGCTCAGCAGAGAACTGGCGGCGGACAAATACCTCCGTGGCAATGGTTTCTCTCGGAGCCACCGGCGTTCCTGTCACCTGCAGTCGCAGACGCCATGTTCCTTCAGCCAGTGGCGGCATCCGTGCACTGAAGCGTTCAGGAGCATCCGCGGCGGGGCGCAGCCTGGCTGTAATCACCGCTTCGCCCTCCGCCGGCGGCAGCACCTCACCCCTGGCATCCAGCTGCTCAGCCACTACCTCCATGACCGCTCCTTTCAGCTGCGGTACCAGTCGCTGATCCCAGCGCACGGCAATCTCCGCAGACTCTTCTTCACCCAGCACTGCATCCGCCACGGACATACGCACTTCGCTGTTGCCGGCGGCCGCTTTATTTCGCGCGGCCCAGCGAATCAGCTGGCCCCAGAACTGATAGTGCCACTCGTCACCCGATCGCATTCGCCATCGCCAGGTACTGTCGAGCCCCATCCATACGGTCTGGCCAAACCCATAATCCTGATGCACAATCACCGGACTCGCCGCACCTCCTCCGCCCGGAAGCAACGCCGATGCCCAGACCTTCGCACCCGGACGCGGTACCCCGGAATAAACCCAGGGATGCCCTGGGAGTGCTGCCAGACCACCGCCACCATTCATGCGTTTCGGCCCCAGCTGAAACATCGGTAACTCCTCCGCCTCCGTCGAAAGCAGCAGCCGAAACATCGACTGCTCTCCGCCCTGGACTGACGCCTGCAGCTGCTCCGCCAACTGCTGGCGAAATTCGGAGACCGGGAGCAGACCGGCGAGTGTTTCAGAGGAGTAGCCTGCCGGCATGCTGCGACGGCCGGGAATCACCAGCAGCGTCAGCCCGTCGCGGGTCATCGCGTCCTCAATCAGCTTCCAGACACCCTCCTCCACCTCCTGCGGATCCACGTCACCCACAATGAGCAGATCTGTGAGCGCCAGCTGCTGACGGAAGGCTTCCGCCGGCGGCAGCTTTGATTCCATCGCCGGCTCATTGAGGATTTCCAGATATGGCTGGCGAAAGAGCACTGTTGCGGACTGCACCTGCCTGTCACGCTCCAGCACGTTTCGCAGATAACGAAACTCCCATCGCGCATCGCCCTCCAGCAGCATCACCCGTGCCTTGTTGTCCACAACTGCCAGATTCACATCGCGCGAATTGTTGTCCTCACGCAGTTCACCCGCCTGCACGGCACTTGCAATCCGATAATCAAAGCGCCCCGGACTGTCCGTCGGTACAGTGAAATCAACAGCTGCGGAATCTCCCGCAGGAGTCACCGTCTGCTGCTGCACCGTCTCGCCGTCCCGCTCCAGCCGGACCACCAGAGGCTGACCCTCAAAACCCGATGTTCCCAGCACCACACGGATGCGCGCCTTGTCATTCAGAAACACCGTCTCGGGTGATTCGAGCGCCGCAATCGACAAATCCCGCGGCGGAAGCTGTGAACCCACCGGGATGGTGTGCACCGGAATTCCCAGCGTCGCCAGCCGCTGCGCTTCACCCGCCGCGTCCGCCGGTAATGTCTGACGGCCATCTGTAATCAGCACAAAACTTCGCACCTGCCGCCCGGATTCCTCCGCCAGCACCGACCGCAGCATCTGCACGGCTCCTGTGCCACCCGGAACCAGATCCCGCCGATCGTTTGTCAGACGCCGTTCCAGCTCCTCGGCGGCCGTCGCCTGCTGCTCCGTTGCAAACACACGCAGATCCACTGGCATGACTTCGCGAAGGTTGCGGAGCAGTTCGCGGGGTTGAGCCATGAGCAGGCGGCGGACGAATTCCGTTCGCGGCATCTGCCCAAGCTCCTCCAGCGCATCCTCAACCTGCCGCCTTCGCGCTTCAGCAGACGCGCGCTCAACCGCGTTTTCAGGAGGACGGCCACGGCCGGACCAGTCAGGCTCCGCGCCGGACTCCGCCTGGGCGACCCAGGTATCGATCTGAGCTGTCGTGTCGTCGCTCCCGAGCATCCCCAGGGCCTGCGCCCAACGGAGCTTTTCCGCGAGTGATGCGTGGCGGTCCTGCGTTTCCATACTCAGCGATGCATCCACCGCAACCACCACCCGGCCACGCTCCTCTGCGTCGAAACGTTTCGTGAGCAGTGGCTGGAGCAGGATCAGGAAGAGCAGGGTGAGGATGAGCAGTCGCAGGGTGAGCAGTGTCCAGCCGGCTGTCGGAGGAACCAGGCGACGCTCCAGACGCAGCAGTTGGAAACTGAATATCAGTGCGAGCAGCACACCGACAACGGCGAAGATCACCCAGCCCCGGGATGCCGCTCCGGAAAACAGCAGATGCCAGCTCATAATCGCTCACGCACTGTCGCTGTCGTCCGGCCCGGGATCGGTGCTGCTTCTGCCGCTCGATCCACCGTCTGAGCGACATCCCGGTACACGTTGAGCAGTTCATCCAGCATCCGCTGTTCACTGAATCTGGTCCGTATGAGCTCCTGTCCGGCTGATGCCAGTCGCCGGGCAAAGTCCCGCTGCCGCAACAACTCCAGAATCCGCTCCGAAAGACTCTCACTGTCCGATGGCGGGACAATCAGGCCCGTCACCCGGTCCTCAATCACACTCGTTACCCCACCCACTCCAGACGCAATCACCGGGCGACCCAGCGCCATCGCTTCAAGCATCATCACGCCAAGTCCCTGCTGAAGCGATGGCAGACAAAAAATGTCGATCGCCGGCAGATAGCTCTGCATGGATACGCCACCGTCCACAAACGTCAGCCGCGCGGACAGGTTGAGCGATGCGGCGAGCTGCCGCAAACTGTGCTCCTCAGGTCCGCTGCCCGCAATCACAATCCGGATGTCCTGACCTGCCTCCACCACTCGATGACAGGCCTCCAGAAAGAACCTCGCGCCCTTGATGGCCTCCAGAGGCCCCGCCATACCGATCACCGGCGGACGATCGTTGTCCAGTGGCAGGTCCACAGCTGCACCCGAAGGAATGTCCACCCCCGGCAGAATCACTCGCCGCTGGACGCCCTCCAGAGCTGCCAGCTTCGGGATCTGCGACTGCACACTGTCGCTGACGGAAATGAGCATTTTCAGCTGGGGAATGGGACGCCGCAGGAAAATGGCCGCAGCCTCCTCGTGATCCCCGACACTGGCGATCAGGGGACGATTGAGCTTTCGGGCGAGCACTGCACCCTGAGGGAGCAGTCGGCAGTCCTGAAGATGAATCACATCCGGCCGCTGCTCTTTCAGGTCGCGGTAAATGGTCCGCAGAACAAAACGCCCCCAGATCGGGAGCGTATAGCCGGGAATCTCATGCATTCGCACCCCGCGCAGCAGTGATTCCTCAATCCCTTCGCAACCCGTGCAAACCAGCGCCGTGTCCAGTTCGCATCGCTCCAGCCCCCGCGCGATGCGCAGCGTCAGCAGCGACGAACCCCGAAAGGAAAGTTCTCCGTCCATCAGCAGTATGCGAAGAGATGATTCGGCCATGCCCGGAGTGTACTCAGGGGCCGGAGGGAAGAAAACCAAAAGCTGAGGGCGATTTGCGGGGAGTACCCGTGAACTGGCCGGACGGGACTCGGAGTTTGGCCTGATGAGCGATATTGCTGCAGTCAACATCGACGTGCCGGTACCCATACTCACTGAGAGACGGCTGGCATCCGTCTCCCGAACTGTCTCATTGCCAGTTTTCTGTGACCAGACACTGGCTAAACGCGATCCGGAATCACCGAACACCAACTCGCTTTCCGGCTCATGAGGCGAAGAACGAGAAAAGCAGACGTCACACTACTGCTGAATCGTTCGAGCGATTCTGAATCCTTGCCCCTCATACGCTCTGTCCGCGCGTTCCGACAAGCGGTCTGAGCTCCTCACCAGTGATCCCCATGAATAGAAATGGCCTCCTCGCACCACGCGGCCCCATGGTTCGTCACTCCTCACAACTCCCCCCTGTGACAAATCAACCTGAATTCCCCCAAAAACATCCTCCACACTGCTGATCCGACCGTCACACCACTCCCCGACATTCCCCAGCATGTCAAACAACCCATAACCATTCGGGCGCAGCGAACCGACAGGCAACACGCTTTCTCCCTCAGCATCGTCCGCACATCTCGCGTAACGCCCGAGCAAAGCTTTGTCGTCACCCCAGTACCGTGCCGTTCTCGTCCCTGCCCGGCACGCATATTCCCACTCGGCATCCGTAGGCAACCGGTAGCCCGTACGCTCCAGCGCGTCCGGCAACATCCGCATCCCGTCCTCAAACCTGCCATCCGGATCGTAACACCACTGGTCTCGAGGGATCCCCGCTCGCTCGCTCAGCCAATTACAGTACTCCGCACATTCGTACCACGTCAGCGACGTCACAGGATGATCGTCCAGCAGCTCACCGCTCGTTTCCCGGCCGTAACCGGCACGAAATGCCCTGTACTGAGCGACTGTGAGTTCAGTCGTTGCAATCGCAAAACTCCGTGGTATCCGCCGCAGATGTCGCAACTCATTCGTGCCGTCAAGACCACCACTCCGCTCCCACTCCCACAAAGGCGACCCCATCAGGAATTCATGCGGACCACCTAACACCACCATCGAGATCGCCTCCCCGGACTCCGCTGACTTCTCCAGATACCACCTGCGCCCACCCTCAGCCCGCCCCGTCGCCAGCCGATTCTTCACCACCTCCAGTTCCTTCCTGTATCCCAACTCCCGCAACGCCCACTCCGCTGCCCCGTGTAACCCCGGGTCCGGATTCCGCTCATAAATCGAGAGCAATCTCGCAAGCCACTTCCGCTCACCACCCGTCCTGCGAAGTTCCGCCGCAAACTCGCCCACCGCAAGAATCACAAACTCACCCCCCGGCACATCCCCTGATTCTCCCAGTCCCAAACCTGACTCCTGCCACAATTCATTCAGCACATCGGCACTGATTCCATATGGAATCAGCCTCGCCAAAACCTCCGCTGCAACTCGCCGATCGCCAATTGCACTCAGCACCCTCCTGAAATCGTCGCGATTTCCGAACGAAAGTAATTTGAGTGAGGCGGCCGCACGCTGCTCAGCCGCCCTCCGCAACTGCGACTCCTCGATCGCCCAGCGATGCATCAGCAATGTCACACCACCGCCATCAATGGGCCCCTCTTCACCTGATTTTCCGCCTGCGATACCGGCCACATTCCAGCCGCTCGCAGCGCTTTCAACTGTGCGATCAGCAGCCTCTCCCGGCATCACATTCCTCACTAACCGTGACTCCAGCAATGGCTGCTGTATCCATACACCTGCAAGCCGCAATTCACCTCCACTGCCAATCGCCAGACTCACATCACTCTGCGGCCAGTCATACCGCTCCACGCCATTCCACCGCAACCGCCATTCCGACTTCGGCCCGATCTTCGCAAACACACCCGTATATCGAAACTCGCCACGGCTGTCTGCCATGACACTCAATGTGCGCAAAGTACGGTACTCGTTCCGCCCGCGTAAAGCCGCTGCGGCCGCTTCAAATTCCGTCTCAGTCAATCCCGCCAGACAACACCGATCCTCCTTATCAGCACCGCCCCAAACCGCCAGATATCGCCGCTCTCCAGTCACACTCTCCCCCAGACATACGGCTTCACGCAAACACCTCCCGCCCCGCGTCCAGTCACCCGATTCCCCCCTGAGCTCCGCTTCCTCGCATCCCACAAGAAACTCCCATGGTGCTGCGTCGTTCTTCCAGACTATGTCCAGCGAAATCGCACCCGGATTCCCGCCCTGACCCTCGACAAACGGTCGCAGGACCGGACGAATTCGTTCGGGACGACGGCCCGCTGCCCGCAACTCGTTACACACCCGCTCAAGCTCCGACACCAGCACCCCCGACACCACGCCGGAACTCTTCTGCAACTGCCATGGCGAAACCTCCAGCGCCGACCGCATCCACAACACTGCTGCATCACCATGCCGCGCAAATACCGGAGATAACTCCCGGTCTGCATTGACACACGCAGACAGCAGCGCCGATCCGAGAACCTCCGGATTATCAGCAGCATACTCGCTCAGGAATACCGCAAGGTTGCTCTGACGCTGACTGTCACCCACAGAGTCCTCAAACGCGTTCTGAAGTGCCCCTGTCAACTGATGCCTCACTCCAGCCAGCAAACTGCGAGCCGCTGTCAAATCACTTGCCCCAAGGCCCCCAAGTTCCGTGACCAGCGATTTCACCAGTCCCTCAGAAAGCCGCACACCATCGTCTTCCCTGCACGCCAGCCACAAACATGCCGCACGCAAACGCTCTCGCGCAGATCCACTCTCGTCCTCCGCCAACAACCGCCATCGCTCACCCAATTCAGAACCCCTCAGGAAACCTGCACGCTTCAAATTCAGCACTTCCTCCAGCTTAAGGCCCGCCAGACTTGCATGTAAGTACTCCAGATCCTCCGGCCCCAGACTCCCCAGCCGCTGCATTACCAGCGCTAAGTTTAAGCGAGCTGCAGCATTCAGCCCGACAATCGAATCAGCCAGTCTCCCGAACTCCTTCTCAAATGGCAGTAATCGATCCACCCACTCACCAAGATTCTCCAGCCTCGCTCCGCAGACACCCTCCACCAGCCGCTTCGCCTCACGCTCCCTCAGATCCTCCTCCACAACTCTCATCACCCCCCAGACCCCAAGCCAGCACAGACAAACCACGCTTACCAGAATCCTTAACTGACGCCACAACCGCTCCCGCACTCGATCCATCATCGTCGTCTGGTCCGCGGACCAACTCCCCCGGGAAACATGTCGACGAATCCACACGTACTCCCGAGGTGCCAGCAGTAACCGATCCGGATGACCTGCCCGCGACCACTCCTGTGATCGCTCCTCCAGCAGGAGTCTTGCGCGACCTGACTCGCTGCCACGCAGGGACCGAGACAACCACTCCCGCAGTAACGGCACCAGATAATCGTGTGCTAACTCATAGCCGGGCTCGGCCTCAGCTTGCTCATTGAGTTCCCCCGCGACTTCCACTGGCATGCTCAATCTCACCCACCGCAACTGCCCGGTCAACTGCTCCATCAGTTCCGAAAACAAATGCACGCTCCCTTCGGTACTCGAAACACTGCAGGCTGCCGCCAATAATTCCCCCCGACTCCGGCGAACTCCACGTATCTCCGTCCGCCCCTCCGGCAGAAGACTTCCCAAAACCGCCTCGGCAACACTCCGGAATCGTCCCCCGTCAAGCCCGGAACGCGGCCGCAGGACGTGCCTCTCCAGTAACTCCAGTCCGGCTCCCCTGATCCCTCCGAGTGCAGATAACTCTGCTGTCCGCCACCGCCGCGCACTCATCACCTCCACCAGCATCGACAGCTCAATTGGTGACACCAGCCCCCCCCGGTCAAGCACTCCAGTCGCCCCGCTTAAAAACTCCTCGTCTTCTCGCGATAACGGATTCCCCAGCTGACCCAGCGAACGCCCGAATCGCTCCAGAACCTGTCTGGCATGCTCCACCGGAAACAAATCAAGGAGCATTGCATTCCGACCCTCGTGAAATGTCACGTCCAGCCAGCTGCCAAAACGACCCGTCGTCACCCAGAACTCCTCTCGCACAACCAGCAACACCTGCAGATTCACCCCGTCACAATGCCTCAGTCCCCGCACCAGATCCGAGCCGGCTCCGCGAACATTGCTGTGCAGCCACTGCTCAAACTGATCCAGCACCAACACCACCTTACTCCTGCCCGCAACAGTCGCCCGCACCTCTGATAATGACTGCGTTACATCCCGGTTGCCCAATAACGGAATCAATCCCGACCGTTGCAACTGACGAACAATCGCCTCTTCAGTGCCGGATCCCCGACACTCCACCATCAGTGCCAGTACGTCACTCGACAGATTCGGGAGCAGTCCCGCGTGCAGAAATGAAGTCTTCCCGCAACCACTCGGCCCGTACAGCATGCTCGCGCCGCATGCCCCCGCATTCCGACTCTCCAGCAAAGACTTCCAGAACTCGATACTTTCCGGCAGACCACTCAAGCCAACACGCCCCGGAATCAGGCTCAGATAGCCAGGAGAGTCATCACTCAGAAAAGAACCTAAACCACGAGGACGCAGACGAGCCTCCTGAACTGCAGCCGACACAACTCTCGACTCGCCCCCCGAACTCACTCGCTTCTCCTCGGCGTTCCCCGCGCCGCCCAGCCACTCGCGCAATGCCACAGCGGCCACTGCACACGACTCAAATCGCTGCGAACGCTCCCTCGATAACATCTTCTGACAAATTCGCCCCAGACCAGCCGGTACGGCACCCAGACGCTCCCCCCAAACCGTCGCCTCCGCACGTACCAGCGCCGACAAACTGACGACTCCACGCGTACCCGTCAGCATCTCAAATAACACCAAACCAACGGAATACTGGTCACTTGCACTATTAACCCGATGCCCTTCACCCGCAGCCTGCTCGGGACTCATATAACACGGGCTCCCTGCTACAACACCCGCCTGAAGTGCACTCTCACTCAGAACACTTAACCCAAAATCTGTCAGACAGGGCCTCCATGTCCCCGCTTCAATCAGAACGTTTGCCGGCTTCACGTCACGATGCACGAGGCCCCGCTCATGCATCGCATGCAACGCCTCACATATCCCCGCCGCAATTAACGCGGCCCGACCATATTCAACAGCCCCGCCCAGCAACACATCCGCCAGGGTCTGTCCGTCCACATACTGAAAGACAACAAACGGAACTGAAGAATCGAGGCCCGGCAATTTCGTCGTTCCTGAGAAATAAACCTGCACAAGATTCGGGTGAGAAGCCCGGCCGGCGGCACGCCCCTCACCCAGGAACCCCCGTTCCCACTCCCCCTCTCGCTCAACAGAATCCAGTACGGGAAACTTAATCGCCACTAACCGTTCCAGTGGCAACTCCAGTGCCAGATAAACAACACCAGATGCTCCCCGCCCCAGCAGCCGTCGTATTTCGTAGCGGCCCTCGATTAAACCCCAGTCCTGCCACGGCCGCGGTACTCCAGCCGGGCAGGCAGCCTGTATCTCGTCCGTCACACGCAACACCTCGGCCAACTCCACACCGAAACGGTTTGCGTACTCCTCTGGCAATACCGACTCCCCCAGACGCCGCCGCCAACAGAACTCGACTCGCAATAACTCAGTCAATAATTCTCCGCGAGCACTCGCCGGCAGCAGAGCCAGATACTCCTCCAGCTGCGGACGAATACCCCTCTTCCAGGCAGCCTCAAACTCGTCACATATTCGGTCGATTTCACCCGCTCTCGCGTCGTCGTCAATCACAACCTCAGAATGCTCGTCCATACCAACCATCGCTGCGCTTTCCCTGAGTCCACGTTCCGAATTCCGCTCAACATACACTATCCTCCTGCAAAACAAGGACGTTCTCAAGCCCCAGGGCACCCGCTCAGATCCGAACATCTGCAGACGCGACCTCTGTACCGCAGTCACGATGCTGCCGTCCCGGACTTCACGGAAGGCCTGAATCAGAACGGCGATGAGTCTCGCAACCCCGAACGACGAGTCCCGGCGAGTCGCCTGGCGGAAGCGGGAACAGCGAGAACGCCCCGGTCACGCGGGTGCAAAGTCGACGGAAGCACAGACCACCACGTGTGCACAGTGACCGGAATGGAGCGAGCTGTCAGCTCTGCTGCAGCGGTCGACGGGATGCCAGCCAAATCGGCACCGGAAACTTCGTGACGCTTCAGCTTCTCTGCACTTGCTTATTTTTTTGAAGTGGTCACAAATCCCTTTTCCGGGAAAATCGCCCCGATCCCTCTCACGCCCGGGTAGAGGGTTGTGGACGTTCAGGCATACAGCTTTTTCAAAGCAACTCTCCACCGGAAGTATCAGCATGACACAACCAGCGCTCGACCTCACAGGCTCCGTAACCCGACTCCTCAGGCAGCTCCCGAATTCAGACCCTCGCGCCGTGACGGCCATCTTCGAAGTCTATTTCAATAAGCTCGCCGCTGAAGGTCAAAAGCTTCTCCACCCCAAACACCTCCGCATCGTCGACGGTGAAGACCTCGCTCTCTCCGTACTCCGGCACTTCTTCGACGACGCTTCAAACAACAGACTTCCAACGTTCAGCAGTCGCCATGAAGTCTGGCGCATGCTGCATGCACGACTCAGGAATCGCGCCGCCAACCAGCGCCGCGAACTCAACGCTCAAAAACGCAGCGTGACCAGGGTCATCCCCGAATCCGACCTCGCTGCCGGCGACCGCCTCCAAAGTCCCTCGCTCGATCACCTCCCCTCCTCCCGCACAGATCCCGGCGATCTCCTTCGGCAACTTCACGAACAACTCCTTGAAAGACTCACCGACCCCACCCAAAGCCAGATCGCCGCAAAACTCCTCGAAGGGTTCTCTACCGCCGAAATTGCCCAGGAACTCAATCTTTCCGTCGCAACCATTCTCCGAAAAATTCAACTCATCCGCAGCAAATGGCAAATCCCCGACCCACCCCTCGCGCCCTTCAAATCACAAAGGGCACCGGGATGAGCCGGGGCTGCACAACTCATTTTCCCAAAGAATGTCACCTCAGCCAGAAAAACGGATCAGGCTCCAGACCAAACGACTGCAGGACCTGATACACTCCAATGCGAATCTCCCTGTCAATTCTTCGAGTCCTTCTGACCACCTGAAACACACCACTCCTCGTGGTCTTCAGTTTTCCGGATGACTCAGCAGAAATCGCATAGTAATACTCCGGAACTAAATCGTCCGATGGTTGCCACAGGTAATCAAATGGCGCTTCAACAGAGAATTCACCGGCACGCTCGGGAATCGGCACGATGACCTTAAACTCAATCACTCTTGACCATTCCGTCCACGGCCCGTGTTTTCCGTCCGTATCCCTGGTCACCTCCACCCCATCATCGCCGGACTCCGCGACCTCTCTCCCGTCAAGCTGCCAGCTGGACCAGTCGATCCGCTCAGAAGCACGAACTTTCGCCCTGAACTCAGGGTCCTGAGTATTCACAAACGGTGTCGCAATCAGTTTCACGGGATACTCCAGCAATCGCACCGGCTTCTCGCCGGGAACTGGCTCAAGCTGACCCCGTAAACTCAGTACACCCACAATCCGCAGGTCAATTCCATTCGCCATCAGGGATGGCGCTTTCAGACCGTCGGCAAACGAAAACCCATCCCGGTCCGGACTGTCAATCCGAATTTCCCCTGTCAGTCCCGCAAATCGATCTGCCGAGCTCCGCTGCTCACTCCGCGGCACACCGATTCCCTGCCCGAAAACAGGTTCAATCGCAAGACTCGGCAACAACAAGGCCAGCCCAAGCCAATAGCGAATCGCAGCCATTGAAAGTCGCTCCCGAAAATATTCCGAATCAGAAAAATGCATCACACTCGCAATTCATCCGCAGACAGCCATCGGACTGCCACGCCACCCGCTTAGGGTTCTGAATTCGGGCCCCCCTCGCCGGATCCCGGCAATTCAGGTCGCGAGTCAACACAAATAAATAATCCTTGTATCCCCTCGGGGGTTCCAATTACTTCATATAACTGGCTGACTCGCCAGCCTCGCGCAGGAGCACGCAGAACAACTCTGAAAATTGCAATCGGATTCGCTAAATAAGGTGGTTGTTCGACAAAGCCGGAAACGCCTACTTCGTCCACTGGAATAAAGACGGAGATTTCTTCTACATTACCGCTTTTTGGGGCTATGACAGGCACCAAAATCGAATATCCCACCTGTATGGTTCCTTCGACGAACGTGCCCTCAGGAGTTCCGCGTTTTGCCAAAATGGCTCCCTCAACGACAATCATCTCGTCCGGCTGCACATGTCTATTGTAAGGCTCGAGGACATCCACCGCTTCGACAACACCAGCGTCCTGCGCATAGCTGGTGGCCATAACCAACGGCAACACTGCAAAGAACAGGCCCCATACACGACACACTGAAAACGAAGTCATCAGATTTCTCCTGTTAACTGAATTACCGCTGGCAGAGAAACACAGAATATGGCCTTGTCAGTTCCGGTAAGAGCCGAGCGCACTTTTCCAGCAGCAGGGATGCAGTTTGGGAACGTGTCGATTCCAGTGGTGCTGCCGCGAAGCAGGATGACTGCCGCTGCTGCGGTCCGCCGTCTGAATCGCTGGCGCAGGATATTCCTGACGACCCGGCTTCAGCGAAATCCTGTTGTTTGCGAACGAGCTGCTATGTCCGGTTTTCGGCAACGGCGAAGAAATGTCGCGTGCTGAAAACCTCGTGCTGCTCGGGCAGTCGGGCGTCGGGAAATCGAGACTGCCGGACGAATTTCACCTGCTGATCATCGACGAATTCGGTCTCGACAGCGAGGAACGAACATTGAATTCGATGCCTGGAACGCCTCTCCGGGCGATGCACCGCCTGTGATGCCGCTGATGGATCGGGGCGTGGACCGAGCAGTATCGTGCCGTCGGTCGCTGATCTGCGTCGTGACGTCAGGCTGGAAAAGTGCGCCCATCTGAGACTGGAATCGGCACGTTCCCAGCCCGGTCGGCAGGGGGACGGTGGTCAACACAATTGGCCCGAGTCGCTCTGCCGGTACTCCTGGGGGAAGTTTCGCTATGCTTTTCCACAGCGGGAACGCGGGACGTCATTTTCGACGTTATCGCACTGCTCAGTTGAGATCAGCTCTCATCTGCATTTGACATGCCCTGCCTGTCCGCCCCGCTTGTTTCCTGTCGAAGTCCTTTCGGCTTTCGAAGGCATCTGTTGCGGACGATCATCGGACGGTGGCATCGAACGTGTTAAAAAAGAGGCCATCATTGGGGGGGCTCGGACCAATTGTGGCCCCGACCTTCATCAGGTATGTCAATTTCCCATACTTTCCACTCAAAACGCCCTTGCACGTATTTAGACGGATACGAGATATCAATTATAATGCCCGGACCAATTCCCTCCTCAGGTGGAATTCCGAGATATGAACTTTTGAAGCCGTCGAGCCAGATTTTGAAGTCATCGAGATCGCTCTCCAAGTCGCTTTCCGTAAACGAGTTTTCTGAACCGCTGTCGTCTATCTCTGCGGTTACGCTCACTTCCCCGGGATTTCCATCGTATAAAATAAGGACTCCCTCATCGACGAAGCCTTCGTCCGGCTGCACCAGTTCATCATACAGCGTCCGGGTATCAACCCTGTCGGCCTCCATGTCCTGTGCATAGCCTCTGGCCGTCATCAATGGCAACACCGCAAAGAACAAGCCCCATACACGGCACACTGAAAACGAAGTCATCAGGCGTCTCCGATTAACAAGTTGCTTACTGGCAGGGAAAAACGGGATATGGCTCACTCAGGAGCGGCCACACAGGTCTGTTAAGACCCGAATCACCGGCCGACAAATCACAAATCCACTCGGATTTCCAGCGATTCCAAAAAACCGCGGCGAATTCAGCACCCGCAACGCGGGCCACTGAAGAAAAATGCAGGGCTGTTTTCCGCGAATCCACCGGAGTTGTGGCTCAGCAAGTGCCCCTCGCGACGAACATCACAAGTGTCCCCTGCATAACCCTTCAGCCTGATTCACCGAAACCCTGCAGCGTCACAAACGAACGAGGTCAGAAGTGCCGCTGCGACCATGCATGCCAAAAGACCCGCGGCAAGCACCATCGCAAGGGGCCAGGTGTTGTGTCTGCACATGCGGCGCCGCTGTCGCTAACCGCCGTACGAACAATATCGCCTGATGCCGCGCTGAAAGGTCCAGCGATTGAGCAGCAGCAGGGCGATGATCCAGGCGAACTGGATGGCCAGTTCCTGAGGCAGATTTTCAGGGGCGATTTTTCCCAGCATGATTGCCGCCGGGGTCCAGGCGAGGTATCGAAACGGGAGCCATTGAATGCCCGGGATCCAGTCCGAGAGCCATTCCAGCGGAATCATGTGCCCCGACAGGAAATAGCTCAGCATCATATAAATGAAAATCAGCGAACTCACCTCCAGAAACCAGAATGCCACCAGTCCAATCCAGGCTTCAATCAGAAATCCGATGGCGAAACCCATGAGCAGTGAGGCGACGAAGGCTGCGGTGACCGGCCATGCCGGCCAGCCTGGAAACCAGCCGCGGCACAGCCAGAACACCACGGCAAACGGACCGGCTGCGACGGCGTAATACACCAGTTTGTGGGCGACGCGGTGCCAGAACAGATGATCGAGCATATCCACGGGCTGAATCAGATATTTGCGAATGGATCCATCCGCGACTGAGGCTGCAATTCCTGTGGACAGACCGGGCATGCTGGAGAAGGCCCGGGCGAGCATTGCCAGGAGGTAGTAGGCCACCATATCGGCGAACCGATAGCCCTGCATCTGCCGTTCGGGGTCGTTCTCAAAAATCGCCACCCACAGAAAAATCTGGGTGACGATGGGCAGAAACCGGACGAATGTGGAAAAGGCGAAGTCCGCGCGATAGGCAAGGCGTTCATCAATCGCGGTACGCAGCACCAGCCACTTCAGGCGCAGACGCGCTCGCAGCTCTTCCGCCAGCGTGGTTTCTGCGGCATTCATCAGCTGTCTCCTGCCGAAGTCGTCTCTGACGCAACCGCGAACAGCTCCGCGATGACATCCTCCAGCGGTCGTTCGAGCACGCTGATGTCATCCACGGAGTGCCTGTCGAGGATGCTGGCGAGCACCGCTGAGACGCGCTGTTTTTCCACCTGCAGACGCACTCGTGCCGCACGTGTCTCCAGCAGACGACCGTAGCGCGCCAGATCTTCAGGGATGCGATTGTCCGAAAACTGCAGTTCAACAATTTTATGTCGGCTGAAGCGATCCAGAATCGCTGCCAGCGGACCGTCGTGAATCACCTGCCCCTGGTTGATGATCACTGCCCGCCGACACAAAGCTTCGACGTCCTTCATATAGTGACTGGTGAGAATCACTGTAATCTGATACTGCTGCTGCCAGGTTCGCAGAAAGTCCTGCACCCGCCGCTGACTGACGACATCCAGACCGATGGTGGGTTCGTCGAGGAAGAGCACTTCGGGGCGGTGCAGGAGCGCTGCGATCAGTTCCATCCGCATCCGTTCCCCCAGCGACAGTTCCCGCACGGGGCGTGACAGCAGCCGCACCACATCCAGCAGTTCAGTGAGCTGCGTCAGCCGCTGGTGATAGTCGGCCGGCGGAATGCGATAGATTTCCTGATGCAGCCGAAACGATTCCTGAGCAGGGAGGTCCCACCACAGCTGTTCCTTCTGGCCTGTGACGAGCGAAAAACGACGCCGATATGCGTTTTCCCGCAGCCAGGGGACGTATCCGAGCACTGTTGCCGTGCCCGAAGTGGGAACCACGAGCCCTGAGAGCAGCTTGAGCGTTGTGGTTTTGCCGGCGCCGTTGGGGCCGAGAAAGGCGACCATTTCGCCCGGTTCGATCCGGAAACTGACGTTGCGCACGGCCGAGACGATTTCGTAGTCGCGGTGAAACATCCCGCGCAAAGCGCCCCACAGGCCCTCGCGCTTGCGATAGACTTTGTACTGACGACACAGATCCCGGACTTCGATGGCTGGCATACGCGGGATGTTACTGCAGAGAGTTCGCGGGGGCAAATCCGCCAGTCAGCAATGAGAGCCGTTCCAGCATTTCAACGGGACGTTCACGGCCGGACAGTTCCAGTCGCCTGCATTCCTCCAGACTGCGAAACCACGTGCATTGCCGTTTCGCAAACTGACCGGTGCTGATCCGAATACGCTGCTCCGCCTCGTCCAGCGACAGCTCACCCTGCAGATGCTGGAAGAGTTCCCGATATCCCAGCGCCTGGGACGCCGTACGACTCAGACCGGCCGGGTGACTGAGCAGTCGTCGGGATTCTTCGAGCCAGCCGTGGTCCAGCATCTGCCGGGTTCGCTGTGCGATACGTTCCCGCAGCACGTCGCGGTGCGGATCCAGCCAGACAGCCAGGCGCGGTCGAAATGCTGCTGCCCGCGGTCCATGCTGCTGCTCCGCCGAAATCGGTCGTCCCGTGACTTCATGCACTTCCAGCGCCCGAATGATTCGTCGCAGATCCTGCGGGTGGAGCCGCGCGGCGGTCGGCGGATCCACCCGCTGCAGCTCCCTGTGAATCCATTCCGGCCCCCGTTCCCGCGCGAGTGCATTCCAGCGTTCGCGGATGTCCCAATTGGCCGCAGGCCCCGGAGAAAACCCGCGAAGCAGAGCCCGCAGATACAGCCCGGAGCCACCGACGAACAGAGGCACCTTCCCCCGCTGCAGCACCTGCTGTGATACACTGGCCGCGGCGGTGAGGTAGTCTGCGATGCTGTATTCGTCTTCCGGATTCACCAGGTCCAGCAGATGATGGGCCACCCGCTCACGCTCAGCCGAATCAGCTTTCGCTGTCCCGATGTCCATGCCACGGTAAACGGTCATCGAATCCAGCGCCAGAATCTCAGCCCCCAGCTGTTCCGCCAGCAACAGCGCAAGCGCAGACTTCCCCGATGCCGTCGGACCGGCAAGGAAACAGCAGTGAGTAATCAGGGGGGCTGGAAAGGACATCGCGGGAATTCTATGCGTGCAGAAAGAGAAATTCACGCGGGCAGGCTGCTGACTTCTTCACGTCAAGGTGCATGGCACCTTTTGCCCTGGCACGTTTTGCCCCTTCTGTCTGAAGCCAGGGGGCGTTGGCGGCGTGAAGCGGCTACGAACCTTTAGTTCCGACGGGGCGAGCCCTATGCCACCTGCTTTCGGCTCCAAATAGCAGCGGTACGGCGCGAGCCGTCCGGTAACGCCAGAAAATCTCAGCATCCATCACCGGACGGCTCGCGCCGTTCCGCTAAGAGTAGGCCGCATTGGGGGCAAGCCCGTGGGGGGCTGCGGTGTTCGCCACAACAACAGCAGCAGTCACAGCAGAGTTCGTGGCCCGCGGGTTGCCGTCCGACAGATCATCGGCGTGGCCGTGCGGTCCGCGATCCGTTCGAGTAGCATCCGTGAATTCACCTTCCACGACCACCTCCGAGCCCGGTTATGCTTCGCTTGCTGTCCGCCGACACGGCCGCAGTTCTCCTGCTGCTGTCCGCTGTTTTCCCGTTCTCCGCCGCTGCTCAGGAACCAACCCCACGGATTCTTGAGATCACGGCCGATACGACGCTTGATCCCGGCCGGACGTACGGGGCGATCATCGTGCGACGTTCCGGAGTGACCGTTGACGGGAACGGCGCGTGGCTGATCGGGACTCCGGCCGATTCCGGCACCGCTGCGAAGGAATTCCGCGGCACGGCTGTTCTGGCTGAAGGCATTTCCAATGTGACTCTTCGCAACATCAATGCGCGCGGCTGGGAGACGGGCCTTGTCATTCGCAACGGCTCCGGCTGGCTCATTGAAAACTGCAACTTTTCCGACAACTTTCACGACCCCGAATTCGGCTGGGGTGAAAACGGGCGTCGTGGCGGTCTGCTGCTGGATCATGTGAGCCGCTCCACACTGCTCAGAAATCGCGCCAATCGTGTCTGGGATGGCTGTGTGCTGCTGGATTCAAGCGATAATCTGCTGGTCGATAACGACTTTTCCGGCTGTTCCAACACCTGCCTGAAGCTCTGGACTGCCTGTCGCAATTCCATTCGCCGCAACAACCTCAGCCGCGGCATTCGCATCGCCCCGGGCGAAGTGCACGCCCGCGACTCCACCAGTGTGCTGATCGAAAGCGGTTCCTGTGAAAATGTGTTTCTGCACAATGACTGCACCCATGGCGGTGACGGGATCTTTGTGCGAGTGCTCAACGGGTGGTGCAGTACCGATAATCACTTCGAAGGCAATGACTGCTCTTACGCCAACAACAACGGGATCGAATGCTGGGCGCCACGCAATACCTTTGTCGCCAACACAGCAAATCACTGCAGCTACGGATTCTGGCTGGGTGGCTCCGACCAGACTCGACTCATCAGCAACGAAGCGTCATACAACGGACTTGCCGACGGTCATCACAACTCGCCCCACCTCCCGGATGCCGGCCATGCGGGAATCGTGTTTATGTTTGGTGCCTCCAGTCACACGCTGGCCCGCGGCAATCGCTGTGTCGGCAACAACGGTGCCGGGATTGCGCTGCTTGGCGATCTTTCTTCGCAGGGCAAAAAATGGCGGGCATGGCACTGGATTCTGGAAGACAATCAGCTCCACGATAATCGCTGGGGGATCTATGGCCGGTACGCCGACTGGATTACACTCGCAGGAAACCAGTTTCAGCACAACAGCGCCGCAGACCAGTTCTGGGATGGTGATGTGCAGAACATCCGCGATGTGTCGCTCGATCAGACAGCGGAGCCGGCACCTGAGTTTCGGGTGGCCGTTCAGGGACCGAAGGTTGTTACGGTCGGAGACCTCGCGGAATTGCAGGCTGTGCTCGTGCCGCCCACCACAGAACAGCCCGAATTTGTCTGGAAGGTCGGCGACTCGCCGCTCCAGCCCGGCAACACGCTCCAGCTCACTCCTGATCGCCCCGGGTTCCACCGTATCGGACTCAATGCCACACTCCGCGGACGCACAGAACTCGCCTGGCACCACATCTATGCCGTTACTCCCGTGACAGAACTGGGAACAGAACACAGCGCAACCGGCTGGTCGATCAGCGACTTTCACGACCGCACCCGGAGCGACCAGCAGCTCTCGCGGGGTGAATTCTTCGTCGACAGCGACACCGCACTGATCGGGAAGCAGGCACTCCGAGTCCGCATCGCGCCGTATGCAGGCTTCCGCACGGCACTCACATGGCCCGCTGATCAGTCTCTGCGGATTGCGGCCAGTGATCAGCAGCAGTTCTCTGTGTGGCTCAGGGCGATCAATCCTGATGTGACCGGCTGGCAGGGTGGCCCGTTCCTCACGCTGCACGGTCCCGCTGGCCAGCTGTGTTATCTTGAACCCGCATCGGGACGTGACCTGATGCGGGAGCTGCAGCACAACGAGGAGCGCGAAGGCTGGAGACTTCTGGAAATCCCTCTGAGCGGCAGCGATATCTGGAAACGTGACGGTGAGCTGCCGAAGGAGATCCATGCCGTCTCCATCGCCTTCGACTCGTGGGGCGCACCGCCTTTGACCATCTGGCTGGACGGAATGGCCATTACGGCCGGCAGGAACAGGCAGGCGGATCAGGCTGAGTAACGGTCCGTGGATCCGGGGCGAATTCCGGTGGGATGCCGCCTGACGTGGCATTTCAGGCCGGCGTCAGTTGAACCAGACTGCAAAGAACATGAACTGTCCTCGAAACGCGTCAGTGATCTGCAACCAGCGTTCGGGTTGGGTGATCGGACCTTCTTCAAGGAATGCAGCCATTCCGGAACCCTGAGCCCAGAGCACCAGATCGAAGGTTTGGGGTTCGGTGAAGATCCGACGGACATTGATGCCCAGTTTCGGATGAAAACGGACACCATCGGGGTCGAAGATGTCGACGCCGGGAATCCCGCGCCAGAAGGGCACGAGTGTATCGCCGCGAAGAATGGCATCCATTTCGTCGAGAAACAGGTTCCACTGGGACTGCATTTCCGGGGTGATCCGCAGGAGCGGGCTGAGAGCGGCTGTCTGCCGGGGATTGGGGAGCCATTCGTTACTGTTGTCGGTTTCGGCGTTGATGAGTTCCCATGAATCGCGGCTGAGCTGCGGGACCTGTTCCAGATGTTTCAGAGCCCGGAGCAGGCCTTCGCGATCGCGGACTTCGAAATGCAGGCAGTGAATCATGGCGATCAGATCGAGACCGTTCTGGAGAGTGAATGGAGCATCCCCGCCGCGTTCCTGAAGCAGAAACAGATACGGCGTTTTTGTGCTGGGAAAGAACAGATGCGCCGTGCGTTCGAAGAGATCATCCCAGTTGTAGGCAAGCACCACTTCGCAGAAAGCGGACATGACATGACAGTATCCGCGGAGCCAGAGTACGTCGCCGTCGTCGAAGGAAACCTGCATGCCATCTTCGTCGAGGTTATTGCCGGTGCCGCGCATCAGCGTATTCACGATCGAAACGAGCGATTCGTTGCCGACGATTTTGCCGTCCGCGTTGAGGTCAATGCAGACGGTGGTGAGATCCAGTGTGAGCACATCACCGGACGGTTTGACGGCGGCCAGAGTTGCTTCAGCGGTTTTGAGGCCCTCAAGAAAGTCGGCGATGAAGGCGCGGGCTTTGTCGATGGTGAGCTGTTCCGGGTCAGGGTTGGGAGGCAGCGGCAGCCGCAGCAGCGGGATCGCCAGCCGCCTGCTGGACATCAGACCATGGCGGTACTGGGCCTGACCCAGCTTTTCCACGGCCTGGAGAAACTGGACCACACCGAGCCGAAAGCGGAGCGGCGAAGTGTCAGCCCCGGGTCGATCCAGTTCCTGCTGAAGGGATGTTGCTGCTTCTGCGAGCTGACCTTTGGCGAGGAACGCCGGCAGATCCGTTTGCTGAGCCCGAGCCGCAGGAAGGGCTGCGGCGGCAGCAGCGAGAAATGTGAACACCAGCACCGAAGGACGCAGGGCAGATCGCATGGAGGACTCCGGGAAGAAGATTGGAGACCGCGTGGAGGATGGACGGTCGAGTGTGTCCACAGTTCAGAAGCATACCGATGGCGGGCAAGTAGTGGAAACGACCGTCACCATGAACCCATGGAAATATCGACATGGGCATTTCCGGCAGGGAGGCTCCTGTGGGGTGATCTTCCGGAATCAGAAAATTCCGAGTGGATTCTGCTTGATTTTGCTGCATTCGGATCAATGACATCTGCAGCGACTCGGCAGATTCCGGTGAACATTAACCAGCGACAGACCACCATGAAGCCAGGCACCAAAGCTCCCGATTTCACAGCCCGCACAGCTGACGGCCAGCAGCTCCAGCTCAGCGAAATGCTCGGTCGGCGCGGACTGGTCCTGTTTTTCTACCCCAAAGACGGCACGCGGATCTGCACGGCGGAAGCCTGTGCGTTTCGTGATTCGTATGCGAAATTTGTGGACGCCGGGTTTGAGGTGATCGGGATCAGCGGGGATTCAGACAGCAGTCATCGGCAGTTTGCGGAGCGGAATGCGCTGCCGTTCCCGCTGATCTCCGATTCCGACGGAGCTCTGCGAAAGCTTTTTCAGGTCCCCAGGACGCTTGGACTGCTGCCTGGCCGGGCGACGTACGTGATTGACCAGGATGGCATTATCCGCCAGGTCTTCTCGGCTGCTTTGGCTTCTGACGCCCACGTAACGGAAGCGCTGAAGGCGATTTCGCAGCACAACCAGACAGCAGGCTGAAACAGAGTCACTGTTTCAGGGGCCGGGTGTGGCCGGGTGCGGCGTGCGGGCAGCGTTCAGGCCGCTCTTTCGGGGATTCATTGCCCCGTGATTGAAGCAACGCCCGGCTTTTGCTACTGTCCAGGTTTGCAGCCCCTGGTCCGTATGGCAGGCCAGGTCTCGTTCATTTTCCCCGTTTGCAAAGATTCGCAATGCACAAGGTTACTCTTCTGCCCGGTGACGGTGTTGGTCCTGAAATCGCTGAAGCCACTCGAAAGTGCGTCGAGGCCACGGGAGTGAAGATTGATTGGGATGTGCAGGAGTGTGGCATTGAGGTCATTGAGGCAAAAGGCGAAGTGCCCAAAAGCGTGCTCGAATCCATCCGTGCCAACGGGGTTGCCCTGAAAGCACCGATCACCACTCCAATCGGCAAGGGATTCCGCAGTGTCAACGTGTACCTGCGACAGGAACTGGGACTCTACGCCTGTGTGCGTCCGTGCAAAACCTACAAGGGCGTCCGCACGTTCTTCGAATCCTGCAATGTGGATCTGGTGATCGTCCGGGAAAACACGGAAGACCTTTACGCCGGTGTGGAATTCAAGGCCGGCGAAGCTGTCACCGAACGGCTCATCGGCCAGATCAACGAAGCAGCCACCGGCAGGAAGATTTCGACGGGGCTGAAGACCACGGGTGTCAGCATTAAGCCGATATCCGTCGAAGGCACCACTCGCATCGCTGACTACGCCTTCAAATACGCCGTGGACCACGGTCGCCGTTCGGTAACTTCAATCTCCAAAGCCAACATCATGAAGTTCACCGACGGGCTCTGGTACGATGTCACTCGCGCCGTTGCCAATGCCTATGGTGCCAGACACGAATGGCCCGAGCTGGCTGCCGGCGTGGCTGCTTCCCCGTCCGCCAACGCCGGACGCCTCAACGGCAGCAGCGTGGTCTACATGGAACGGCTCATCGATAACATGTGCATGCAGCTCGTCCAGAAACCCGAACAGTACGACGTGCTTGTGATGTCCAACCTCTACGGTGACATCCTCAGCGACCTCTGCGCAGGACTCGTCGGCGGACTCGGAGTGGCTCCGGGAGCCAATATCGGTGTCGATGGTGCCATCTTCGAAGCCACCCACGGCAGTGCCCCGAAATACAAGGGCCAGAACAAGGTCAACCCCACCGCCCTGATTCTCTCCGCCAAACTCATGCTGGAACACCTTGGCGAAAAAACGGCCGCTGCCAGGCTCGAACAGGCCGTCGCTGACGTCATCGCCGAAGGCAAAGACGTCACTTACGACATGAAAGTCGACCGCAACGATCCGACCGCTGTCGGTACTCAGGAAATGGCCGCAGCCATCTGCCGCCGCATCCAGCAGCTCTAAGCGTCTCAGACTGCGCTCAGCATCTCAGGCATCGACCGCCTGGCGTTGCGGGTTGCAACGCCAGGCAGGCGGAAGCATGCGGGAGCGGGCGCAAGTCGGCTGACCACCGCCGCGATGATTACCGCCCCGCCGTTGCTCGCGTTCGCCACGCTTCCCACCTTTTTACCAGGATTCTCTTGCCGAATCACTCCGAACACCGGAAACTGCTGCAGGCGGCGTTCATCGTCGCTCTCTGTGACTCGCCGCGACCTGTTGATGCCGTTTGAATTGCGCCGTTTGATCTGGGGACCTTCCATGCAGGCAGCCGGACTTTCGTGGCTTTCCGTTTCCGCTCTGCTGGCCACCCTGTGTGCCCTGCTGCCCCCCGCGTCCGCTCAAACCGGCCGCTGGGACCATGCATTTTCCCAGTCCGGTCGCTGGGAACAGGCGTTTCGCAACACCGGCAGCCAGGTGCTGGGGCACGCCGGCCCCCTGCCAGCGAATGGTTATTTCCCTTCGGGACCTCAGTTCAGCGTGTTCGATACCGGCAGACTGGTTTCCGGCGGCTTCGGGTTCGGCTATCCCGGGCTGCCGTGGTGTGGCGGCGTTTACAGCCCATATCCGCTTGTGATCCAGGCTCCTCCTCTGCCGCTGTGGCGCACATCGTGGGGAGGCACAGGAGTGCTCTATCCCACCATTCCCCTCGCAGGCAGTCCGTGGCCGGAATTCGCTGCCGTGGATGCATGGATCTGCAGCCCGATCGCACCAGTCTGCTGCAGCGGTGTCTGGGGAGCAGGCCCCTGTGGCGGTGTGTTTCTGTTTCCAGTGATTCAGTCTTTTTCGTTCCGGTCAATGAGTGTGCAGGCAAATGCTCTGCCGCCTGCATTCGACCCTGCCGACCCGCGACTGCTCAATTTCACCGCTCCTCCCCGCCGACAGATTCCGGCGGAACCTGCAGCCCTTCAAAAACTGCTCCCCGGCGTTGCTGCTCAACCTGTCCCTGAACCGCTCAACCCGGCTGCCGACCCGGCCGCCAAAGTGCAAAAGGTCGTTGCAGAGGGCGGTATCGTGCTGCGTGGCAAACGCAGGCTCGCCGACCGTGACAAAGGGAACTAAGCCATGTTTCCTCCGCTGCATTCCCGCCGCCGGGCCATTTCAACACTCGCTGCTGCCACCTTTGGTCTTTCCAAAGTCGCCTCTGCCGACGAAGTCGACGCAGCACTCAATGACAAAATCGATCAGTCCGTCAAGCGTGCACTGCAGTGGGTCGCGGGTGAACAGCAGGTTTCGGGCGCGTGGACGACGAATGACTTCGGTGAATCCACAGCGATCACGTCACTCGCGATCATGGCCTTTCTGGCTGCCGGCCACGTCCCCATGGAAGGCCCTTATGCGCGGCACCTGCAGCGAGGCGTCGCGTGGCTGGTTGCCCAGCAGCAACCCAATGGCCTGCTTGTCGGACGTGAACGCGGGCATGGACCGATGTACAGCCACGGCATTGCCACTCTGATGCTCGCCGAAGTCTGTGGCATGGTCGATCCGGACCAGGCTGCACTCTGCCGCGAAGCTCTTCAGAAGGCCGTGAAACTGATCGTTGACGCCCAGAACCACCGTAAGCCCCCGGAACATGACGGCGGCTGGAGATACCAGCCAACCAGCGGTGATTCCGACCTGAGCGTCAGTGTCTGGCAGCTGCTGGCGCTCAGGGCAGCCCGGGATATCGGGTGTGACGTGCCGGCCGAAAACATCGACCGCGCAGTGGCCTACCTCAAAAAGCTCCACGTCAGGCACGACGGTGGTTTCGGTTATATGGTGGGCCACGGCAGCAGCATCACGCGCGCCGGGACCGGGATCACGGCACTGGAGGTCTGCGGAGAACACCGGATCCCGGAAACGCTCTCCGCCGCCCGCCTGATCCTCTCGCGACCGCTGACCCGCGGCGAGCACTATTTCTACTACGGCGCTTACTACTGCACAGTCGGGATGTATAAGGTTGGCGGCGAGGAATGGAAACAATCCCGCGAACCGCTCTATCGAACCATCCTTGATCTGCAGAATCCGGAAGGCTTCTGGACTCCGGAAGACGGCACCGAACGCCAGGCTGGAAAGGTCTATTCCACGTCGCTGGCTGTACTGGCTCTGACGATCGAATACGGATATCTGCCGATTTATCAGCGATGAACTCTTCGCAGGGAGTCATCATGGCTTCTCTGCCATCCCGGAGCTCCCTTGATGAAAGCCGTTGCCGGACTTTTCCTCACCCTGTTGCTGTTCGCCCCCCCGGCCGTCGCCTTCGCCACTGCCGCACAACCCCCCAACGTAATTCTCATTCTGGCCGATGACCTCGGTGCAAAGGAACTTGGTTGCTACGGACATCCGCAGCATCAGACGCCAAATCTCGATCGTCTTGCAGCTGAAGGCACGCGGCTGGAAACCTTCTACGCCATGCCCCTCTGCACGCCCACACGCGTGGCTCTGATGACCGGCCAATATGGTTTCCACAATGGGTTTCTCGGCATGTCAAACCCTGCCTTTCGCCCGCCCGCAGATTCTCCTCAGGCCGATATCGGCAGTCATTTCACCCACGCTGATTTGCTGAAGGCAGCCGGCTACGCCACTGCCATGGCCGGCAAGTGGCAGCTGAGCGGTCGATTACCGACACTCATTCACGACACGGGCTTCGATGAATACCGCATGTGGGCCTACGACCACAATCTGCCAGCCGGAATTCGTCATCCGGCACATGAAAAAGGCGGCAACGCCAGTCGCTACTGGCACCCCTGCATCGTGGAGAACGGCCGTTATCTGCCGACGCAGCCGAGCGATTACGGACCGGATTTTTTCAATCAGTTTGTGATTGACTTCGCCCGCAAAAGCTCAGCCAGGCAGACCCCGTTTTTCATCTACTACACCTCACCACTCACTCACGGCCCCCACCTCGAAACCCCCGATCCGGCGCGTCCCGGTCAACGACTGCCCGCAGGTTTTCGCTCCAACCTTGAATACCTTGACGTTCTCATGGGGCGACTGCTGGACGCACTCCACGAATCCGGGCTGGACCGGAATACGGTGGTCATCTTTATTGGTGACAACGGAACGGCCGGGAGTGGCAAGGGGACTCTGACGGAGTTGGGGGCACGAGTTCCCTGTATCATCCGCGGGCCGGGAGTCCGCAGCGGTGTTGTCTCGAATGCCCTTGCCGACCTCACCGACATCCTCCCCACACTGGCCGACCTTGCCGGCACAAAACTCCCGGCTGACATCCCCTTCGACGGCCGCAGCCTCCTGCCACTCCTCAAAGGCGAAACCACCAGCCATCGCGAGTGGATCTACAGTCACCTCGACGACGGTCGCATCCTCCGCGACTCACGCTGGCTCCTTGAAATCGACAAAGGCGGACGCGGCGAACGCCTGATTGACTGCGGTCAAAGCCGCAATGGAAGCGGATATGCGGAAGTTAATCCCGCCGAGAACCCCGAAGCTGCCGCGGCCCGCAGACGATTCACTGAAATCCTGTCCGCAATTCCTGAACCCAAACCCAGCTCCGCCACTGCGGCTCAGCTCAAAAACCGCAAAGGAAATTCCGCTGACAGGTCCGCCGCCGACCCCGATTCCCCGCTCGTACCCGCGCGCTTCATCGCGCGTGACCAGAACCGTGACGGTCACATTGATGCTGACGAATTCAATGCAACAGCCATCAATCGTGACCCTGCAGCCACTGCGACCCGCTTTCAGAAGTTCGATACCGACAAAGATGGCAAAATCTCTGTTGAGGAATTCCGCGCCCAGGTACCTTAGATGGACGGCGGCATGTCCGGATTGTCAGATTGCTGCAACTCATGCTGCGTCACTAACTGGACATCGCCAGGTTCGACGTTCCTTTCACTTCTCACTGCCCACTTCCCAGTTCCCCCTGCGATTTCGGCCTGTAAGGCCAGTTCCACCAGCCC
>CAZLOQ010000022.1:0-51083 GCA_964561125.1 uncultured Chitinophaga sp. | reverse complement strand
GGAGTGATCGCGCCGATGACGCCGAACGGAGCGTATTCGGTAATCGTCAGGCCGTTTGAGCCGCTCACGGCATCCGTCCGCAGAAACTCAACGCCGGGAACCGTCTTAATCGCCTTCAGCTTGGCGATTTTATGTTCCAGCCGGCCGATTTTGGTTTCGTCAAATTCGAGCTTCCCCAGCTCTTCAGCCTGCTCATCACAAATCCGCTTGACGATGTCAATCGCCGTGCGCCGCTGCTCCATGGAGGCGCGGCTGAGCTGTTCAAAGCCGCGCTGAGCAGCCGCGACGGCCTCGTCCACGGAATCAAACACACCCCAGCGGTTCGCAGCCGCACTGGGAGCTCCTGCTCCGCCGCGACCGGCCAGCTGAATGAGCACTTCCTGGACTACCTGACGAATTGTCTGTTCCGTTGCCTGTACCACGTTTCAGTTTCCATTGTCGCGGCTCTCCCTTGCCAGATGCCCCGTACAGCTCCTGCTGCACCTGTCTTCAATCCCCGGCAACACTCGTTCGCCGGATAAAAATTCCAGTCTTCACCACGCCACAGCGCACGACCGCAGACTACCCGGCCCGACTGTCCCGAATCAGGCCCCTGAATCCCCGTCCTGCTGCCGCAGCTGCAGCCACACCCGCAGTCGTGATTTCGTGGGAAACCGCAGCAGCAGCACTGCTGTGATTGCCCCGGCCACGGCAAGCGAATACCAGCACTCGTCAACCAGCATCGCTATCAGGTTCATGACAGCCCCACCCTCAAGCAGCGCACTGCCGATCACCACCTGCTTTGACCAGAGTTCCAAAGCGTGCTCGCCACCGCGGCCGGACTTCAGAACGCCTGGAATCACCACACTCATCACCAGACTGCCGCCAGCCATCGCCAGTCCCAGCTTTCCGAGCAGACCGATGTCGCTTTTCAGTTCTCCGTCAACGACGGACAACAGGATTCCCGCGATCATCAGAATTCCCATCACCATCGCGAAAACAATGATTTGTGTCCTTCGCAGCACTCCGGTTGCCTGCTCAGACAAGTCTGACTGTTCTGCATTCTGCATTTCTTCACTCAGCATAGACATGACAGCAGCCCTCCTGCACACATCATCGCTCACACCCGTACCAACACCCGCACCCCCGCACTCCAGCTCACACTGCATCCCCGGCTTTGAACACCATCTGCGACTTCACCTGCACCGAATCCACGATGCCGATAATCGCCGCATCAATCGGCAGTTCCTTCGTGCCGGGCGTGAAGCGGGCACTGGAGCCCTGCACACACATCACTACCTGACCTTCACCGGCCCCCACGGTGTCCACCACCACAAATGACCGGCCGGTTCGCTTCAGCGCTGACTGGTCCTTTTCATCCACCCGCAGCGGTTCCACCAGCAGCAGCTTCTGCCCGATGAGGGCATCGACTTTCTGAGTGGAGACGAGGCTGCCAGTGATGGTTGCAAGAAACATGGGAGTACACCCTGAGGAGAACCTGAAAAATCAAAGCCGGCTGCGGATTGCCTCGGCCGTCTGTCGTGCCACCACCAGCTCTTCGTTGGTGGGGACCGTCCAGATCTGCACGCGGCTGTGGTCAGCATTCAGGCGGGCTTCTCCCTTCATGCCCGCATTCCTGTCCGCACACAGTTCCATTCCAGCCCATTCCATGTCCCGGCAGACATTCCGCCGAATCCGTTCGCTGTTCTCACCAATACCGCCCGTGAACACCAGCACATCTGCTCCGCCGAGAAGCGCCATGTAAGCGCCAACGTAAGAGCGGATGGAGGCTTCGAAGAGCTTGAGAGCTTTCTCGGCGCGGTCGTGGCCTTTGGCCGCCGCTTCTTCCAGATCCCGGCAGTCACCGCTGAGTCCGCTGATGCCCAGCAGTCCGCCCTTCGAGGACATTTCTGCGAGCACCTGTTCAAATGTCATCCCTGTGGCTTTCATCACCACCGGAATGGCATAGGCGTCAAAGTCACCCACTCGGTTGTTGTTCGGCAGGCCGCCCTGAGGACTCATGCCCATCGATGCCGCAATGCTGGCTCCATGCCGGATCGCACACACCGAAGAGCTTCCGCCCAGATGACAGCTGATCACCTTCAGGTCGCTGCGTCCCAGCAGCTGAGCAGTGCGGCCGGCAATGAACCGGTGACTGGCCCCATGAAACCCCCAGCGGCGGATCTCATGTTCCGTGTACCATTCATACGGCACCGCATACGCCCGATGCTCAAACGGGATCGTCTCGTGAAAGCCTGTTTCCAGAGCAGCCACGAGGGGAATCTGAGGAAAGGCCTGCTGCAGCTGTCGCATCGCCCGGACGTAGGGCGGGTTGTGGGCTGGAGCAATATCGGAAAGCGATTCCATCTTCTGCAGGAGCGCTTCATTGACAATCCGCGCACCGCTGAGACTTCCCGCAAACACCGCCTTGAACCCGATTCCCCCGACCTCCTCGACGGAATGCAGACAACCGCTGGCGGGGTCCGTGAGCTGCTGCAGGCAGATGCCCACCGCAGCCGCATGATTGGGAACCTCCTGCGACAGCTCTGTTCGCCGACCACCAATCTCCACGAAACAGGCGCTCATCGCACCCGGCTGCCCGATGCGGTCAATACCCCCGCGGGCCAGCTGCGTTTCATTTGAAAGATCAAACAGCCGATACTTGAAACTGGTCGATCCCAGATTCGCCACAAGCACCTTCATCACAGACTCCTTCTGATGCTGAACACCTGTCAAATCAAAGCACCGATTCGAGCAGTGTGGCTTCCGGACGCGGAATCAGGTGCGCACAGACCAGCTCACCGGACTTCGTCGCCGCTGCCGCACCCGCATCCACGGCTGCGCGCACAGAACCCACGTCACCTTTAATGATGGTCGTAATGTAGGCAGCGCCGATGTTGAGCTGCTTTACCAGCGTGACGTTGGCTGCCTTCAGCATTGCGTCAGCAGCTTCCACCGCTGCCACCAAACCCTTGGTTTCAATCATCCCAATCGCTTCACTCATGGTCCTGCTTTCCTTTTTTCAAATGCCCGTGATCTCCGGACCGCTCCACACGGCCCTTACAAAAACGCCGCTTCACAGCGTTCGGCCGCGCTGATTACTTCTTCACCGCAGCAGCTGTCGCCTTCGGTCTTGGCAGAATTGCTGACAGCTCTTCGTGCGGACGCGGAATCACTTCCGCGCTGGATACCTGACCCAGCCGCGATGCCGCAGCAGAACCAGCTTCCAGAGCTGCCTTTACGGCCGCCACGTCGCCCGAAATAAAGGCCGTCACAAAGCCGCTGCCGATCTTGTCCCATGACACCAGCTGCACATTCGCAGCCTTCAGCATGGAATCGACGGCTTCAAGCATGCACACGAAGCCCTTCGTCTCAATCATCCCAAGTGCTTCACCGGATTTCGCCATTGCTTCTCTCTCCTGCCAGCCCGAATCCCCTCCGGAAATTCCGCTGGAAAACAAATAAACGGCCGTCCTCTGCCGTGAAATGCTGATTGCCGAATGCCAAACGCCTAGTGCTTACACTGGCAGGACTGGGGTTTCACCAGCTCTACCTTTGCAGCCTTTTCCAGATTCACCGCGTTGCCTTCGTCGGTGTCGAGGTGAACTTCCAGCTTAATCCCCCTGCCGGCTCGCACGGCAAGGTCCTCAAGCACCGTGGTGCAGCCCGGAGATTCAATGCGCAGATGCATCATGTCTCCGTCCTTCACACCGTAATATTCCAGATCTTCCGGACCCATGTGCACGTGCCGCATTGCCCGGATTACGCCCTGTTTCAGTTCAACCACCCCGTGAGGACCCATGAGCACGCAGCCGGGAGTTCCCTTGACGTCGCCACTGATCCGCACCGGCAGATCAATCCCCAGCGATATCCCGTCGGTGAACGCCAGCTCCACCTGAGAATCGCTGCGGCACGGACCCAGCACGCGAACGTTCGGGAGCATCCGACGACGGGGACCAACCACAGCCACCGTCTCCTTTGCCGCGTAGTAGCCGTCCTGATAGAGATCTTTTTCGGGTGTGAGCTTTGCGCCGGGGCCAAACAACACCTCAACATGCTCCTGAGTCAAATGCACGTGACGGGCAGAGATGTTCACCACGAGCGGATTGCGCGTACCAGCGGGCTTTGCGGGGACCGGAGTTGCGGCGGCTGCTGAAGCGGAGGACGCTGATGAATCAACCGCCGCCTCCGGTTCTGCTCGGAGCACCGGAATGCCCCCGGCACCTTCAGCCGCAGCCGCCCGGGCAGCAGCAGATGATGTGGACCGCAGGGCGCGGGTGAGCACTTCACGAACGACTCGCTCGACTTCTGTAACGTCCGGTGTGGCTGTTGACATAAACGAAACCTGAATGAAATTGCTGACGGTACACTGAACACTCAAGACTCAAAACTTAAGACTTATTCCAGCACTGTGACTGCCTGCAGCTGAACGGACTGTTCCCTCAGAATTCGTCGCCAGTCGCTGCTGACGCCGTCGTCTGTGACAAGTTCATCGACGACATCGAGTGCACACAGATGCGAAAGCGCCCGCTGGCCGAACTTGCTGCTGTCCGCCACCAGCGTCACGCGGTCCGCCGCGTCGATCATCTGACGCTCTGTGTCCACCAGCAGAGCGTTGCTGTTGAAGAGTCCTTCTTCGGTGATGCCGCCGGTCCCCATCACCAGACGATTCACATGCAGCCGCCGCAGCGCCTGAATGGCCTGGTCACCCAGAGCCACACCGGTACGCGGATACACGTAGCCACCGATGAAGATGAGTTCGATTTCGGGGCGGTTCATGAGCAGTGCAGCGATGGGGAGCGAATTGGTGAGCACCTGCAGGGTTTTGCCGGTGAGTTGTCTGGCCACTTCAAGCGTTGTGGTGCCGCCGTCAAGCAGCACCGTTTCACCCTCGCCGATCATCTGCACGACACGGCGAGCAATTCGCTGTTTCTGCAGAGTGGCCAATTGTCGTCGGGCGTCGAAATCGGGCTGAGCGTCCGCGAGGAAGACGGCACCGCCCCGAGTTCGCTGAATCTGACCCGTTGCATCCAATGCATCCAGATCACGACGCACCGTGGATTCGCTGATCCCCAGCTCACTCACCAGACGATGCAGCGAGACGAAGCCCGCCTGTTCGGCAAGTTGGAGGATTTTGGAGCGTCTTTCATCCACGATCATCATAGATTCCGCCAGATTCGAGCACGTTTGGTGACAGATCTTGCAGCCTTTTGACGGCGTTTGCAAGATTTAATGGCAGATTGGTGAAAGATTCTGACTGATTCTTTCCCAAAATTCCAGAAACTCTCAAGTTCACCAGCCCGCAAACCCTAGCTCATCCCCCGTCCTCTGTTTCAAATCGTCAACGTTTCCGCACCGGTTCCGGGTGAACTTCGGCTGAACAACCGGACAATCGCTCCGATCGACAGAATCGATTGCCGCTTTTACGCCCGACGCCCTGAAAAGGCCGTCCGGCAGCGGACTCAACGTGGAGTCGCGTGTTGTTCGCGCTGGCGTTCCAGCCATTTTCGGGCGATGTCGCGAGCAGGGCTGGGTCGCAGCACCCAGCGATCGGTACACTCGTCACCACGCGGATCCCGATAACCACCGTTTCCCGGAAGTTCAACGAAAACGGCCCATTTCTCTCTGTCTGTCCAGTTTTCCGGCAGCATCAGCGTCGCCTGAGGTTGCTCACTACTCGCTTTCCCGCCTCGTCCGGAATACAACACCCGAGTCCCGGACCGTGGTGGGCCCGGCTGCACCCGCGGGACTTCCAGATCCTGTTTCACCGTTCGGACATCCGGATATTCGTCTGCGACTGCCACGCTCATCAGCACTGCAAGGCTGCCGATGACCATTCCAGCACAGATGCCGTGACAACTTTCCATGATGAGCTTTTCCCTGGTGGACAAACTGTTGATAACTGCCGGCGCTTTCCGGACGGCGTTCACAAGGCGGGTTGGGTACATTTTGGACCATGCCGGGCGACCGTGTTGCTGAACCCCCGGGCTCAACGTTTTGCGGGGCCTGAGCAACACGGTTTTTCACAGCGACGATTCTGACGTAAAGTGTTTGCCATCAAGCACTTCAAGTAATTTGAATCGCACTTATCAACACCCTCGCCCGCCTCTTCTGATGATGCTTCTACAACAAATTTTGTTTTCTGATAAGATCCAAACGCACCGCATGTCGCCAATCTCCAACCTTCAAAGCCGCATCTGCATGCCTGCCAGTGAAGCCGACCGTCAGCTGATCCAGCGAATCCGTGCCGGGGAAGCTCGAGCCTGGCAGCAGTGCATCGACCAGTACGAAGGTCGACTGCTGGCATACGCTCGAACACGTCTGCAGGACCGGACAGCCGCCGAAGACGTCGTCCAGGAAACACTCCTTGGTTTTCTCAAGGCGCTCCCGAACTACGACGAACGAACGCCGCTGGAGTCATGGTTGTTTTCCATAGCAGCGCACAAGCTGGTGGATGCTCTGCGGCGTTCCGGTCGTCGCCCGGTACTTCCACTGCTCACATCCGAATCCAAAGACGGTGCAGCCCGGGATCTGACAGGTCCGGGCCGCGGTGCTTCCAGCATGCTTCGCAGCAGCGAACGAGCGCAGTCAGAGGCGGCCTTGATCGAATCAGTCCTCCGGCCGCTGATCGCAGAATTCAGGCAGAGCGGCGCGTGGGAGCGGCTGAAGTGTGTGGAGCTGATCTTCGTGCTGGGATGGCCTAATCGCGAAGTCGCCCGGCGTTTGCATCTGACCGAGCAGGCAGTGGCTAATCACAAGTTTTTCGTCCTGCAGAAGCTCAGAGAAGCAGCCCGGGTCGCGAAACTCAATATCGAAAGTCTTGCGGGCGAAGATCCATGACCGGTTCCAGACGACGATTTCTGTCGGGTACAGCGGCTGCCGCAGCCATTCCCGGAATTTCTGCTGCTGCACAGCTCACTCACGAACAGACTGTGCCGACAGACTTCAAAATCCGTCATGGAAGGATCCGCCAGTCCGTGATGGGCTGGTGCTACAGCCCGATGCCGGTGCCGCAGCTGATCGATCTGTGCGTGTCGACCGGTGTTCCGGGAATCGAGGGTATCGATCGTCGGTTTTATCCGGAGGCTCGTGCAAAGGGTCTGCAGATATCGCTCGTGAGCAGTCATGGTTTTGCAACCGGTCCGGTGGATCGGGGCAATCACGCGGAATGCGTGGCGAAGCTGCGGGAGGCGATTGATACGGCGGTGAAGTTCGGGGCAAAGTCCGTGATCACGTTTACCGGAATGACCGTGCGAGGCATGTCGGACACCACGGCCGAAGAAAACTGCCTGGATTGCTGGAAGCAGGTGATCAGTCATGCCGAACAAAACGGGGTCACGCTCTGTCTTGAACATCTGAATTCAAGGGATGATTCTCATCCGATGAAGGGGCATCCCGGTTATTTCGGCGATGACGTTGACAGGTGCCTCCATCTCGTCCGCCGCATGGATTCCTCCAGCTTCCGACTGCTCTTCGACATTTATCATGTGCAGATCATGCACGGCGATGTCATTCGTCGCATTCGTCGCGATCATGCCCTGATCGGACACTATCATACGGCAGGCAATCCCGGACGATGCGAACTGGATGGACGTCAGGAGATTCACTATCCGGCGATGATGCAGGCTATTCTGGAAACCGGCTACACCGGCTTCGTTGCTCAGGAGTTCATCCCCACGTGGTCTGATCCGGCAGCGTCATTTCGACATGCAGCGATGGTCTGTGATGTCTGAGTCGTTTCCGGCGGTCGGCCAGATCAGCCGCAGACGACCGTCAATGTCTTCCACAAGCGCCGTGCAGTTTTCCACCCAGTCACCGGTGTTGCAGTAGGTGAGTCCCTGGACATCAAGTGTCATGGGTTCGTGGATATGCCCACAGATAACGCCGTGACAGCCGCGCCAGCGGGCGTGGCGAATGATGAGTTCGCGGATGCGGCGAATGTGACCGGCAGAGATTCCCAGCAGGGCTTTGAGTCTCGCGGCGAATGATGCGGGACCGTGTGGCACGGAGGAGGTCAGCCGGCTCCAGAGCGTGTTTGTGCGGAGGAGCAGTTCGTAGAGCTGTTCGACGCCCCAGCAAGCGAGTGGGTGCAGGCGTTCACAGGAATCAAAGCGATCACCGTGAAGAATCAGGAACCGACGACCATCGGCGAGCTGATGGTGAAATTCTTCGGCAACTTCGCAGAGACCGGTTTCCAGCATGAGGTGTCGAATCAGGGGATGCCTGAGGAGGGCGTCATGGTTGCCGATGGCAAGTCTGACCTGTGTTCCGTTGCGGGACAGTTCCATGATGCGGCCGACGACTTCGCTGCAGGCTGGTGGCCACGACCAGCGACGACCAACGCACCACCCGTCGATGAAGTCGCCGATGAGGTACAGATAGTCCGGCTGCTGACTGCGGAGAAAGTGGAGCAGTGCTTCAGCCTGGGAGTGGCGAAAGCCAAGATGCAGATCACTCAGAAACAGACTGCGAGTACGGGTCGTCCCACCGGGTGAAGGTACCTGCGGTCGGGTGAGGGAGGGATTCGAGTCCCTGAGTGGACGAGCGGGCGCAGGCCTGACGGCAACGGACATCATCCCTGACTCCATGGAGGTCGGTTCGATTGTGTTTTCTTCTGTCCGGAAATTGGTGCATCACCGGTGTCAGAAACCGGCGGCGAGCAGGCTGCCCCAGGCGATGAACAGTCCGAAGACTGCTCCAAGCACGACATCGGTGGGATAGTGCAGTCCCAGAACGACGCGGGATACAGCGGTCAGAGCGGTGAAGACAGCGAGAACGGGAAGCAGGGCCGGAAACCACGCTGTTGCCACCAGCGTGAACATCACGGCGTGCATCGTGTGGCCGGAAGGGAAGCTGTATTCATCGAGGGCTGCTGTTCCCTGCAGAATGACTTCGTTGACGGCACCCGGTCGGGGTCGCTGAGCAGCACCTTTGACCAGCCGGTACACTGCAAGAGTGATCAGTGCAGTGACGCCCATGTGAAGAGACGCGAGAAGCCCGTAAAGCCCGTGCAGCACAGGCAGGATGGCCATCAGTGCATACCACAGACGACCGTTACCCAGACGACTGATCAGACAAAAAAAGCCACGCGCGGAACGGCGATGCACAAGCCGATTGAGCAGAAACGTGAGTTCCTGATCCCAGATGATCATGCGTCTGACGGCAGCGCCACGGCGGGTTCTTCTGTCCATGTACGCTTCCGATCTGCAGGCCTTATGCGGATGAAAAGAAACAGCTGATGCTGCACACGTCAAGGATGATGATCGAATCCGGATGTTAAAATCAGGCTCTGTTAATAGCTGATTTCCGGTGAATTCTTTGCGTGGAAAACTTCATGAGTACGACGTTTGGCCAGACCGCGGAAGGCAGCGACCAGCAGGCTGGTGCACAGCTGAGCCGGCAATCCGGGGGACCGCATCGGTGACGGCCGCTGCTGCCACGCTTCGAGGACACGCTGGTATTCCGCGCGGACACTGTCGGCTGCATGCTGCCATGTTCGACTTTGAGCGTCCGAGAGGGCGCGAGCGGCCATGGCGGACCGTAATTCCGGGTTCTCCAGCAGCCGGCGCACGTAGCCGGCTGCTTCATCAGCGTTTCCGGGACGGAACAGAAATCCGGTCACTCCATGGTCCACCAGACTGCTCACACCGCCAGCACCGGCAGCCACGACGGGCAGCCCGGAAGCCATGGCCTCGAGAATGACGTTGCCCATGGTTTCGGTTTCCGATGCGTAGACAAACACGTCGGCGGATGCATAGGCTGCGGCCAGATCTGAACCGGTCAGGCAGCCTGTGAACTGAGCCGCATGCCGGGCAAAACGGCGCTCCAGAGAGGCTCGTTCCGGTCCGTCACCAACGATCCCCAGCCGCGCCGCCGGGACTCGATCAAGAATCTCGGAGAGGAAGCGAGTATTTTTTTCGGGTGCCAGGCGAGAGGCGGTGAGCAGGAGCGGAGCGTCTGAGTGCCGACCGCTCAGCCGATTCCGCATCTCTGTGGAAGCGTGCGACGGATGGAAACGAACGGCGTCGACCGCAGGAGGCCACAGGCGAACTCGCTGAAAACCCCGTGATTCGAGATCACTGACCATCGCAGTGGACACTGTAAGATTGCAGTCCGCTGTGTTGTGCTGTCGCTGCATCAGCCACCAGAGGATCCGTGAGAGTGGCTGCAGGCCGGGATAGCTGCGGACAAATTCACCGTATTGCGTATGGAATGACCAAAGTGCCGGTCCGGTCCAGCGGGACTTGCGGAGCACCTTTGCGCATTGAAAACCAAAAGCAAACGGATTCAGGAAATGCAGAATGTCCGGTCGGAAGGCATCCAGCTGCCTGACCAGATCAGCGGCCGGAATGCCGATGTGGTAGTCAGGATAGACGCGACACGAAAACGATGGGAATTCGACGAGTGGCACAGGGGAAGTGCGGGGATCCGGAACGGCCGGACAGACCACGATCACTTCATCACCACGGGCCTGAAGGCCGCGGATCAGGTTCAGCGTCCGCCCGACGACGCCATCAATCTTCGGCAGAAACACCTCGGCTACAATCGCGATTCGCATGCAACACCCCTTTTCACAATGTGCCCGGGATTCCGCTCAGACCAACTGCTCAGCCTGCAGCGGTTTGCGGGCAACCGCCATGGCAATGCTGTGATGATCAGTGACCGGAAAGACGAGCAGATTCAGGAGCAGGCGCTGCCAGCGCGGAGCTCGATGCAGTCCCAGTTCTTCGATAAAGGGAGTCAGCCAGCCACCGTGATATCCGTATTCGATAAAGGCGTCGAAGTTCGGGAACTTCAGCTCCGGTTCCCATGCCTCTGACTGCACGATTTCGAAACCCGCAGCACGCACTTTAGTCTCCACCTCAGCCAGATTTCCGGGGGCGATCATGCCCTGCAGAGTGGGCGTACGACCACCGAAAAACAGCTTGAGCAGCGGATTGGCTGCCCGCCTCTGCAGCTCCCGATAGCCCCCCATGGTGCCGCCGACATAGGACCAGTATCCGCCGGGTGCCAGCTTCGCAAAGATCTCGGCAGCCAGCTTTTCGAGGGGCACAAATCCCGTCACGAAATGCGAAGCCGCCAGATCAAACTGCTCGTCATTGAAGTGTCGCCCCAGATTGGCGCCATCATCGATGGCCACCGTCAGATCCGGAAGCTTGTTGCGGGCAATCGCTGCCATGCGGGCCGAAATGTCCAGTCCGAATGGCTCGATTCGTCGCTCTGAACGCAGCCGCAGCCGTTCCAGAAACATCCCCGTGCCCATGCCCACGTCCAGCACCCGCAGACGCGGCAAAGCCGCGCTAAGCAGACCCTGATCAACGAGATGGTCAAGAGCTCGTTCCAGAGTGGTGGCAGTAGTGTTCTGGGGATCCTGATCGTACTGCAGCGAAATGACTTCATCATACTGACGCTGAATGACTGCTGCTTCCATGGATCGAAACGACTCCTGCTCACCGGCACTCTGCCAGGCCAATTGTTAAGTTCAATCTGACGCTGCCGGAGTCTTTGTGAGCCAGATTAAGAAATCGAGCAGAGATGGTTTGTTTTCGGAGAAGTTGATGAGTGTATACAGGTAGTGATATTCATATGAGATTCATCATTCACTGACTATTCATGAGATCTTCACAGAATCTTCGTGAGACTGTTCGAAAACGCTCCCAGTCAGCAGTCGATTTCACTGCTCAACGTGGGAACGCGAATGCATCATTCAGACTGCACCGACTGTGATGTTCTGGTCATTGGAAGCGGCGCCGGGGGCGGGACGCTGGCGGCACGGTGTGCCGAACGGGGCCTGTCGGTCATTGTGGCGGAACGGGGGCGACCGGTGCGATTGCCCGCCGGGCGTCCGACCGGTGAGCTGGACGAGCAGCGAACGCTGGTGGAAAAGGAGCCGTACGACGACCGGGAAATTCTCTTAAATGGTGGTCCGCAGCGTTTGTACACGGGTGGCACGGCGGGTGGCGGGACGTCGCTGTACGGGGCAGCTCTGGTGCGACCGCGGGAGTCTGACTTTCAGCCTGGCCGGTACTACGCCGGGCGGATCCCGACAAGTCTGCATGAATGGCCAGTGGAATTTTCCCGGCTCTTGCCGTGGTTTGCGGAGGCAGAGCGTTTGTATGGAGTGGCGGACGCTCCGCTGGCAGGACGTGCGACCGACGACAGGGCACCTGCAGGTCTGCCGCTGGCAGCGATCTCAGCGCGGCTGATGCGTGCAGCAGAGGATCTGGGGTTGAAACCATGGCGTCTGCCGCTGGCAATTGACTCCAGTCGTTGTCTGCGCTGCAGTCACTGTGCGGGATTTGAATGTCCGACGGGTGCGCGGCGTTCGAGTGAAGATCTGCTCAGAAGCTGCGAACTGGCGGCAAAACCGCTGCGACGACTGATGCATTGCGAGGCTCTGAAGATCGAACGAGCGGGGAATGAGCGGATTGATGCCGTGCGTTTTCGGGACCGTCAGAGTGGACGTGAGTTTCGTCTGCGGGCGCGGCGGTATGTGCTGGCGGCGGGGGCAATCGGTTCACCTGCACTGCTCCTGCAGTCCGGCTTCAGCCATCCACTCATCGGCCGCAATTACATGCTGCATTGTTCCCCGCTCGTGGTCGGTGTTTTTGTCGGCCGAACGGGTGCGGATGAGACCTTTATCAAACAGGTGGGGCTGGATGATTACTATCTGGGAACCCGGGAGTGTCCGCAGAAGATGGGCTTGATTCAGTCGCTCCCGGCACCAGGCCCGGCGATGCTCAGAAAATACGGCCTGCGATACGCCCCGTCATGGCTGCTAACGCGGCTTCGTTCGCGCCTGCTGCCGCTCGTCGGGATCATCGAAGACCTCCCGAATGTCGCCAATCGAGTGCTGGTGGAAACAGACGGGCGGATCCGGCTGGAACATCGCTATGCGGACTTCGATCTGCAGCGTGCACAGGCTCAGGCCGGTGAAATGGTCAGACTGCTCAGGCACACCGGTGCGGCTGTCTGTGTGCGCGGCAAGCTGGCGTCCAGCGAACATGCGGCACATCAGTGCGGCACGCTGCGGTTCGGGACTGACGTTCGCGACGCAGTGCTGGATCCGGAATGTCGGATGTTCGGCTGTCCGGACCTGTTCGTGGCGGACGGAAGCTTCATGCCAACTTCACTCGGGGTTGGTCCCTCCTTAACAATCATAGCCAATGCTCTTCGTGTTGCGGACATCGTTCTGGATGAATTCGGCAAGCGGGTACCATGTGAGCTGGCAGGAGCAGCGGAGTGATGCGTGTACGTTGGGAGCAGTTTCAGCAGGCGCGGCGGATTCATGGTGGTCTGCCGGGCATGCTGACAGCCTGGCTGGGCGTGCAGCTGTCACGAATGCCGATCCCCACATCTGCGTTGCGGCGGAAGGTTTATGGCACCGTTTATGGAGGACGTTATCCGGCACTGGATACGGATGAGCTGGAAAAACCGCTGGAAGAGTATCGTTCCCTGAACGAGTTGTTCACGCGGGGGGTGCGTGCAGAACAGCGTCCGGTCTGTCCACACCCGGATGTGCTTGTATCACCTGTCGACGGGACGATCCAGGAGACCGGGACAATCCGGGACGACAGTGTGTTCCATGTCAAGCAAATTCGCTACACGCTGGAATCGCTTTGTCCGGAAACGGATGTGCAGTCATTTCGCGGTGGGCAGTTTGCAGCGTTGTTCTTGTCTCCCCGCGATTGTCATCGCGTGTTCTCGCCGGCTACGGCACAGCTGACAAGGCTGGTACACGTCCCCGGTCGCCGGCTGCTGGTGCATCCGCCGTATCAGCGTGCAGAGTTTCCGGTGTTTGTGCTCAATGAACGGCTGGTGATGGAACTCAAAACAGACCACGGGCGGATTCTTGCAGTGCTGGTGGCCGGTTGGGGAGTGGGTTGTCTGACACATCCGTTCCCGACGCCGCTGCAGATCAGTTCCCGACGGGTGACAGCCTGTAACCTGAGTCCCGCAGTGAAGCTGGAGCGGGGCGACTGGATGGCCACTTTCGAACTCGGTTCCACGGTTATTCTGCTGGCGGAGCGGGGTGTTTGCCTGCCGGCCGAGCAGCCAGCCGGGACGGCGATTCAGTGTCGAGCGGAGTTGTTCAGGCTGGTGTCAGCGGGCGAACAGCGAGGAGCAGAGTGATGGTTGCTGTATTGTCTGAAGCGGAAATCCCTGTGTCGTCCGCGCCGGCATCAAGGTCACTGGTGCCGCAGGTTGAAGGCATGTTTCTGGTGGGTTGTCTGTCATCTTCACTTGCCGTGGACCTCCAGCAGTGGTTCACGGGTGTATCGAGTGAGCTTTCGCAGGCTTCCGCGGCTGTGCTGCTGATGCGGTCCCGCGCATCGGGAGCGGACGCTCATGCCATGCAACCCGGGCAATGGACAGTGTGTTCTCCTGCAGCACTGGGGCGATTGCAGGCGGGTGCAGCGAGGTCTGTGGTTGTGGTACCGGGCCGGCATCGGCTGGAATGGGAGCGGTGTCTGAAGGAAACACAGCGGCTTGTGCACACAGGTGTGAAACAAGTGCTGCTGGTGCTCCCAGGTTCTCTGCGGAGTGATGCTTCAGGTACAGCGACAGCGGCAGAGCAGCTGTTTGCGGGGTCATTAAGTCGTCACAGAGTGTCGTTGACGGTGCTGCGAACCGGGCGTGTTCTGCATCCGTCAAGGGATACCCCGGGCTGGTGGCAATGTCTGCAGGCCGCTCTGCCGCCACAATTCAGCGTCCCCTGTCTGGAGTTGCAGGAGCTGGCCGGGATTATTGAACTCGAACTCTCCGGGGACAGTTTCGGGAAAATGCCGGAAGGCGAGTTTTCTCAGCAAGTGCTGAGTATTCCGGGAAAACGGCGTCCCTGTGCGGAGGCAGCGTTTGGCGGCCTGAAGGACAGCGAATCGCGGATGCGGCGACTGGCAGCCGGAATTCTGCGGAGCACTGGCGCCGGTTGGCTGTTCGCCGGGCTGCTGAAAGTGGTCTCGCTGGTCGTGCCCGAGTTGCGGGATCGTTTGCAGGGAACGATGCGACCACGTGTGCTCGGGGATCTGGTGAGTCTTTGCAATCGGCATACGCCGCAACAGATTCAGCTGGCGGGTTGTAATCACGGCGTGAACCATTTCGGCTGGAAGTTTCCGGGAAAGACGGTGGTGTGCACAACGTCGGTTCCCGGGCAGATTCGAGTGCATCGGGGTGTGGTCACGGTGGACGCCGGGGTGACGAAAAAAAAAGAGATGGACCGTTTGGCAGCCGACGGTCTGGAGCTGCCGGTGACGCCGAATTTTTCCTGGATCAGCATGGGGACATGTTTTTTTGTTCCGGTGCATGGTTCGGGAAGTCGTATGAGCACTCTTGGGGATGCGATTCAGCGAGTGGTGCTGTACGACCGGGAACAGCAGCGTTTCATTGCGGCGGACCGCGGGGACGGGCTCTTTGAAGAGGCGATGTATAACCGGCAGCATCCCTGGCTGCTCCTGCGGATGACGCTGTTGACACAGCCGCGGACGGCGTTCGAGATGAAAGAAACGCCGCTGGAGGCGCCGACGGCTGAGCAGTTGCTGGAGCAATTCGAGAATCCTCTGGCGAGTCACGTGGAAATTCGCAAATCGCGAGCGACTGACACTCAGGTGATGGTGCGTGCCTGGCAGGTCTCAGAGCCTTCCGGTGGGGCCGCAGCGCTTCCCCGGGACCGCATCGGCCGGATTTGGGACCGGCTTGAAGAGACACCTGTCGTGTCATCGCTGTTTCACTGGTTCGTGCGGACGTTTGCGTTTCATGTGGAGCTGTTTTTGACTGCTGAAGAGTTTCGGGTGTTCTGGGCACGTCACGCTGCATTGCCACTGTCGAAGATCCAGCTTCGGCGGATGCGACAGGATGGAATGAAGCACTCAGCCTGCTGCACCGAGGACCGAATTTCTGTGGATTTATTCATGCTGCGAGGGAACCGCGATGTCTTCTGCCGGTTTGTTTCTGAAGAGCTTCCCGGAGCCCGTTCAAACCCGGGCAAGCAGAGTTTCTGACGTGTCATCGTCTGCTGAGGAATCGTCGCAGCGAGTGCTCGAGACCTGTCGCGACCTGATTCGTCTGCGGGTACCGAACCTGCTGCGGCTGTATCTGAATCCCTGTGTGGCACAAACCTGTGTGGTGCTCAGTGAATGTGTTCGGAATTTGTTTCCGGCTGCCAGTGCACAACCGCGGTATCCGTCCTTCCTCGCCAATTCCGGCGGCGAGGCACTCAGTGGAGCGATTAAGCTTCTGCGATACACACGGAATCGCAGGGCGGCAGCAGCGAATATCACGGAAGAGCTTACGGAAGCTCCGCTGACGTATTTATGTGGAGACGGCTGGCCACCGGGGTTTGTCGGCGAAGAGGTGCGTGATTCGCAGACACTCGAAGCCGGACGGATTGTTTTTCTGCCGGGCATTGTTCAGCTGTCGGTTTCAGAGCTGCTGCCGATTCTGCAGGATCAGACAGCAGCACCGGGTGTTGTTGCAATTCCCGCTGAAGAGCTGGCGGCAGGCGGAATACCGCTGGCTGCACTGCTGAAGAGATTCCAGCAGCGAAGCGGACTTGTGATTGTGGGTCTGACGGCTGAGAGTGCACAGCTGGAATTATCGCGAACAGCGGGTGACTTTGTTCCCGATGTGGTGGTCTTTGACCAGTCGTTCACGGGTCATGAAGTCCCATTCGGGGCGTTTTCTGCGCGAGTGGATTTGTATGCGACGTGGATGCAGCGAAAGATGTCGCAGTTTCATTCCACAACCTTCCAGCCGAACACGATTTCCACACAGCATTTTCTGCGATGGTTTCCGCGGCTGCTGCCGGCGCTCAGCGACCGTCTGCGACCGGAGCTGCAGGGTTTGCTGATCGACCCTCAGTTACTGCTGGGAGTGTTCAGGGGTCTGTTCAGCCCGTCCCTTGCAAAGCTGATAGTGGCTGCCGGATTTGACTGCGAGGATGTGACGGCCGAGGGACATTACATCCATGTCGGAGGGCGTCGGTTGTTTGACGGTGTCGGGGGAGTGGCGTGCAGTCTTCGCGGGCACAACCCGGAGACGTGGTGCAGTGAAGTCGAGCAGCTGGCGGGTCGTGACTGTCGCCGTGAGTCTGCGACGCTGCTTGGGGAACTCACAGGTCTGCCGAATCTGGTTCCGGGTGTGAGCGGTGCCAACGCTGTGGAAATCGCACTTCGCCTCGCTCTGACAGCAGCGTGGCCTGCAAAGCAGGTCGTGGTGCTCCGAGGCGGCTACGGCGGCAAAACACTGCTCGCACTCACCGGCACGGAAAAACCATGGTATCGCCAACACCTGCAGCCATTGTACCCGCATGTGACCTGGATAGACCCCTTCGCTGCTGATGCGGCTGAGCAGCTTGAAAAGACAGTTGCCGAGCATCCGACTGCCGTGGTGCAGCTGGAGCTGATTCAGGGTGTCGGCGGTGTGCGAGAGGTGCCGCTGTCGCTGCTGGAAAAGATGGAAACATTACGTCGCAAAGCCGGATTTCTCGTGTTTGTCGACGAAATCCAGACCGGCGTTTTTCGCACCGGGCCTTTCGTGCGGTCGTCGCATACACCGCTGCGACCCGATCTGATGACACTCGGAAAAGGCGTCAGCGATATGATGTTTCCCTTTGCTCTGACGCTGTATTCAGACGAGGTGGCGGATCTGCTGCAAAGTCGCGGCAGCAGCCTGCCCGAGCAGCTGCGGGAAGATTTCAGACATGAAACAGCATTTCGCTGCCTGTTGAACGTGCTCCAGCGGAGCGCTTCAGAAAATATTTCGGCCCGTGTCAGCGAAGCCGGTAAAGATCTGCAGGCAGCCCTGGAGCGGGAGCTGGAAGGTTTGCAGCTGGTGCGGCAGACGCGAGTCTTCGGGCTGCTGGCAGGAATCGAACTGGCGACTGATGCACACTGGCTGCAGAGGGCCGGATTGAAACTGCCGCAGCTGTATCTGCTGAGAATGCTGCAGCATCGCCGGTTTCCGCTGCTGATGGGTTTCTGCCAGTATCAGCCCGGAGTGCTGAAGTTTACACCGCCATTGACCGTGACGGTTGAAGAAATACGGGCTGCTGCGGGGACAATCGGTGAGGCTCTGAGAACTTCGACCGGGCGACTGCTGGCCGCCGGACTTCGTGCCGTTCTGCAGAGCCGCTGAGGCCGCAGATGACTTCCAGTGAATTCAGGAACAGGCCATGGAAACTGCTGACACAACCAGCCGGACTCTGCAACCCCTGAGCATTCTCAGGGTCAACTTTGACGAACTCTTCCGCCGACATCTGTGCCGCCACAGCGAATTCGGCATCAATGTCCTGCATATCCTGTCGGTGTGGGGCGTGTACTTCTCGCTGCTGGTGATCGAGTTCCGTCTTCTGCAGTGGCTGCTGCCCACTGCCCCGACGTCGCAGCTGGTTCTCGTCATGCTGCTGTCGCTGGTGCCATGGCTCACAGTCGTCGCTGTCAACGTTCCCGTCACAGTGCTGCTGGTGACCGCCTCAATGGTGTTTGTGCTCTGCCTGCCCGCAGCATGGCAGCCGATTCCCGCGTGGGTGCACGTCATTCTGTTACCCCTCTGGCACCAGCTGCAGCTGGTCAGTCACCGCTTTTACACGGTACACCGGGATATGTCTGAGTTTGCATCGCGCTACCGCAAGGGCTGGCATCTGTCGCTCCTGCTGGCAGTGTATGAACTTCCGATCCTCGCCCGGTTCTTCCTCACCTGTCATCGCAAAGTCTGACGCTCAAGCCCGGCGACAAACTGCTCCAGGAAGGCCTCGGAATCCTCCACTGTCAGTCTGCTGCCGTCCGTGCGGAGGCTGATGTGCAGCTGACCTGCGTATTCGGTGAGACCGACAGCCACGAGCGTGTCGGGCCGTACAGGAGGCACGCCGCAGATGCGTTCAACAGTGATGTTTCCGGCGACCCAGCGGTTCTGGTTGAGTGGCAGTCGGATGTGACAGCGACGGATCACATTGCCCACGTTAGCCAGTACCAGTGTGCCGGCGCAGGGCCAGAGCGACAGGAATGCGCGGACGCCACAGGGAATCCGCCGCAGCAGACCAAAGATCTTCAGTGCGATCATGCCGTCCCGGCCGGAACGCATGCTGAGAGTCTTGCTGTGGATCTGCTGCAGAAGCTGCTGAGGCTCGCGGGTGTCGCGCATGCGGTGTGTGACGAGCGCGTAACTCACAAGGTTGCACGCCGGGAGCGGTCCGCTGCGAGGATCCCGCATGCTGACGGGAACGGCAATTCGCACCCAGTGGCCGCCGGCTTCGCGACGGGCCTGAGCGTTCCATGCAGTGACGTGCGTGAACATCTGCAGGAGCAGCAGGTCATTGAGCCCGACAGCGTGGGCGCTGGCGACGGCCCGTAGTTGGCGCACGCTGTCTTCCGGCAGGCTGCGGACCAAAATCGCAGGACAGGGTCTCGATTCATCGGTGCGGAAATTTCCGGGTGGCAGTTGAGTTGCCGAAGTCAGACCGGCACGCTGACGCTGCTGAGAATCTGCAATGCGGACGGGACGACGGCCGAGCAGTCTGGAGAGCTTGCCGAGGAGGGCTGGCAGCGGGGTGCTGCGACTGGCGGCTGCGGTTGTTCCAGGCTGAGCTGTCGTCAGCGGACTGCGCCGGGCAAGTGCCTGTACGGCGTCTGATGCCGACTGCGCGGGTGACAAGGGCGGACCACCCGTCCGCGATGCATACTCCTCAAACAGCTCATTCAGCAGTTGAACGGCCGCAATTCCATCCGCGCAGGCGTGATGCAGTTCGAAGGAAATCCGCGAAGCGACCGGCGAACTCCAGACGCACACCCGCAGACCCTGACCGGCGCGAATATCCAGCGGTCGCGCGGCCGGCACGCATGTATTCAGCAGGCCGGCGCTGACGGCCGTCCAGATCACCGGATCCTGGAGTTCGTTCAGCGGTACCCAGACAGTTCCCTCCCGCCGTGTTTCAACGCGGCAGCTGAGCAGTGGCTGACGCTGCATCAATGCCAGCACGCTGGCGCGGAATTCCGCCTGCCGCAGCTCGCCGGAAACATCAGCCAGCATGACAATCACCATCGGATGCGACGGGCGATCGTCACACAGCATGTATTCTTCGAATTCTGTAAGCGGGAGCGGAAATCCGCGCGCACCGGTGAAGCCTGCGACAGCGACGGCCGAGGGGCTATTCGCGGGAATTGATTCAGAAGCGGCAGAGTCCATGGTCCGCGAAGTCTATCGCGGAGCGGGTCTTCAGCCCCGCGCACCACAGTGGATTTCCCGTGAAAAGCGACGAGAATTCCGGGCGTACTGAAGGCCCGGAACGCCGTACCGCTCAGCGTTCCACCACCTGCAGACGCATTTCGTCACTGTTACCGACCAGTTCCGGTGAATACATGCCTTCAATTACTGCCGGCAATGCACTCACATTGCCCGGCGCCTCGGCGCGCAGACGATAACTGATGCTGTGCCGGCCGCGCGCCAGTTCGCCAAGGAAAAAGGTCACCCGGTCGTCCCGCAGCTCACGATACGCCCGCAAACCTTCATACACGTAGCCGCTCCGCTGGTCGTCCGGCTCAAACCCGGAAGGCTTATGATCCTCCAGCAGCAGATACTCATAGTCGTTCTTACTGTCGATCACAAGCTCCACTTCCACCAGAGTTCCGCCGGGAAGCTCGTCAGTGGACTGAATCGGCACACGACGATACTTCACCGTCTGCTGCTTCACCACCTGACCACGCTGGCCCTCCACACTGACTTCCCGATCGTCCCGCTCCAGCCTGTAGAACCGCCGCTGCACCTGAACTTCAAGACCAGCTGCCGCGATCGACTCTTCCTTCGTGAAGTTCGTCAGGTAAACGTTGAAGTACAGCGGACCACCACCGGCCCGACGCAGCTCAATCACGTGCTCGCCGGCGGTCACTTCTTCACCAGTCAGCACCAGTGCGTTGTCGAAGCCAAACAGGTTTTCCGGTGTGATCTCGACAGTCTTTTTCACAGCGCCATCCACCAGCACGTCGACCGTCATCGGAGCACGCGCCTCACCGGAGATCTGTACGAATCCGGCAAGGGATTCAAGGACCATGGCGGTGTCACGAGTGCTGTTCCAGCGACTGCCGTGTTTGCGGTTGTTCAGCAGATACTTCACCAGTCTCGGCGACAGCTCGTCCTGCGGATTCACCGCCAGCCGCAGTTTCAGATAAATCGACATCGCTTCATTATCGCTGCCGTACCAATACCACCATGAGGTTTCCGGCAGCCGCAGCCAGGCAGTTTGATTGGCGTCATCCTGAACCAGGAACTGATCAAGATTGCGAATGATCAGATCGCGTTTTTCGAGGTTCTGCATGTGATGCATCACGAGACCACTGAGCGCCAGCCCATAGGCACTCAGATTGCCACGGTCACGGAACAGATAATCGTTCATGGCAGCGTCCGAGGCGTTGTGTTCCGTCAGAACCAGTGCCACAAAGGCATCAAGATTATCCGCAGAGCTGCGATGCGGGGCACGACCACGGTATTCGGGATCCTCGCGATAATGATCGCCTTCCCGCAGTTCGGCCAGTGATCGCTGCTGGTACGACCTGAGCCATTCAACGCCCTTTTGCAGGACATCCGGGAGCACAGGCACGTCATTCTGCTGAGCCAGAGTGAGCCCGTGCACGATCTGCGCTGTCATGTGGGGTGACGAGTGTTCGCCAAAGCCGGAGAACCAGCCCCAGCCACCATCGGTCAGCTGCATGTCGGATAATTTCTGCAGACCTTCACGGACGATTCGATTCAGTTCTGCTTCATCGAAAACGGGATTGAAGTTTCGGCTGAGGCCTCGACGGGCCTTCGCGTCCTCGTCAATCTTCTGCTGGATCCATGCGGCAAGGGTACTGCTGCCGCGACCGAAGCCCGCCGGCAGCTCGCGCAGGTCTCGCGTCTGAATCGCCGGTGGATCGCCCCAGTGAGCAGGATAACGTCCCAGCAGCGTCTGCTGAGCGTCCAGGTTTGTGCGCTGCCGGCGGATGTCCGCCAGGTTGACGCCCATCCGTAACAGGGTTTTCTGCACAAGAACAGCTGGCAGGAACCGATTGAGCGTCTGCTCGGTGCAGCCATAGGGATATTCAATCAGGTAAGGCAGTGAATCCACGAGGGACATTGCGAGGCTGGGGCTGAAACGAACTTCGAGTCGTGACTGATCGGCATTCCGCGCCTGAGGAACCTGGATCTGCACGCGACCCGCTGCGTCCTGCGGTCGAATCACACCAGCGAAGCTCTCGGTCTTCAGCATCCCGTGGACCTGAACCGGCACACGGACCTCAACGGCGTCAGATTCGTCATCCGTGAACGCCTTCATGCGGATCACAGCATCGCCCGCCGAGACTGCAGCGGCCAGCCAGTCAACGCGGACTTCCTGACCTGCCTTCACCAGAACGGTATGTTCGGCAGCTGTCTGCAGGGCGAGGTGTTCTCCGTCCTGTTCCAGCACCACGCGGACAGATTTGTCCGCGGCCAGATCATTGCGAACCACACCAGACAGCACCAGCTGATCGCGTTCTGTGAGGAACCGCGGGGTCTGCGGACGGATGATGAGATTCTTGCGGGCGATGAGGTCCGCATCACCACTGCCGACCCGCGTGCCATCGCCGATGGCCCAGACGCGAATCTTCCATGTTGTCAGGTTATCCGGGACCGTGAAGGACAGTTCCACGTTGCCGTCGGCGTCGGCCTCTGAGGAGGCCAGCCAGAATGCGGTGTCGGCAAATGCAGAACGAAGTGCGGGGGCTGCTTCGCCTGGAGCGGCCACGCCGGCAGCCTGAGCTTTGGCCATCGGGGCGCCCATCCCGCCACCCATGCCGCCCATGGGTGCTGCTGCAGCCGCTTCCGGTGCTGCGTCCATCATCATCATCGGAGCATCGGGCAGGCTACGGCCGCCCCTGAGCACGGCAGCATTGTACATCATCATCGGACCGCCGGGATCTCCTGGTCGGCCCGGTATTCCGAATAACGACTGCATGCGAACTTCCGAGTCACCGTAAACAGGATAACTCATCCGCTGCAGCGAAGATTGCACATCGAGCCCATGAGACCTCCGCACGTCCCAGAAGAAACGGCGGATTTCAGGAATGGAAGAGGCCGCGATGTATTCAAGGCTGGCATCGTAGACGGCAGCAGTGACGTTGCCGGTCACGGGACGACCGTCGAGATCGGTCAGCTTCAGCCGAACGGAGGCGGCTTCACCGGGGCGATGTGCGGGTGCATCCGGCTGTACGGCGACCTGCAGCACTCGCTGGCCCGGCGGCACGACAAGCTCACGCAATTCGTTGTGTACTCGACCGTCCGCAATCGTGATGGCCTCAACAAAGATGTTGGGCATATCTGAAGCTGCCACGGGAATTTCAACCATGGTGCTCTTGCCCTGCAGCCTGAGCACCTGCGGAGCGGGACAGATGCCGTCCTGGGCTCGGATAAAGAGCAGCACTGTGCTGTCCGCCTGATCGGTATTGATCTGCAGCCGTGCCACATCCCCGGGCTGGTATTCCTGGCGATCGGTAATGAGTTCAAGATTGTTGAAGCGATAGCTTCCGCCGTTGTGGTCGCGACCCCGGACGAAGAGCACCGAGGCGCCTTCCTGTTCATGGCCGACGGCGTCCGTGAGCTTCACGCTGAAGCGATACTGTCCGGCCTGCGGCAGTTCAATGCGCTGACTGCCGGCACCCTCCGCGTCTGTCTGTACCTCCCATGCCTGTACCTCGCGTTCAACCGGCAGATCGCCGTCGCCCCAGGTCACGGCATAGAGCACTGCACGACCCGTGGCGGGGACCGGCTTGCCATCCGCGGTACGGGCCTGGAAGTACAGCGTTGCCGGATCGCCGCTCTGGTAGTGTCCACGGTCCGTCCACGTGAAGACTTTGAACGGTTCACGGGCCACCAGCACGGAACCCGAGCCGAAGATTGTGCGTCTGGAAAGATCCACAACGTCAGCTGTGATGCTGTAGCGATGATCACTGTCGCCGTGAGCTTCCAGCGCGGCGGCTGTGTCGATTTCGACGGAGAACGTTCCGTCAGCGCCGATGGCTGCTTCACCCTCCGCGACAAGTTCCGGTGGATCCGGATTCCAGTTCCACCACGGGCGAACGGGCGGGAGACAGCCCCAGCGGCTGAAGCCCGGATACCAGTCATATGCCGGGGCAAACCACCAGTATCCAGGGGAATAGAGCCAGTCCCAGCGAGCCACCGGGAACCACCGCTGGTCCTGTTTGGTGCGCTCCACCTTGTAGTGCACTCGGCCCTGCGTGACCGGAGAGCCGAAGTAGTATTTTGCAGCGATCTTAATCTGAATCTTTTCACCCAGCTGCACCGGCTTTTCAGGGGCATCAACCAGCACTTCATATTCAGGCTTGCGGTATTCCTCTATCAGAAATGAACCACCGCCGATGATCTGCCGCTGTGTCTGCTGAATCACTTTGACCTGCCCGTTCTCTTCCACCGTTACAGGCACCACACGTTCTTCAGCCAGGCCAAGGAAATACGAACCCAGTTTGACGTCGGCGGGAATGGTCCATTCACCATCAACGCCGGACCAGCGATCTGTCTTCCCGGCCGTCTCGAACACCACTTCGCCCTCAGGATTGCGGATCTGAATCCAGCAGTCGCGTTCAGCGTAGCTGCGGTCTTCACCCTCAAACTGCGGTCGTCGTGCCCAGATTCGATACTTCACAGTATGCTCAGGGCGGTACACCGGGCGATCGGTGACGGTGTAGACTTTTAACTGAGTCCACGTCAGGGGCTGGATCCTTTGAGGGTTCCACGCGCCAGCCATTCCGTGAAATGCAAACCGGCCGTCATTGGTGCGCGCGATGGTGAGCCATTGATAGTCGGGCGTCAGCTGTTCGGGGTTCACGTAGCAGAGCCCGTCGTCGTTCGTGCGGTCGGCAAAACGAGACGTTTCAACGAGGCGACCCCGGCGTCGACGATAGTCGAACTTCCAGCCAAAGAGTTCCAGATCGGCTTTCACAGCTTTGCCGGTGACCGCATCCGCCACATAGGTCAGCGTGCCGGATTCGACATGGCGGCGAGCGATCGCGAGGTCTGCGATCCAGAGCACCATGCGGGACTCGTTGCCGTCCTCAAGCTTTGCCCGCACCCACCATGCTCCCGCCCTGAGCAGCGGAGATTCAACGGTGAGCCTGGCGTCGAAGTGACCGGCAGGTGGTGTGAGTTCTGCCTGCCAGCCGGCAGAGACGGGTTCGAGATATTCGCCCTTGCCGTCATTCAGCAGTCGCCAGCCGATGTCCTCCGGATTGGCCCGTCGCCAGTCGAGATCTTCAGGTGCGGTCTTCAGGTATTGCTGAATGTCGGCCAGGAGTTTATCCACGCGAATGCGGGACGCTTCAAAGGTGACTTTTCTGCCGTTGCGGAAGCGAATATCAAAACTGGCCGCGCGACCGGCAGGAAGCGTTCGTGACGTCTCGAATTCCACCCAGTTGCCTTCGATCTGCCGGATCCGCTGCTGCACGCCGTCCCGCTGTTCCTGGGGGACAAATTCGAGCAGTTCTTTGAGCAGTGCGGCTGCCTGAGGGTACTGGTGGCGATTCATCCGTTCGCCAATGAGCAGCTCAAGAGCCTGGGACTGGTAACCGTCACCGCGGGTCACAATGGCACGGGCGACAACCAGACAGTTGAACTCGTCAGGGACCGCGAAACGTTTCAAGCCGCTGGCAAGCCTTGCAATGGTCTCGGTGTCCGGGAGCAGGTGAGCGTTGTGCAGACTGGACTCACGCGGCAGGTCGGCATCAACCTGGGCGCCCTTTCCAAGTGGCACAACCGGAGGTGGCAGTTCAGCTCCGCCACTGCCGGTACCATACTGCGACTGCAGAAAACCAGCCCACGACAGTTCGATTTCACTCTGCCGTTTGCGGTCAAGCTGCGCAGCTTCAGACATGGCCCAGCGCCAGCGTTCGCCGTCGCTTTTTGCCGCCTGCCATGACCGGGGCACCCGGTGAAACACTGGCTGCCCGTCGAGCTCTACAGCAGCGCCTTTTTCGCTGAAGCCACGGCCGCGGCCCCGAAACATCCACGGGAATCCGGGTTCCGGATCCGGAAGCACCGTGAGATCCGTGAGGTCCTGCAGCTTCCATGCATCTGAGTATCGTTCGCTGCTGATGGATTCGCTCAGCCGCAGCCACGCATCGGCCTGCTCGGTGGCGGAAACGTCGGCTGCATCGGCCGCTGCCGCCAGCGCCTGCAGGTAAAGCTGAATCGACCGGATGCGGTCGCGCGCTTCCACCTGGACGCTCTGACCACCACCCCGGTGACCACCACGTTCAAATTTGCCCGCGATCAGAAAACCAAACTTCTCCAGCGATGCCGTGCTGCTGCCAGCCTGCAGCAGCAGATGAAAGTCGTTCGCATGCACCGCGACCGCATCTTCAATTAGCCCGTCCGCTTCCTCTATTCGGCCCAGATTCTGCAGGCAGGCAATCGCACGCTCCAGATCCTGCGAGTGCCGCCTGTCCCGGACGGCCTGACTGAGCAGCCGTCGGTAGAGTGTCAGTGCCTCATTGAAATTGTTCTGCTGAAACAACGTATCCGCCTGGCTTCGCTGATCCACGGGATTCTGTGCCATGAGTTGTGCCGCTGTGCAGAAGAAAAGGAACAGAAGAATGGCCGCAGAAACCGGTTGAAACCTTCGCATCTGTCATCTTCCTGTACACTGAACCCGGAAAGCCACTGCAGAATTCTGGACGATTTGCCGCTCAGGCACCAGATGTGGACTGCCCGGAGCAAAACTATGCATGATCAACAGACGCGGTGCGGGTTGCGTTCCCACAAACGTGTCCGCCAGGGGAAAGAGGACGTTGAAGGAACGGAAAGAGTTCCGCAAAAGGTGGAAAATACGGTGCATCTCGCCTCCTGGCCGGGATCGACCTGAATTGAACGGAACGGTCATGCGCACTTTGCGCTGTGGTCGCAGCTCGGCTGAAGGCCTCAGAATTCGTCCGCAGTATCCCTCATCGGTGCCCGGAAGGGCTCAGGGAATACCACGTGCTTCTCTTCCAGACGCCCGGTCAGGTATCGCTCAAAGACAAATTCCCGCGTCAGGTCCTGGCAGGCTGCGAATTCAGTGAACGTCACTCGGTAGCTCACACGGAGAACGGAATCATCGAGTCTTATGCCGGTAATGGCGATCCCTTCCAGTCGAGCCGTCCGCGACGGGGGCTGGCATTCCAGATCCAGCGCTGCAAGGAAACCGGATCGCCGCTGACACTCGGCAGTGAGCCATGCAAGCAGTGCAGCGGAGCCGGGAGCGGCAGATACCAGCTGTTCAGGCAGCGGCAGACGAATCACTGTGCGTTGACGCTGTCTGCCGCCGGCACAGTCAGCACCCACCAAAGCCGCGGACCGATGGTCCCTGTATCTGTCGACTGCAGTCGCCCGGTCTGCCCGTCGATTCTGAACACCTGCAGACGACCGCTGGCTTCACCTGCCGCCAGAAGAAAACGTCCGGTGGCGTCGATGTGGAACGACCTTGGAGTTGGCTCGGCAGGTTCACAGGCGACAAACTGCAGACTGCGACCGGATGGGTCCACACGGAGCACTGCCAGACTGTCGTGGCCGCGATTGGCCACGTAAAGAAAGCGACCGGAGGGATGAATCTGAAGCTCTGCTGTGCTGTTGGAACCGGAAAAGTCCATCGGCAGAGTGCGTTCTGTCGACCCGGGACGGAGAGCTCCCTCAGCCTGCTGTTCATAGACCGTCACTGAACTGCCCTGCTCGTTGTTGATGTAGGCCACGGGCTGTGAGGGATGCCATGTGAGATGCCGCGGACCGGTCTGACCAGGGCGTTGTAAACGGTCGGGGTTCAGGGGCTTAAGCGTTCCCGTGGTGGCGTCGAACGAGAACTGAAAGATGAGATTGGGACCCGTGTGGGGCACGTAAGCAAATCGGTTGCCGGCATCGGGAACAATGGCGTGCGCGTTCTTTGCCGTCTCGATCGTCTGCAGTGGCTGTTCACTGAGCTCACCTGCCGGTCCAATGGAATGCACGGTAACCTTTGCAGCGACGTAATAGGCCGTCAACAGAAATCGGCCCGTGGAATCGACCGAGATCTGTGCCGGATCAGCACCCGCTTCGACAACACTGATCGGATCTGGCTGACCAGTGGCAGGATCGATGCGGAAGCTGCAAAGTCGCCCGGTGGAACGCATCGAGACAAACAGGAAGCGGCGATCCGGGGAAACCGTCATCGCACCAGGCTCGCCCGGGGTGGCGAGCCGGATTTGTTTTGTGAGCCGTCCAGTGACTGGATCAAGATGCAGAAAGTCGAGTGACTGTTCGGTGGCGGCGGAACAGTAGACGCGGATCGGCGCGGCCGCGCGAGGCTGCTGGGCCGGGGACGTGGTCGGGTACAGGATCGCGGTGAGGGAGAGGAGCAGTGTGAGCAGAGAGTAACGCAGCGGGTGCATGCAGGGCCCCTTCCGTTGGAGGTGACCGAATCGGCCGAATCCCGGTTGTTACCCGCGGGCCAGATACAACCTCTGAATGTCTTCTACTGTGACGCTGATGATGCGGACAAAACCGGTGTGGCTGCGTTCGTAGGACACTTTGGATGCCAGCTGAGGCTTCTGGTGAATGGCGGTGGCAACCCAGCGACGGTCTTCATCGGAGAGTTGACCGACAGATGGGTCCCAGAACGTTTTTGTTTCCATGACCAGCGAATCAACGCGGGGATCAAACTTGTCCATGTCAGGTTACCTTAATCTGGCCGGGGACAGCAAAAGCCCGACACGCTGGGCGTATCGGGCTTTGAGATTGTACGCGGGAGAGAACGGAATTCCCAGTCAGCCGGGAACCTGCTAGTCGCGGCGTGCCAGTGCCAGCATGCGACGAGCCCGCTCCAGCCTGCGAGCGGTTCCGGAGTATTCTTCGTCGGATTTGGCTCGTTCGGCACGGGCCTCCTCGAGTGCCTGAGTGGCTGCTTTGCGGCTGAGTTCGGAGGTTGGTACCGCAGAGAAGGTAAGCACCGAGATGACGGAGCCCTTGACCTGCACGAAACCACCGTCGATGAAAATTCCTTCAGTCTCCCCGGAGGGCGACTTGAGTTGGAGTTCGCCGATGCCGAGCCGGCCTACGAGCGGGGCACGGCCAGGGTAGATCCCGATGGAGCCGTCAAACAACGGGACCCGCACCGAGGCGACCGGTCGATCGAACAGGGTTTTTTCGGGAGTGACCAGGACGAGTCTGAGTTCTGCCATGGGTGATTCCGGCTAAATGTCTGGTCAGGCCTGAGCCTGCATGCGGCGGTACTGTTCTTCTGCTTCTTCAATGGCACCGACGTACATGAAGGCACCTTCCGGGAGGTGGTCCCACTTGCCGTCGCAGATCTCTTCGAAACTGCGGATCGTGTCGGCGAGCGGAGTGATCTTGCCGGGTTTTCCCGTGAAGACTTCGGCCACGACGAACGGCTGAGAGAGGAAGCGTTCGATACGGCGAGCGCGGTGCACGACGAGTTTGTCGTCTTCGCTGAGTTCGTCGACGCCGAGAATCGCAATGATGTCCTGCAGTTCGCGGTAACGCTGCAGCGTCTGCTGAACGCGACGAGCGGCGTTGTAGTGACGCTGGCCGACGTACTGCGGGTCCAGAATTCGGCTGGAGGAAGCGAGCGGGTCGATCGCGGGGTAAATGCCTTTTTCCGAGATGCGTCGTTCGAGGTAGATGAAGGCATCAAGGTGAGCAAAGGCAGTTGCCGGAGCCGGGTCAGTCGGGTCGTCGGCAGGAACGTAGACGGCCTGGACCGAGGTGATGGCCCCGTTCTTTGTGGAAGTGATCCGCTCCTGAAGTTCGCCGAGTTCGGTGCCCAGAGTTGGCTGGTAACCCACGGCGGAGGGCATACGGCCAAGCAGAGCGGACACCTCAGAGCCGGCCTGAGAAAAGCGGAAAATGTTGTCCACGAAGAGCAGCGTATCGGAACCCGTTGCGTCGCGGAACCACTCGGCCATGGTGAGCGCCGAAAGGGCCACACGAAGACGTGCTCCCGGCGGTTCATTCATCTGGCCGAACACCATGCAGGTCTGCTCAATCACGGAACGACCAGTCTGGCCGATCTTGGTCTCCTGCATTTCCAGCCACAAGTCGTTTCCTTCACGCGTTCGCTCGCCGACACCGGCGAACACGGAGTAACCGCCGTGGGCACTGGCGATACGGGCAATGAGCTCTGTGAGAATCACAGTCTTGCCAAGACCAGCACCGCCGAAAAGACCGGCTTTACCACCGCGGACGAAGGGGGTGAGCAGGTCAACGACCTTGATGCCGGTCTCGAAGACTTCTGTTTTGGAACTGAGCGATTCGAGTTTGGGTGGGTGGCGGTGAATAGGCCAGCGTTCGTCGTGTTCGACGGCGCCGCGACCGTCAATGGCGTCGCCGAGCACATTAAAGACGCGTCCCAGTGTGCCCTTGCCGACGGGCACCGAGAGTGGACGACCGGTATCGTTGACCGTCATGCCACGACGCATTCCGTCGGTGCTGCCGAGTGCGACGCAGCGGACGCGACCACCGCCAAGATGCTGCTGCACCTCGCCGGTCACCTTGACACGATTGCCCTTAATTTCTTCCTCGATGGTGAGGGCGTTGTAAATCTCCGGGAGGCTATGCTCGGGGAACTCGGCGTCGAATGTCGATCCGATAACCTGTGAGACTCTGCCCTGTTTTTTTGCTTCAGCCATGTTTCGCCTGCCGTGAGTTCGCGAATGGGGTCTCTGATGGTTCAGGGACGTTTACTTGAAGGGTTGTGGTGTGTCAGCCAAGTGCTGCAGCACCACCAATGATTTCTGCGAGTTCTGATGTGATGCCGGCCTGTCGCGCACGGTTGTACTGTTGTTTGAGGCTGCCGGCCATTTCGTCCGCGTTCTCTGTGGCACCTTTCATAGCAACCATCCGCGCGATCTGCTCGCTGACGATTGAATCGAGGAAGCATTTGAAAAGCTTGGCACGAAACGCTGCCGGGACGATTTCTTCAAGGATTTCCTGAGCCGACGGCAGGAAGTCGTAGTCGACGCCACTGGCTGCCGCAGGGCCCCCTGAAGAAAGACTTGCCAGAGGCAGAACAGATTCGACGACAGCGAACTGCTTTGCACTGGACACGAAACGTGTGTAAGCGACGTCCAGGCGATCGATCTTACCGGCGACATAAAGGTCTGCGTAGCGACTGGCAAGCACCTCGACTTCAAGAAAAGAAGTTTTCTCCTCGAAGTGCGTGTACGTGTGATCCATCGCAAACTTCTGGAAGTTCAGAAACTTGATCCCGCGCTTCCCGGAAACCTCAAGCGACGTCTCCACACCCTTTTCTCTCTGCTGACGGACATGTGCCACCGCCTGCCGCAGAACGCTGGCGTTGTAACCACCACACAGCCCGCGGTTGGCCGTCAGCACCAGCAGGATTCCACGCTTCTCTTCGGCATGACACTGGAGCAGCGGGTGGGTGAACTTGAGACTGGCCTGGCCGAGGTCTCCGACAATCTCGGAAATTTTCCGTGTGTACTCAGCAGCCTCGGTGGCCCGATCCATAGCCTTCTTGAAGCGACTGGTCGCGATCAGCTCCATCGTGCGCGTGATCTTGCGGATGTTGCGCACCGCTTTGAGCCGTTTCACCAGCAAGCGTCGATTGGCCATGGCTGAACTGCACCGGGGTTAAGAGGGAAAACGAGAGATATCGGAATCTGGAACTCAGCCCTTCGCAGCCTGACGAGCGACGAAAGCTTCAAGCGCCTTACAGAGCATCCGCTCGATTTCATCTGTGAGCGCCGCTTCGGCGACGAGCCTGTCGCGCATGTCAGCGTGCTCCGTCAGAATGAACTCATGCAGCTCTTTCTCGACCGCCTGAACGCGGTTAACGGGCACTTTGTCGAAGTAGCCCTTCGTGCCCGCGTAAATCGCTATCACCTGATCAGCCACGTGGAGCGGCACGTACTGGGGTTGCTTGAGCAGTTCGACCATGCGATAGCCGCGATCAAGCTGCGTCTGTGTGGCCTTGTCGAGCTCTGTGCCGAGCTGGGCGAAGGCTTCGAGTTCGCGGAAGGCGGCCAAGTCCAGACGAAGGCTGCCGGCGATCTTTTTCATGGCCTTTGTCTGAGCGTTTCCGCCGACGCGGCTGACCGAAATACCGACGTTGATGGCCGGCCGAATACCCTTCCAGAACAGGTCCGGCTCCAGATAGATCTGACCGTCGGTGATGGAGATCACGTTGGTAGGAATGTACGCGGAGACTTCACCTTCGAGCGTTTCAATGATGGGCAGAGCCGTCATCGAGCCGCCGCCGAGTTCCTTATTGAGCTTGACGGCGCGTTCGAGCAGTCGGCTGTGGCAGTAGAACACGTCACCGGGGAACGCTTCGCGGCCGGGAGGCCGACGCATGAGCAGCGAGAGCTGGCGGTAGGCGACAGCCTGCTTGGAAAGGTCGTCGTACACCACGAGCGTATGCTTGCCCTGATACATGAAGTACTCAGCCATCGCCGCACCCGCGTAGGGCGCGATGTACTGGAGCGGCGCTGGATCGGAGCTGCTGGCGGCAACGACGATGGTGTAGTCGAGCGCTCCGTTCTGCCGGAGCACCTCAACGACGCCGGCGATTGAAGCTGCGCGCTGACCGCAGGCCACATAGACGCAGATCACGCCCGTGCCTTTTTGGTTCAGAATCGTGTCGATCGCGATGGCAGTCTTACCCGTCTTGCGGTCGCCGATAATGAGCTCTCGTTGTCCGCGGCCGATCGGAGTCATTGCATCGATGGCTTTGATACCCGTCTGGAGCGGCTCTTTGACCGGCTGTCGCTCGGCGACGCCGGCAGCCTGCCATTCAACAGGCCGAGACTCCGTGGTCATCACGGGGCCTTTTCCGTCGAGCGGATTGCCGAGCGGATCGACCATGCGGCCAAGGAGCGACGGGCCAACGGGCACCGAGAGCAGCTTGCCGGTGGAACGAACCTCGTCGCCCTCTGCGATCTTGAGGTAGTCCCCCAAAATCACAACGCCGACACTGCTTTCTTCGAGGTTGAATGCGAAGCCTATGGCGCCGTTGGAGAATTCAACCATCTCCCCGGACATCACTGTCGACAAGCCCGTGCAGCGCGCGATGCCGTCGCCGACCTCGATCACTCGACCCACTTCCGCCGTCTGTATCAGACCGCGAAAGTCTTCAATCTCCTTCTGGATGACTGAAGCGATCTCGTCTGCTTTGAATTTCATTGAAAGTCTTCTCCACCAGACGCCCCTGCAGAGATTTCAGCCGGGAACGCAGCGATGAGTCAAAAACGGTATCACCAATTTGGAGCACGACTCCGCCGAGCAATTGCGGGTCGATGGATTCTTCGAGTATGGGTTCGAAACCGAACCGGGACTTGAGCGTTGTCTGGATGTCCGCCCGTGCGTTACTGGTGAGCGGCCTTGCGGACCTGACTTTCACACGCTGCCGTCCGGCAGCTACTTCCTGCAGCCGAATGATCACTTCGTTGATGACCGGCAGGAGCTCCATGCGACCGTGTCGCACGAGCACACGCAGGAAGTTGGCGAAGAATTCGGAGCAGCGAGGAGCGATGACACGGTTGATGAGCTGCAGTTTCTGGTCACGGCCTGCGAAATCTGAGAACAGCAGCTCGCGGAACTCAGGAAACTGGCCGAGCAGGTCGGTGAGGAATGAGCTGAGCTCTTCTGTGGCGGACGGCGCTTGATTGACCTGAGCTGCGGACAAAAACGACTGGGCGTACAGCGTCGCCACGGCGCGCGCACCGGGATCTTCCAGTACACTTTCCGGACGGGTTGTAAACCTTGAACCAGCCATGATTGACCTTTGACAGCCTGGTTGAATGATGTGGGATCAGCGACTGATGTGGGCGAGCGCCTCGGTGACGAGCCGATCCTGGTCGGAATCAGCAAGCGCCCGTCCCAGCACGTGCTCGGTGGCAAGGACGACCTGAGAATTGATCTGGCTGAATACTTCCGCCAGAGCGGAATCCTTGGCCTGCCGGATTTCCTCTTTTGCGCGGACGCGGATCAGGTCCACTTCCTTCTGGGCGCTGGCGATGAGATCCTTGCCGGTACGCTCAGCATCACGCCTTGCCTCAGCCACCATGGCCTGCACGGTCTGCTCGGCTTCACGCAGTTTCTTTTGATAATCCGCGAGGATCGCCTCAGATTTTCTGCGGTTGTCCTCAGCGTCATCAATGGCCCTGCGAATGCCGGCTTCGCGTTTGTCCAGACCCTCAATCATGGGTTTCCATGCGAGCTTTCCGAGGACAAGCAGGAAGAGCACGAAAGCAACCACGGAAAACAGGGCGAGGTCACCCTTAAAGCCCATGGGAACGCCGGTTTCGCTGCCGGCAGCGAGCAGTACTGTGTCGAATCCGGCAGGGCCCGCCCCCACTGCGAGCACAAAGGCGCACAGGGCTGCGAGCAATCGCGTGCAGGTCCTGGTCTTAAACCTGGTGTTCATGAACGCCATCCCGATCGAATGGAAGCTGGGAAACCGGACGAAATCAGGCGATAAGGCAGACGATGAGGCCGATCACAGCAGCACCTTCGATCATGGCGGCGACGATGATCATGCTGCCACGGATATCCCCGGCAACTTCCGGCTGGCGGGCCATGCTTTCAAAGGCGGCGGCAGACAGACGGGAGATGCCAAGGCCGGCACCGATCACGATGAGGGCTGCACCAAAGGTGTTGGTGAGGTTGATCAGGCTGGTGCCTTCGGCTTTCGCCACCTCTGCGGCAGCGGGCGCGGCGGCTTCATCGAAGGCCATGACGGGAGTTGACAGAACAATGAAGCCGGCCAGAAGCAGCATTGCGAATTTCAGAAACTGAGCCACAAGACACTCCTCAATGTTGAGCGGGTACAGGGAAAAGGATTCACAATCGAGTCCTCTGAGGGACTACGGTGTAACAGACAGTGTATAGATGCGGCAGTGCCGTCTAGTGTTTGTGAACAGAGCCTGCGATGAAGATGGTAGCCAGGAACGAAAAGACGTACGCCTGGAGCACTGCGACGAGCAGTTCAAGGAGCCCGACACCGACCTGGCCAAGGAGACTTCCGACGGTGACAACGCTCCAGAGAGCGACGTGCCCTTTCGCTGCGCTGGCGATGAATGCGAGGATCACGCCGAGAGCTGTATGGCCCCCCATGATATTGCCGAAGAGTCGCATCGCAAGGATCAGATGTTTAATGAGAAAGCCAAGCCCCTCAATAACGAACATCAGGCCACCAATACCCACCGCGGCGGGTCCAGTCATGCCGGTGTTCGGAATAAGGTTGCCGAAAAATCCGCCGAATCCAAGCGACTGCATGCCGTAGGCCGTCGTGGCAACAAAAGCGCACAGTGCGAGCGCTCCAGTGACGTTGATGTCGCCGGTAGCGGAGCCAAGAGAAGGCACTGCGCCCAGCAGATTGCAGAAAAGAATGTAGAAAAAGCAGCTCCAGATGAACGGCAAATAGCGATCGGCAGGGTGGCCAGCAGCAGCCGAGTGATGGGCGCCGTGGGCTCCATGCGAATCATCGTGCTGATGATCGTCGTGGTGATGGTCACCGATCGTCGGGCGGACGACCTGATCGCGGATGGCCAGTGCGAGCATTTCCCAGAGATTCCAGAAGCGACCGCGGGCAGGCTGCCCGGAACGGATACGCACTGCGAGTCCTCTGAAGATGAACAGGCACAGCAGGAGCACTACAAGCTGGAGCACCATGAACTTGGTGACAAAAAAACCAGGCTCGGTGTAGCTGCCGGCGAATGGCTGTGGAATGAGCACCTTGCCGACCATGGCGGAGTTGACCTGGTCGAGGGTTGCGTCCTGTGGCAGGTGGAGCATGGACTTCACGTGCCACGGCACATTGCCAATGTCATCGAAGGCGTGGTCGGACGTGAGCATCCCCGGGACTTCGAAGTAGGCAAAATCGCGTACGTGATGAAAATTGTCTTCGCCGCTCATCCTGGACCACTTCCAAGGAAGACTTCGTGGTTTAACCTTGCACAATTCGTGCTATTCGACCTGGTTGAGTCGGCACCGCGACTGTCGCCTGAGTGCCAGCACTTCAACAATCAACAATTGCAAATAAAAGAAAATCAACCAACCATAAAATTCTGAAAATCCGAGTTGCGGCTTAGACGTTCTTGTAACGATCACCGCCATCACCACCCACAGGGCGCGGTTGCCGGAATGCAGAAAGGTTTCGGCCAAAGTGTTGTGTTGCTTGAGGACGCGAACAAGTATCAGACCGGAAATGCCGGAGAGAAGCATTATGCCCGCTGCGACAGTGAGCCAGAAGATACCGGACGCCTGGTGGAGGATACCGGCGGGCCAGTAAGCAAGCAGCCAACCGGTGAGCAGGACGAGGATTAATTGGAAGAGGAATCGCGGTACAGTCACACGAAGGCCCGGTAGAGACCCTGTCGCTGAGTCGTAGGCAGAGCGACAAGAAAACGCCCTGTGCCGCACCGATGCGAGCTACGTGACGCTCCACATTTCTTAGGTCGCAAGTCTAGGATGTGGGGCGATGGAGTCAAAGACGGGAGCTCACGCGGAGGCAATTTCCAGGAATCAGGACGAATGTACACTGGCCGATTGCCGGCAAAGGCCTCCACGTCGCGACTACATGGCCAGTCCCTCGAAAAGCGGCGTGAAGCAGCCGGCGTCGATGAAGTCCGGCAGAAGCTTCTGCGGGGCGGATGTCGTGCACGAGTGGTCTGAGGTGACGCGGCAAATTAAAATAACCCGGCCAGGACTCGAACCTGGAAAAACAGAACCAAAATCTGTTGTGTTACCGATTACACTACCGGGTTATGCAGGGCTGTATCAGTCGTTGCGGAGTCGGAGTCCGACTTCACCGAGCTTCTGGCGGATTTCGTTGAGCGATGTGACGCCGAAGTTGCGGCTGGCAAGGAGTTCGTCGGGGGTTCGTTGGCAGAGCTGTCCGATGGTTTGGATATTCAGCCGGGACATGCACTTGCGGGAGCGAACGGAGAGGTTGAGGTCGGCGACCAGTTTGTTCATCTGTGCCTGTTCTTCAGGCGTCAGATTCTGGTCAACGACATGCTCGCGAGTATGCACGCGATGCATATGCTGGCCGATACGGAGACCGTGTGCGGCGAGCAGTTCGCGGATTTCTGTGAGTGATGTTTCGCCAAAGTTCTTGCCGGCGAGGAGTTCCTGTTCGCTGACTTCGGTGAGATCACCCAGCGTGTTGATATTCATGGCCTGGAGGCAGTTGCGACTGCGAACGGAGAGTTCGAAGTCGGTGACGGGCCGGCTGAGAAGCTGTTTGATGCGAGCTTCCTGGCGGGCATGGTCTTCGTCGTAGTACATGTCCTGGGTGGCTTCGATGTCCTTGAGGTACAGGTCAGCGAAGGGGTTGCCCGAATCGTATTCGCGGATACGGCGAAAGCAGAATGCAGCAGCCTTGTAGTTTTCCCGGTCTTCGTAGAGCAGGCCAAGATTGAGCAGGGCGCCGATGTAGAAGGGAGGGCGGGAGAGGGATCGTTCGTAGAAGCGAATGGCGTCATCGTCGTTGCCGCGGAGTGCGTTTTCTGCGGCAAGCCAGAACAGAGCGCGCGTGTGGTGGGGATCCATGTCGACGGCGCGTTCGAAGTATTCGACTGCGGTGAGTGAATCTCCGCGGTCGGCCCAGATGCAGCCCATCTGGAAGGAGTATTCGGCGCGGCTGGCGGCGGAAGCAGCGACACTGCGGAGCATTTTTTCAGCTTCGTCTACTCGACCGGACGCACGCACGGCACCGGCTCGTCGGAGCGTGCAGCCAACGGGGTCAATGCCGGCTTTGGCGGCTGCTTCGAACCGCGCGGCGGCATCGTCGGGGCGATTGAGCGACAGCAGACACTGGCCGTGGACGTACATGGCGACGCCGTCACGAGTGACCTGGGACAGAATGCGATCAGCCTGGGCCTGCCGGGAGAGCAGATAGGATCCGACGCCAGCGCGGGCGAGAAGGGCTTCGTGCTTTTCACCTGCATCCACTTTACGCACGGCTTCTCCGGCTGCAAGACGGAGGTCGGGCAGCTGTGTCGACCCGGCAGCCGCTTCCAGCTGGTGGAGCTGGTCAAGGGTCAGCAGGTTTTCAGATTCAAAAATCTCGCGGACGTTGACAGTGACTGGGGGCACTTCAGTCGATTCCTGACAGACATGGGGGAGATTTCGAGCACCACGGGAGCCGGAAATCTTTCAAGAAACCATAGATTGTAGCTTGCAAATCGGCCGTGAACAAGTGTTCCGAGCTGCTGAACCTGTACTGCAGTCGGATTTGAGAAGCTTTTCCGTCGGCTGACGCGGTGGGGGAGTTGACCGATTCTGCGACGGAAAGGCGCGATTCCTGGAACTGGAATTGGCGGCTTCCGGATTGCCACTCCGCGTCGAGCCCGCCGTCGCACCGCAGAAAGGCGCCTGCACGTATGGTACTGGCAGCAACGAGCGCTTTCACCGCTGCAAGGTGCCATGCACCTTTGCGGCGATCCAGTGTCGCACACCCCCTTGTAAGCCCCGTTGTAGGACGGCCTTTCCAGGCCGTCACCCACCACCCCTGCGTTCCCACGTGACACCCGTCGGCGCTGCGGTAGCGGGGGTTGCTTACCGCGGCCGGGGGTGGTGACGAAGGGGCGCGACGGCCTGGAAAGGCCGTCCTACGATGGTGCTCGGTCGTGCCCGCGGGTGGGCAACGGGCTGGAAGTGCGGCGTGCGGAAGCGGGGGCCGGGTTGGGCACCGAAGGTGCCGACTTTTCCCCGATTTTTCCCTCGCTTTCCCGCCTTCAACACAGCTTCCTCCCCCGGTTCTTCGTAGAATCTCCACGACTACACGCGTGTCATCCACGCACCTCATCCACCAACACACCGGGAACTCGTCTCATGAATACGCGTGCATCCCGGCCTCCCGCGGGCCCGGGACAAATCATTTGTCCGCATTGCTGGCACCGGTCCCGTCCGCACGAGATTAAATGGATTTCAGCCCATCCGTCACTCCGCGACGACCCGCGTGTCCCCGATGGTCAGCGGCGTTTTTTGCCCACTCGATTTCATCTGACTGGTCAGGCCATCGATGCTGCCGGCGAACTGTGTTCAGAACTGGCCTGTCCCCGCTGTCATCTGGTAATTCCGCGTGACCTTGTTGAATTGCCGGTGACGTTTTTTTCCATCCTGGGTTCACCCAGTTCCGGCAAATCCTATTTCCTCGCCTCCAGCCTCTGGCAACTCCGCACAACTCTGGCCCGCCGGTTTGCGATCAGCTTCGAGGATTCGGACGCGGTGGCCAATCACAAGCTGCACGAATACGAAGAATCGCTCTTCCTCGCCAACCAAAGTGGTCGCCTTGTATCGCTGCCGAAGACGGAGCTTGACGGGGATCTCTACGAGCAGGTGGAAGCGGAACCGGGCCGCATTATGCTGCTCCCGCGGCCATTCGTGTTTCGCCTGCGCACGCTTCCCGCGCACCCTCGATCGTCCAGCGGCGGACCCCTGGGACGTTCCATGTGTCTTTACGATAACGCTGGTGAACATTTTCTGCCTGGAGCACAAACCGCCAATTCCCCGGGGACGCGCCACCTCTCCATTTCCCGATCGCTCCTGTTTCTGTTTGACCCGACTCAGCACCCTGGAATTCGCCGCGCCTGTGAAGGTCGTTCATCCGATCCGCAGATCCGGGACGACATGGTCAGCTTTCGTCAGGACCACATACTCAACGAAGCAACGCGCCGCATCCGTTCAGAACTCGGGCTCAGGCAGGACCAGCGGGACCTGCGTCCGCTGATTGTGGTGCTCACCAAATATGACGCGTGGTCCTCGCTCACAGGCAGCCGCCCGCTCAGTAATGACTGGATTTTTGAATCCGGACCTGACGGGATCAGCCGTCTGAAAGTGTCGCTCCTGCGGGAACTGTCCAACCGTTTCCGCAGTATGCTCATCAAGTACACTCCTGAAATTGTCGCAGCCGCAGAAGCGTTTTCAGAAGACGTGATCTGGATCCCCGTGTCAGCGCTTGGAACGTCACCCGAAGAAATTCCGGACGTGCCGCCCATCGGCAATCCGCCCCGCGCAGCATTGGGTATCCGGCCCGAGAACATTCAGCCGCAGTGGTCCGAAATCCCTCTCCTGTACGCCATTCATCGCACAATCCCGGGGCTTATAAGAGCTGCCAATGATTGAAGAAATTCTCTACACATCCGCTCCAAAAGGGCTCAAACCCGGCAGTCAGGGTTTCTGCACGGTCAGCAGCACTGTCGGCATGGCTCAATCCACCGCCGAACGCCTCGAAGCACTCAGCGGCTACCGCCACGCCTTTCCGCTCACAGATCCCCGCGCTGCACTCAACCCCCTGAACCACTCCCACCTCACACTCCGTCTGGCCGGTCGCCCCACGCATGTCCTGTCGCGCATTGCCAATGCCGGCCACGACTACAGCGGTCGCTCCAACAAGCTGGCGCATCACCTTGCCTTCGAACAAAAAGCCGCGTGGCCCTGCGGCCCCGCTCGAATGCTCCAGGCAACCGGTGTCATGGTGATCGCCTGGGACGGAACACTGCAGACGTTCGCCCCCAGAACACTTGCCGCTCCTCCACTTCCCGGCCGGATTCCCCTGTCTGCGTGGAAGCAATGCAGCGGGGACCACGGCTGGGCCGGCTGGGTCGCCGAACAGCTCCTTCAACAGCCTCTGCCGCTCCACGTGATCTTCGCTCCGAACACTCCCACTCTCGACCTCGTCCGCGAAGTCCTCGATCTGCTCCCCCCCGCTCGACGCTGGGACATCACCTTCAGCACCTACTTCACGCGACTGCCTGCCGGCGTCGACTGCCGGCTCAGATTTGTCCTCGATGAAACCCCCGAAGCCACGTCGCTCCGACACGACGCCCGCGCCTGCGTGCTTGACCTCACCCGACCCCTGCCACCGGCCCAGGGCGGTCAGCTCGTCGCCACCGCCCGCTCCGGACTCATCCTCAACTCATCCGCAGGCCCCGCTCCACAGCACACCGGCCACGCAGAACCCTCAGCCCTCTCCAAAGCTCCGCCACCCATCCCGCTAGCCGTGCCTGCACCGCCATCAACAGCCAGCGCCGGGCCTCCGCGAACACTCCTTCCCGAACTCGACGTTGAACCCTTCTCCTCAAACCGAACCACTACACGGCGCCCTCGGAAAGCCTCAGCAACCTTCCGAAATGTGACCATCACCGCGCTGCTGCTGCTCATTGCAGCCGCCGGCTGGTACGCGAGTTCCGGCAATCTGCCCCTTCAAAAAGATCCCGCACCGGCAACTCCACAGGTGTCCAGTACCAATCCCGCGGGTGCCAATCCTCTAAAGCCGCCAGCAGATTCCCGCGCTCCGGTTTCGCAAATGTCCAACCCTGACCTCAGCCGACGCCGCAAAGACGCCAAACCAAACGCTCCCGATACCCCCGAACCCAAACTCAGCGCACAGCCCGAACCCGCTCCAAAGCTCGCTGCCCCGAACGTCCAGCCTTCAAAGCGGCCCGCCCCCATCCCCGTCAACAAACACAATCCGTTCAGTCTGATCACCAGCATCATCGCCACAGCTCCCGCGCCTGCAATCCTCTGGGACTGGAGCGTTCCCGAATCCACCGCTGCCGCAGCCCCCCTGCCGCTGCTGCTGTCCGCCCCGGAACCTGATCTGCAGATCATCCCCTCGGCGGCATTCAACAAACACGCCGCCAATTCTGCAGCCACCAACAGCTTTCAGATCTCCATCCAGCTTCTCCCGGAGCAGCCACGCACGTGGGAAGTGTCGGCCACCAACGGACAAACGACGGTGCCCGTTGGCCGGATTCAGCTCCAGCCTGCAACGCCGGATCACCCAACCGGCAAGTCGGATATCCCGCCTGCAACCACCCACCTGCTTCAATTCCAGTGGAACCATCAGCCGGACTCCCTGATCTCCACCCTCGTTCGCTGGTGTCCGCTTGAACTGCAGGCGGAGGGTGTCTCTGTCGGCTGTGTTCTGCGTGCCCCGGAATCGCTGCAACCGAGCTCACTCTCACAGTTCCTCTCCAGTGGTTACTCCGACGCGATCCCGTTCAGCCACGAGCAATTCCAGGCGCTGATCCCGAACGACCTCAGCACACTCAAGGCCGGCATCGAGCTTTACCGTGACGGTGAGCAGGCAGCCTTCCTCGAGATTCCCGCTGCTGAACAGCCGGCACAGATACTGCTGGACCCGGACGGCAGGCTGACCACTGCCATTCCCCCTGCAACCGCAACAACCTCGATTTCCCCGGACAGCGAGCCTGTTGCGTTTCTCAGCATCCGTCTGCAGCCGCCGGTTCTCTTCAAAGGTGCAGCGGGGCCGCCGCGCATCGAGGCGGCATTGAAGGCCCGAATTCCGCGCATCGGTCTGGTCGCCGCCACAAAACCCAATCGCAGCGAGGCCGACACAGCATTCTTCTCTGATCTGCTGAACCTCAAACCCCGGCAGACCTTCACTGCCGAAGCACTCCAGCAGGCCGCAGCCCAACTCGCAGGTTTCACTGAAGAAATCGATCTGCGTTTCAGTCGCGATACTGCCTCAGGCGATCTCGGCCGGAAAATTCAATCTTCGGCAGGCGGCCAGTTTGAGGATGCCGCTAAAGTCTGCCGTCAGCTGCACGATAAGCTTTCCCTGCTTCAGAAGAACCTTGAAGCGGTGGAAACCGAACAGCAGCAGCAGCGTACCAGCCTCCTCTCTTCAAAACAGTCCGAAGACGCGAAAGAAAAACAGCGCTCACAACTTGACGGGCAAATCCAGCAACTTGAAGTACAAATCCAGCAGACCACGGCCGCTCTGGACGCCACCAAAACACTCCTGCCAGCTGTTTCCGGTCAGCAAACCTGGTTCACCGACAATCGTGAACCGCACGTGGCCGCGTTGACCAGGCAGGTCACCGGGCTCCGTTCCACCCCGCTGCGAATTGTTTTCTTCGTCGACTTTCCGGACGAAGCAACACCACCGAGCGTGAGTCGTGGGCGAGTGCGCGTGATGGAAGTTCGCCTTTCGGACAGTCCGGAGGCGACACGATGACCATTCACGAAATCCGTTCGCTGCTGCGTTCCATAGAATCGGTGCTGCTGCGTCCCACGGCGGCTGCTGAAGCCGAGCTGATGGGGCTCGCTGAGCAGCACGAAGCGATCATCAGCGCGGTTTCAGCGCGGCTTGAGCAGGTCGAGCAGCTGCTGCAGAAGGGACTGCGCACAGAGGCCATCGAACTGGCCGAGCGGGACCCGAACCTCAACGATCTGCTCACACTCCTGGACTTCCCGGAACTGATTGCCTGGAACGAACTGCTCCAGCAGCACGGCATACAGCCGGTGCAGGGCATCTCCGTAGAAGCCGCCGCAGAACTCAACGACGCCTACCATGCTGCCGGTTCCATCGAACGACTGCTCCAGCATTACCGCACCGTCTCACTTCTGCGGGCTCCGCTCAACCGCCGCATCGCAGTGCTCAGACAGCTGGCCGCCAAAGACTCCGCCAACGCCATCTGGCGGGCCGATCTGAAGGCTTTCGAAAAGCACCGGCTGCGCGAGCTGCGACAGGAGATCGACACAGCAGCTGCCGAGAATGACCTTCAGACTCTGGCGGCACTTGATGCCGAAGTGACCGGCGGAAACTGGACCACCGAGGTCCCGGAAACGCTCCGGGATCACGCCCGTTCCACGCATGCCAGCATCCGTCGCCGTCAGGCTCGCGAAGAGCTCACAACCATCAGTCATCAGCTGTCCGATGCCTATTCCGCCTTCGATCGCGGACTGGCTGAGCGGCTTGAAAAGCGTCTTCTGGCGCTGCAGGCGATTCTGGGCATCGCTCCGGGACATGCTCTGCTGGAGATTGCTGCACCGGCCCTCGCATGGCTCGCAGATGAACGCCTGAAAGAACAGGCGGAACAGGCGCACATTGCCGCCGTCCGCGAACTCGAATCTCAGCTTGACGGCCGCACCACACTGCAGACACTGGAACGGCTCTACCATCAGGCCACGGTTTCCGGATATCTGCTGCCGCCGGCACTCCAGGGTCGGCTTGTCGAACGTCGCGATCAGCTCACTCGCGATCTTCGCTGGAAGCGATCACTGGCCGCAACCGCAGTGATCATCACACTGCTGCTGGTGGCCGGCGGGATTGGCTGGATGATTCAGATTTCGAATGTCAATCGCACCGTCTCGCGGCACGCGCAACAGCTTGGCCAGTTGCTTACCGCCGCAGCCGTGTCCGGCGAACTGGCGCCGACGGAATCTTACCTGAATGATCTTCGGGGCAGCAGTCCGGAGCTGCTGCAGACCCCGCAGCTGCGGGCTCGCGTTTCCGAATTCGAGGCACTGCTGTCAAGCGAGCAGGGCCGCCAGGAGCGGCTGCAGCAGCTGGGTGAATCGATCACCGAAGCCCTGAACAGCCAGCCCGACCTGCAGACATTGACGGCCACGGAATCCACAGCGGAAGAACTTCGCAGCCTCGTCCGCTCCGAAGCCGAACGAGCCGAACACACGCGGCTGCTGCGGCTCATCAGCGCCCGCCGCACTGCGGTCCGCAAGGCACTGGACGACGCGTTCAGCAGCGAGCTTCAGCGGCTTTCAGATCAGGTCGAACAGATACCAGCAGACAACCTTGCCGAATTCGACAGCGCGATCTCAGCTCTGACAGCGCTCAACAATCGTCCCGACGTCTCACAGAATCTCAAAGCCCTGTCCGGCACGCTCCTGCAAAAAGTCCAGGGCGATCGTCGCCTTGCGGCCGACGCGCTGAAAACAGCCGCTGACCTGCAGCGGATCACGGACGCGGTGGGACGCGTGGCATCATTCGAACAGGCACTCAGTCAGTTCATCCGGAATGACCCCGGCCGGGCACGGTCGACCGCATTCCGGAACCTGCTGCAGGAAGAACTCTCCGTCTGGCAGGCCGCAGAACTCTGGAAGCCGCTCCGTCAGAGTCTCCTGCAGGCTGATCTGCGGCGGATCACTGGCACCGAGGCGCGACAGCTGGAGCAGCGCTGTCTGGATTACCAGAAGCAGTTCGGACCACGGGCTGACGAGCTGCTGCAGTCAAAGCTCGTGCGGGCACTCAGAAAAATCGCCGCTCGTGATCTCCCGGCCGGGCGGTCCATGCGTGATCGCGTGCTGGCCATCTTCTCCGGTCCGCTCATCGGCAACACATGGCTTGTTGAAACTCAGGGACGGGGCAGTTACTTCTGTTCCCGGCCACCGCAGGTCAACGGCACATCAACAGTCACAGTGGAATACTACATCAGCACCAGCGGAACTCAGACAAAGACCACCAGTCTCCGTTACACCGACGTACCGGCGGCCGCCATAAAAACGAAGCCGCAGGAATGGCTTTCGCCCCAGTCGCGACTGCTCAGCATCATCGAACAGAAGCTCCCTGCATGGCAGCAGCTCAGCTTTGAATCGGCGGCAGCGGCCTGCATCGGCGAAATCCTTGCCGCCGAAACTGTCGACCCGATCCTCCGCTTCTTCATGCTCGAAGATGCACTCCGCATGGCGACCGATGGCAGCGAGTTTATGCAGGAACGGTGCAGGGCAATCCAGGACCAGTTGGCGGCAGCGCAGGTTTCGCGGCTGGCGAACTGGGCCGCTCCGGATGACACGCGGGCAGAAACCCTGCGATTTAACGCAAAACGAGAACTGGAACGCAGCAGCGCAGCGCTGTCCGCTGCCGTGACGGCAGCAGAAGCAGACGTGGCGCAACCCGCCACAGCAGCACTCCCGCCGGAATTGTACTGGATCGGCTGGCTGCATCGAGATTCTGCAGGTGAATGGGTGGTGTCTCTGCGTGAATCACAGAACCCTGCAGCCCGGCGTGGCGGGCCGCTGCTGATCTTCCCCCGCACAACCGGTGAACAGCCGCGGACGGTGGTGCTCGGGCAGCTTGAACCCGAAACCATTCTCACAAAAACAGTGGAAGTGCCCCCGGAATTTGTTCAGGAAGGCCGGCCGGTGTTTCTTGAACTGTCAGCGGAGTCAGCCGATGAATGATGTCTGGTACGTACGCGTGCGAGGCGAAGTGCGCGGGCCCATGCCCCACGAAGAACTGCTCGCACAAATCCGCAAAAAACGTCTGGGGCGCCACCATGAAGTGTCCCGTGATGGCCTGCAGTGGCAGCGCGCCGGTGAAATTCAGGAACTCTTTGAACCCCTCATCCCCGTGCTCCAGCCTTCCGGCAGCGCGGCGTCCGCAGCGGGATCCGCCGGCAGTTCACCTGCCCCGGGTGATGCCCGTCACGATCCGGTGACGCTCACTGCGGGTGGTCCTGCATCACGAGAAACCGTCTGGTTTTACGCGAAGGACGGGAGCCGTAACGGACCAATCTCCGAAACCGAACTGCTGGCGCTGGTCAGGGCTGGCCAGCTGGAAAGCGGCGACCTTGTCTGGAATGAACAGCTGGAATCCTGGACGCCGCTCCGACAGATCCCTCGTCTTTCCACCAGCACCGCTCCTGCCCAGCCACAGCTCGTGTCCCGTGAAAACCAGCCGCTGCCATCGTCTCTGCTGTCTGCTCCCCCGCTGCTCACCAGCAGCCTTTTTGCAGTGCTCTTCGCCTGTCTCAGCCTGCTGGCAATTCCGCTGATATTTCTGCTGTCTGCAGTGATCTCCGGAAGCGACGCATTGAATCCGGCGATGACCGGCCAGGGCGGGAGTGCCGGAGCGGGTATGCTGGCGGTCACCATCACGGCGGCCATGTTCGGTGCCATGCCACTGTTTTCTGCCGCTGCCGGGATCTTTACCGGACATCATTCGCTGAAGGTGCATAAGCAGAGTCCAGGCAACTACGCCGGTGCCGGATATGCGCTCACAGCACTCATTCTCTGCTACGCAATACTTGTGATTACTTTTCTGGTGCTGATTGTCTGTGTGATTGTGGCCGGGGTGAAATCGGCCTGAAGATCTGCCTGCGGGATGAACCATTTGCCATGTCTCAGCCTTCGTTTTCACAACTGCAGAGTCCTCAGTTCGCCATTGCCTGGGGCAGTCAGGACATTGAACAGCGGCTGTTCTTTCGCGGTGGTCGTTTTACGAGTGTCAACACGGTGCTTTCGTGCCTGCTGGCGATCCTCCTCACGATCACGTTCTATCTGCTGATTCTGATGTTCCCGAAATTCTGGTTTCATCAGAAATTCATCGGGCAGGGCGTCATTCCTCCGGCGATTGCTTTCTTCACCGCGTGGTGCCTGGCAATCTTGTTTGTGAAATGGCGCAAGCTGGCTCTGCAGCGACGCTGCCTGCAGCTCAGCGTCGTCCCGGACGACCCGGACTTTGTGCTTTCGCCTGTGAATGCCAGTCGCGTGCTGCAGAGGATGGCGGAGCTGGTGGATGATCCGCGTCAGTTTGTGCTCTTCGACCGCATCTCGATTGCCCTCAGCAATCTGCAGAACATGGGACGCGTGTCGGATGTGGATGAGATTCTGCGGAATCAGGGCGACGCCAGCGAAGCGGTGTCGGAATCATCCTATGTCCTGATCAGCGGATTTCTCTGGGCCATCCCGATTCTGGGTTTCATCGGCACCGTGCTGGGACTCTCGGTGGCGATTGGCGAATTTGGTTCGGTCATGACCGCTTCCGGCCAGGCCGACGCGCTCCTGCCGGCCCTGCGTCAGGTCACAGGCGGACTGGGGCTGGCCTTCGACACCACGCTTGAAGCTCTCGTCGCCGCACTCGTCATCCAGCTTTGTGTCAGTTTTCTCAGAAAATCCGAACAGGAATTTCTTGACAACTGTTCTGAGTACTGCACGAGGCAGATTGTCAATCGCCTGCGCCTGCTTCCGTTTCATGCCACCGAGAATCAGCCATGAAATCGCAGCTCTGGTACTACCAGTCCGGCGGCACCGAGCTGGGACCTGTCACGGCCGACGAACTGCTGTTCCTCGTACGTTCCGGACAGATCGGCCGACAGGTCATCGTGCGCGCTGATGGCACAGGCGTCGGGCAGCCGTTTGCCAAAGCATTCCCGGTGACGGGGCAGCACAACCCGCGATCCGCCGCAGACTCCAACACCACTCCAGCCTCACGCACCAGCGCCCCCGGTACTGTGAGGCCCGCAGTGGCGCTGCCCAAAGCCGGTGGCCGCTCTGCCGGCACAATCGGGCACCCCGATCTTGCGGCCGGCCCGGCCATGCCCAGCCTTCCACCGCCGCTCCAGCCGTCCGCACACAGTTCGCGAACGCCCGCTATCGCCATCTCGGCATTTGTTCTTGCACTGCTGCTGGCTGTCTGTTTCTGGTGGCTTTGGCCGCGAAATCCCCCGGGCCTCGCTGCCGACGGAACGGGGGCCGGTCTGGCCGCGAACGGTGAACAGCAGGCGACGGATGCGCAGCAAACCACCGGGGCGAACGCGGCCGCACCAGTGCAGACACCATCCGCCGCCGCAGCAGCCTCCGGGGCAGCTTCCGCCACGGCGGCAGACACGAGCCCCGATGCTGCCGCAGACACGGCTGCCCGGGCCGCCCGGCCAGACACGGCAGACAGTGTCGCGGATGCCGGCAAAGCCGCGCCCGCGGCACTTGCCGGGGACATTGGCACCACCACCAGCGAACCGGCTGAAGGCAATCCAGCGGACGACACGGCCGAAGGTCTGGCAGTTGGTTCCGGCGGTGACGAACGGTTCTCCATCTCCGCTCCCGGCGAAACGACCTTCTTCGGCCTGCGTGGTCAGGGCCGACGGTTTTCGTGGGTTGTTGATTGTTCGGGCAGTATGCAGGGACCGCCTCTGGAACGGGCGCGTCAGGAACTGCTCAAGTCCCTGCGAAAGCTCCCACAGGGCCTCGAGTTCCAGGTGATCTTCTTCGATGACCTGCCCCGGAGCTATCCGGCTGTCGGTTTTGCCGAAATGGATTCACAGACACTGGTGGCGGCAGAATCGTTTATATCCGACATTCAGGGTGGTGGCGGAACAAATGTGATCCTGGCGATGCGGCAGGTCTTTTCTCAGTCGACTCGCCCCGACACCACTTTTCTGCTCACCGATGGTGAATTTGACCCGGAGACACCGGAGTTTATTCAGCGCCGCAACAGTGGCGGCAAAGTCAGGATCAACACGGTGGCCTTTGTGAATCGGGCCGGAGAACCGCTGTTGCGGCAGATTGCCCACGAAAACCGCGGGGATTTTCGGTTTGTGCCATAGGCCACAGGAGGCGAGTTGCTGTGGGACGTCGACGCCGATCAGCCATGGCGAAGTTTTCGCTGTTTTCCTTTCAGGACATCATCACCTGTCTGATGGGCATCATGCTGCTGCTCACGCTGCTGATTGCGCTGCAGATCACTGAACAGCCGGTGCGATCCGCAGACCAGGCGGCCGACCGCCGAACAGAACTGCAGACGATGCTGGCGGACCTGCAGCGGGACATCACACAACTGGAACAGCAGACTCAGGCAAACCAACAACTGCTCGCGTCCGGTGCTTTGGCTGATCAGGACCTGCTGACCGCCCGACACCAGCAGGCCATGGCAGCTCAGCAGGCGGCCGCAGCCGAACTGCAGCGGCTCCGTTCCGAAGCCGCAACGGCCGCTCGCAGCCTTGCAGACGTCAGCGTCACGGCTGCCCGGCAGCAGACGGATTCAGAACGCGAACAGCAGCGGCTGCAGGCCGATCTGGCTGTCATGCAAACCAGTCTGCAGGGGCTCACCAATGGCACTCGAGTGATCTACAGCGAACACAGCGGAATGTCAGAGACATGCTGGATTGTGGAGGTGACCGATGACCGCAGTATCCAGGCAGCCCCCATTGGCCGCAGCCGGAAACCGCTCGCCTTCACCAGCATCCCTGAAGTGCTGCGCTGGATTCGCAGCGAACACCTGCAGGGCGCTGAATTTCTCATTCTGCTGAAGCCCGCTGCTCATGAAGCTGCGGATCTGCTGCCTGAAACGCTGTCCAGGGAACAAATTCCCCACGGCTATGATCTGCTGGGACAGGATCAGACGGCTCTCGATTCGGAACGGGGGGCCGCAACTCGATGAATCGCCGTGCCCGCTTTTCTCCTGACGAAAGCCTTGAACTGCTGCTCGATACCATCTGCAATACCTTTGCAACAGTAATCTTCATCTCCATGCTGGCGTCACTGCTGGCACAGAACTCCGCACCACAGGCCATGAGCGCTGCCGAGGCAGAAGCGGCAGCTGCGGCCAGCTCACAGCTGGAACTGCAAGCCGAACAGCTCGCTGACCGACGCTCCGCTCTGGAACGCGAACTTGCCCAGCAATCCGCGCTGCTTGATCGCTTCGCCAGCAGTGAAACACTGCAGCTGGCCGGCTCCCTGCAGCAACTGCTCACAGACCATACAAGGCTGCTGGCTGAGAGCAATTCCGTCGCTGCAGAGCTGCTGCAGTCCGAACAGCAGCAGCTGGAGCTGGAAAAAAATCTTGCCCACCGGAAAGAAGAGCTGCAGCAGCAGGAACAGCGCCATGCGGCTTTGGCCAGCCAGCTCAGCGAACTGGAAACGCGCCGGGGGCGCGAGGCGATCATTCGCCGTGTCCACGAAACTGACAAGTTCGCGCTGACCTATGCACTGGACAACGGTCGCCTGTACTCCGTACACACGTTCTCCGGTCCCGGGACAGAACTCGGTGATGTGACACTCAACCGCACGGACTGTCTCATCGTCGAACGCGGCGGGCGTACCGAGGTCACCATGAAGCCCGCTGCCGGAGTGGCCATCCGGGACAATGCCAGCGCCGCACAGCAGGCTCGTGACCGTTTTCGGCGTGTGGGCTCCGGCTTCGTGGTACGGCTCTTCGTCGCCCGCGATTCCTTCACTGAGTTCCATGTGCTCAGGGAAGCATTGAGGGAGCTTCACATCGAATACGCGCTGCAGATCGCCACTGGTGACGATGTGCAGCTGTTCCTGTCAGAAAAAGTGCAGGGGCGCATCTCTGTACAATGAAGCCGGAACGGCGCAAGCCCGATGCCACCTGCTTTCGGCTTTAACTAAAAGCGGTACGGCGCAAGCCGTCCGGTCAGTTCAAGAGATCAAAGCACATCACCGGATGGGCCCGCAGACGCAGTTCTCAACCGAAGCTGCGTGTTCGGTGTGACCGGGTGTGCAGCAGTGCCCTGCGGGGGCGTGCGATTGACCCGATTGCCCGCACTTTTCGGCATGAACCCCGACGACCTCCGCAAGGTCAGGTGCATGGC
>CAZLOQ010000021.1:0-52623 GCA_964561125.1 uncultured Chitinophaga sp. | reverse complement strand
GAAGCCGTTTTGGCCGATTTGCCCACAGCCTGTCGACGCCTAAAATCGGGAGTGCGGTCGCTGAATCTCCCGGAATTCCGGGAACATGCGACGATTCCCCTTGAAATGCTCAGGTCAGCGAATAGGAAAAGAGGTCCGCTCTGCTCACCCGTTCTTCCGCGTCCGCTCCGGTTCGTTTCGAAAATCCGACTCGTATGGTTTCTTCCGCCTCGGCGATGTTCCAATTGACCGATGTGTCGGTGTCCTACGGAGCAGGGCGACCGATTCTTCAGTATTTGAATCTGACCATTGCTGAAGGGGAGTTCGTCACGCTGGCTGGACCGTCGGGCTGCGGCAAGTCCACGCTGCTGAAAGTTCTGGCCGGACTGCTGCAGCCGAACTCAGGACAAATTCGGCATGCGGGGCAGGACACCATTGATCCGCAGGTCGATGCGGGATTTGTGTTTCAGCAACCGGCTCTGCTGCCATGGAGAACTGCAATCAGCAACCTGCGACTGCCACTGGAACTGGGAAGAAACCGGTCCGCTCCACCCGGCGACCCTGAACTGCTTCGGCTGATGCGTCAGGTGGGCCTGCGGGACGAGGATGCCGGCAAGCGGCCCGGCGAATTGTCGGGGGGCATGCAGATGCGTTTGTCGCTCGCCCGAGCACTCGTTCGCAGCCCCCGAGTGCTGCTCCTCGACGAACCGTTTGCAGCGGTTGATGATCTGCTGCGGATGAAACTGCAGGAGGATCTGCGAAGCGTGCACGAACAGCGGGGACTGACCACAATTCTCGTGACACATAACCTCCAGGAAGCTGCCTGGCTCAGCGACCGCGTGCTCATCATTCAGCCCGCCCCGCGGGGAATCACAGACAGCATTCGGGTTCCCCGCAGTACCGAGGGGAGCGAGCGTCGCGCGTCTGCTGAGTTTCATTCCACGCTGAACGCCCTCAACGCGGCACTGCTGAAATCATGAATCAACCACACACCGAATCCGGCAATGCATCTCCTCGCAGAAGTCCGCCGGCCGATCTGCTGCTGCCCCTCGCTGTGCTCACCCTGCTGCTGCTGGTCTGGCAGGCTGTTGTTTCCCTCTTCCGCATCAGCCCCGTGCTGTTCCCCAGCCCGCTGCTCGTGCTGCAGGCCGTCTGGAAGATCCGCTGGCAATTGTCTGAGGCGACGTTGAGAACTGCGGCCGCGGCTGCTTCAGGGCTCGCCATGGGTATCTGCACAGGAACGCTCACGGCCTTCGCCTTTTCGCAGTCCGCTGCAGTCCGTCGGGCGTTCTACCCGTATGCAGTGCTGCTGCAGACAGTCCCCATCATCGCCATTGCTCCGATCGTGATCGTGACACTCGGCCGGGGTTTTCTCAGTGTGACGCTGGTCGCCGCAATCCTCAGTCTGTTCCCGATTATCACCAACACAACCACCGGACTGCTGCAGGTGGACGCCAATCTGCAGGATCTGTTTCGCCTGAATCACGCAACACGCTGGCAAACACTGATTCACCTTCGCGTCCCCGCTGCTCTGCCGTATCTTCTGTCCGGGATCCGCATCTCCAGCGGCAGTGCCATCGTGGGGGCAATTGTCGGCGAATTCTTTGTGGGATCCGGTACTCCCGGTCTGGGGGCACTCATTCAGCGCAAGTCGGCTTCACTTGTGCTGTCCGAACTCTATGCAGTCGTGCTGATCTCTACACTGCTGGGCACCCTTGCGTTCGGCGGCATTTCAGTGGCGGGCGAATGGGTGCTCAGACGCTGGTTCGGCATGAGCCTGAGCGAGGCCCGCCGATCCTGATTGCGGCTGTCGACTTCAGTGCTGAGAGAGACTTCAGTGCTGAGAGAGAGGGCGTTTTTCCCAGACGGGTTTCTGCATTCGATAAGCGGGTTTGAAGGCCAGATCCCGGAAAGGTTCCTGGTAAAGCACTGTGGCCGACGACGAGAATGGCGGAACCAGCCACATCCATTTGCCGGCCGGCTCGCGACCGGCTGACTGTTCGTTGCGGCAAAACTCAAGGAATTCATGGCAGACCGTGTGGTGATCGGCCATTTTGACACCGGCGCGATCGAAGGAATGCAGCACGGCTTCATGCAGCATGAGCATCGTTCGGTCCCGCCAGAGAGTACGTTCGCTGGAAATATCAAGCCCCAGTCGTTCGGCCAGTTCCGGGAGCAGATTATAGCGGTTCGTGTCGGTCAGATTTCTGGCCGCGATTTCCGTGTCCAGATACCAGCCGTTGAATGGGGCAAAGCGGTACATCACTCCCCCCGCATCCAGTGCCATGTCAGCAACAGCCGGGATCGCGTACCACTTGAGCGATCTCTGGGCCAGCCATGAGTGCTGCGGATGTACCAGAGGCACTTCATAGCGGCAGTCTGCCGGGAGCTCATAGAGCCGCGGACCGTGCTCCGCTGTTTCCACCACGAGAGGAAGCAGGTCGAAGTCTGTTCCTGCAGGCTCCCAGCCAAGCTGCCGGATGCGTTCCGTCAGAGAATTCTGAGCAGGGTCGCCGACCTGCCGGCCGGACCTCAGACGGTAGCCTGCATACCGAAGCAGTTGTGGGTTCCAGATCCGGGGACCGGGAATTTCCCGCGTGCCGGGTGAAAAAACGGTGATGGCCGGTCGCAGGTCGCCCTGATTCCAGGCGAAGCGCAGATGATCAAAGAGAGCCTCAGCGATGTGGTCGGGGTCTGTGAGCTTCCGACAGTCGCGCAGGTGCAGGCCTTTCCAGTACAGACGGCCGACGCAGCGTTCCGCATTTCGCCAGGCAACCTGGGCGGCAAAGCCCAGTTCTTCAGGGGTCTTTTGCCATGTTCCCGTCTCGGCCAGTTCGTGGCGTGCCGCGGCGATACGGTGTTCAGGATCACACCGCCCCGGGTACTCCGCATGGAATTCACGAAGAAATTGTTCAGCCTGAGCTTCCGCGGGAAGGTTGGTTTTGAGCGGTATCGGGGGCCCGGCCGGACAGGTCGGTACGAATCCCTTTTTCCTCCATGCTCCCGGACCCGTTCGCAGCCCTTCACCCCGCTGGGGATGATCAAAACTGTCTGCCCGAATGAGCAATTCTGGTAGATCTGCAAGCGACTCCATCACCATACGGTTGAAGTCGCCAGGGCCGCAGATGATGACTTCGGCCGGTCCGAGGGGTTGGACGATTGCTCTCAAAGTGGTGGGGGTCAGCCGGCCGTTTGTCGCCGTGCAGTGCTCCCAAAGCCTGATCAGGCCGGTGTCAGCTGCGCGCTGCAGTTCTTCAAGGCAGGCGGCCGACTGCGGAGTGCGAAAGCTGTAGAGGATGTGGATGTTTCGGGATGCAGCGAGCGTTCGCAGGCCGGCCATCGCTGGTGTCACACCGATGCCCGCAACGATGTAGACGAGCGGCCGCGGGTCGGTGGCCAGCGGGCATACGTCGCCGACAGGGGGAAAGACTCGCAGCAGAGTTCCCGATGGTGCAGTGCTCAGCCAGTTCGAGAAGAACCCGTTATGTTCCAGTTTCACCCCAATTTCGTATTCGTTCGGATTCCAGCCCATCAGCGTGTAGGGACGGCCTGTCCAGGTGCCATCGATGAGTGCTTCAACGCGAATGAACTGGCCCGCGCGGGCTTTCGGCAGAGCCCCGGCGACAATGGATTCCAGCCGCACGCGGATCGCTCCGGCTGCCAGGGATTCGCGGTGCAGGCGACACAGATGCAGTTCCATTTCGCCGAGAAACAGCGGCAGCCTCGCTTTGCAGCCACCGCAGATTCCGCCAGCACCTGTCATTCTGGTCAGATCCTCTACGGTCGTGGCCGAACGTGCAGCGGAGCGAAGCATTGCCGCGGTGGCATTTGTGCAGGCACAAATCACCTCAGCCCCCGCCGGTGTGCGTGACGCCGCACTCTCCAGCAACAGCTCCCCTGTTGACTGAAAGGCCCGCTGCTGCCAGTCCTCCAGCGATCCGCCCCGAAGCACCAGTGACATCGCGGCCGGCAACTGCTGCCAGTCACCAGTGACCGTCAGCCCGGTGAGCACTCCGCGGGAAGTCAGCAGCAGCAGTCGAGTGCGGTCAGGAGATGACAGCGTTACCGTGCCGGCTGTGGATTCCTGTCGAGCCGCATCCAGCCGCGGCAGCTGAGGAAAGTAACGCACGCGAACACGCATACCGGACGACAGCGAATAGTCACTGACGATGCAGGGCTCGCGGTCAACATGGGCAAGATAGCGGTAGACAGTGCCCAGCTGCGGCAGCAGGTGGGCTGATGCGAGCGCCGTAAGGATCGTCCCCAGCTGACCACCCTGCTGCTGACAGGAACGCAGCACCGCAGCATCAATGCTCAGGGCCTCCACGGCTGTCAGTGCCGTTGCCGTTTCACGCCGCAGTTGATTTGTGAGCACCTCTGACTGGCCGAAGAGCAGTCCGGCGCGCAGCGATTCCGACGGCTGAGTACTCCCCTGCTGCGTCAGCGCGACTTCACCGGCCAGCAGAAACCAGGCCCTGTCCGCAGACTCACCGGCCCGATAAATCGTTCCGCCGGCTGTGAACTGCCTGACGGCCCCCTGAGGCACAGAAGCTGGATCCGCCAGCTGCGAAAGCTCAGCTGCCAGGACCCCCAGCTTGTTCAGTGCGTAACGCACGGCGCGGGATGACAGCTGCTCAGATGCCTGCGGATCAGCAGCAAGGAGTTTACGGAATTCCTTTCCCGGAAGAACCGCCACCTCAGAAGGCTCCAGCATCAGGACCGACGCACTGCGAAACTCCCGACCCTCCAGAAAGGACTGCTCGCCCAGTAACGTGCCGGCCGTCTCCACCGTTTCAATCAGACACAGTCGCCGTTCAGCATCCTGTGTGTAAACCCCACAGCGGCCACTCAACAGCACAAAGAGCTCCGTTGCCGACTCGCCCTCCGACAGAAGAATCTCGCCGGCTCCGATCGACCGCGTAACGGCGCGATCCAGCAGCGGCTGCAATTGCGACACAGGCAGCTGCGCGAATAAGTTCTGCAGGGTCTGGCGAAGAATTTCGAGATTGCGGGCATGAACTGCCGTTGCGGCAGCCTCACAAGCAGCGTTACTCGCTGAACGATTGCCCGCGTCCCCATGGTCCTGACTGGTCATATTGGGTGCCTCAACGCTGCTGGTCTGCTGCGATTGCCGTCAGACTGCGAAAATCGGACTTTCTGTCGCTGGGTCAAGTACAAACTCGGATGATTCAGCGAGAAATTCAACAAAACCCGAAAGAGTCACCGGCACGCTTAAATCCACAGAACAGCACCCACCTAATTCCACCCAATGAACGTTCGTTGGAACTTTTGTCTCTTGAATCCCGAATTCACCAAAAATTTTCCGATTTCCGCAATTGACAACCAGCCGATGACGAATCATGATCATTTTTGAGACACAGGCTCTGCCGATTTTTCACGCACCAGTGTTAATTTGTTCACTCCTTTCCCCTCGGCCCCTCCCGATTCCCCTCTGCTCCCAACCTCCCCGCCGTCGCACACCGAACCACCTCCGGTGACCAATTCCTTCCCCTGCAGGCGGTCGAAAACGTTGGTGCCTTCTGTGCACTGCACACCTTCACCTTCTTTTCCCGCGTTGCAACTTCCCGTACCTTTTCACCAGTGACATAGTCGGGATCGCGCTTCTGCTGCGATCCGGATCTGCACCGGTCGTTATTTTCCAACCGCTTTTCAGGAGTTTCCCAAATGCCCAGACCCAAAGCTTTACGCGGCTTTACGCTGATCGAGCTGCTGGTGGTGATTGCGATCATCGCCATCCTCGTCGCGTTGCTGCTGCCTGCCGTGCAGCAGGCCCGCGAGGCGGCTCGCCGCACGCAGTGCAAAAACAACCTGAAACAGATTGGAATTGCACTTCACAACTATCACGATGTATTCGGTCAGTTCCCGCCGACTATTTTCAATACCGACGGAAACGCGGGACTGACATGGAACGGCGCTCCAAAGGGAACGCACCTTGTTCGGCTGCTGCCCTACGTCGAACAGGCCAACATCTTTCAGGCACTCAATTTCAGCCTGATGGCTCCGTGGGGAACCGACGGCGCACCGCCGGCAAACTTCAACTTCGAATGGCAGCGCGAATCGTATCCGAATGGTCGCCGCATTAAGGACATCTCCATCCCGACCTACCAGTGCCCGTCTGATCCCAGCGCCAAGCAGTCTGGCTGGAGTGCTCGCACTAATTATGTCATGAGCATGGGTAACCAGCAGATGGATACGGCTCCATGGCAGGGCTGTACTCCGTACCAGTCGCACATCATGAACACCAACTCCTTCTGGGGTCATGGTAACACAGAAAATCCGGCCTGGGTTTCCGGAATCATCTCCCGCTTCAACTGGGCCGCCAGCCTGCAGCAGATCACCGACGGCACATCAAATGTGATCGCGGCCGGAGAAATCCGCCCGAACTGCGGTGACCACACCAACAATGGCTGGTTCCACTTCAACGCCACCTGGGTTGCCACCACCGCTCCCATCAACTTCCCGATTAACTGTTACAACGAGCCACCAGTACCGACGCCTGCCAACCCACCGGGCTGCAATGCACCGGACAACTGGGCAACCAGTCAGGGCTTCAAGTCGCATCACACTGGAGGTGCCCAGTTCGTGCTCTGCGACGGTTCTGTGCGATTCATTTCCCAGAACATCGACTACCGGACCTACCAGCGTCTGGGTGATCGCCGAGACGGCCAGGTAATCGGCGACTACTAAGTCACCGTCAGGCTTCCGTCTTCAACTCATAAATGCCGTCCGCTGGAAACAACGGACGGCATTTCTTGTTTCATTCATTTCCTCTTCTGCAATTCTCAGGAGGTCCCATGAGAAGTCCGTTCCTGCCCGCACTTCTGCTGCTGTCACTGGCTGGTCTTGCCGGTTGTGGTGGTGACACCGGTGGTCCACCGCCGGACCGAATTCCCGTGACCGGCACAGTGATGTATAAAAACGCTCCCGTGGAGGGCGCGATCGTAACCTTCTACAACGACAAGGCCCCTCGCAACGCCTCCGGCACCACAGACAAGGACGGCAAGTTCTCGCTCACCATGATTGACGCCAATGATGGCGCTGTCGCCGGTACGAACGTGATCACCGTCACGAAGTCGGATGCTGCCGCCGCTCCGCCGACCAGCAGCGGGCCGCCCAGCCCCGAAGATCTCGCGAAAAAGATGGCTGAAATGAAGATGGGGGATCCCAAGGCGAAGAAGAATACCGGTTCGCTTCCGGCCAAATATGCCAGCCAGACCACCACGCCGCTGAAGGAAGAAGTCTCGGCCTCGCAAAACCAGTTCACTCTGCAACTCACCGACTGATCAGACCTGCAGTCTGCCGAAAGCTCCAGTACAACCTGGTGTGCAGCAGCATACCAGGTTTTTCCATACCGGCTTTGCGTCTTCGTTCGGCAAATTCATGTCAACCGGCGAACATGAGTCTGAAAATCGCAGACATCCACAGCCGTGGCTTCGCGCCCGAGGGCGGCTCAGGAGCCCGTTGCGGTCCCGGGTTGCCATCCTTGCATCCGGCTGCCTTTTCGTGCTTGCCATCGTGGTGCTGGTGCTTTCACAGCAGCCGTCGGCAGTGTCCGGCCGCACGCTCTATAGTCAGGGACTGACCGCCCTTGAAAGCCGGGACTACGCCGAAGTCCGCCGTATCATTGGTTTGCTGGAAGCACAGCAGCCGCCAACCGAATTCGCCGACCTGCTCCAGGCCACCTTCCAGCTTCGCAGCAATTCGCCTCAAAACGCCCTGCGAACCCTGCTGGCACTCAACCTCTCCGGACCTCTGCGTCAGGATATTCTGCTGCTGTCCGGCGAAGCGTTCTACCGCGCCGGGCAACTGGCCGATGCGCGCCAGGCCCTCTCCACGCTCCTTGCCGAAGCCCCCGATGTCGTTGACGCTCACCGCTGGCTGGCCAGCACCTGGTACGATCTCGGTGCCAACGTCCCCGCCATCCATCACCTCACCGAAGTCACTCGACTGGCCCCCGACGATTACCGCCCGCACTGGCTCATGGGAGTCATGTATCGTGACTTTGAGAATTTCCCGGAGGCGATCAGGCATCTCAAAGCCGCATGGGAACGCAATCCACCATCCGAAGTTCGCGACCTGATCGGCGTGTATCTGTCGCGCAGTCTCCAGGCCGATCATCAGTACGAACCGGCACTTGATTTTCTGAAGCAATGCCAGCCCACCCCGGCAGTGCAGGTGGAGACGGCTCGCGCCGAATTCAGCCTGACACGTGCTGATTCCGCGGAGCAGCGGCTTCGAGAAACTCCGGTGCCGGACGAAGAACAGGCGGGAATTGATTACTTCCTGCTTTACGGCGAGATTCTGGAAGCTCGAGGAGATCTGCAGCAGGCCATCGAAAAATACGCCGCCGGGGCCGCTCGATATCCGTTCGATGAAGACCTGCAGTACCGCTTCGCAATCGCTCTGAAAGCCAGCGGTGAGACTGCGAAATCAGAATCCGCCATGGCCGAATGGAATCGCCGCAACGAACTCAAGAAACGCCTCGTGGAGCTGAATAAGACAGCATCCGAACAGCCTGATAACGCGGACGCCCGTCGACAGCTGGCAGACATCTGCCGACAGATGAATCGACCGCAGCTGGCAGCCATGTGGGATGCCGCGGCCGCTGCCTGCAAGCCGCGCACCGGTGCGGCCGGGAGTCAGCTTCCCGCTCCCTGACAGGACTGCTGTGCAGCGGATGCAACGCACCGTGTGGCGACGACGGTGCGCGCACGACCGGCGATTCTGCAGAAGAGAATCGCGATCGGAGGCCCGTCGCCGACGGGGAGCTGCCTGCGGACTGCAGCAGCGTCCGTCGGGATGCGACGACACAGGATTTCATATTCGCGCGCGGGATGCTCGCGAAAGTAACCTCGAAGTTCCCGCGGATTCGCGCCCAGCACCGCGCGGACAGCAAATGCAGACACAAATCCCGTAGCAGGTATGCTGGTGGCCGTGAGATATTCCTCTTCCGCATCCAGTCGCTGCAGACCGTGGCGCTCTGCGAGCACATCAATCAGACCGGCCCGCACAAGTGCCGGGTCCGGATCCAGCAGAAAATCACTCAGACTGTCTGCCTGTGGTGCCCAGGCGGAAAGAGGATCCGCAGAGATCGTTTCTCCATCCGGCAACAGCGTGGCACGGAAGGATTCAGCACCGGCCAGTTCACCAAACCACACCGTCGCCTCACGACATTCCCCGCCGAGACTGACGAGTTCGATTTCGCACCCGGGAAACTTCTGCTGGAAGTTGGCGGCAGGGCTGATTTTCAGAGCCCCCGCGGTGGCTGTACGGGTGAGCTGCTGCATCCAGTCGAGTGCCGGCTGGTATTGTTCCAGCCTTTTTACGGGTCGGTCCCGCCCGCAGCGTCGATCGGGATCCGCATGCACCACGTGTCCGGCCCAGCTGTAAGTCGTCACGTCGGCTGTCGTGCCGGTCACTCGTTGCGCTGTTCCAAGGATTTCTGCATTCCATTCGCACCGCTGCACCATGGCAGCTGACAAGTCAATCGCATCCACACTCGCATGTGCTGCAAGAGCTGCCGCGTCGATCCCTATACCACAGCAGAGGTCGACGATTCGTGCACTGCCGGAAAATCGCCGCGCTTTGTGAACAGCCACCTCCCAGGCCGTCGCCTGCTCAACACCAGTGCGGGTCACCCAGAGCCGGCTTGCCGCCGGGAGCCTGGCAGCTGCCTTGAGTCGCGCGTCGTGGACTGCCAGCGCCGCCCGCACCAGCTCGTCACCGAAGAGACCCCGCAACTGCTTCTGACTCCGTAACTCCGCTTCCGTCGATCCGGAAATCGCCTCAAAAATTTCGGGCCGACCGCAGAGCTCAATCAGGAGTCGCAGTTCCTGCTGAGCAGCAGCATCGGGGGACAAGGAAGGGGGCAGCATTAACCGGACTTCTTTTTCATACGCACAACACCGTCCCAGCCCGACGGGGCGCGACGGTCGTGCTGGGTGATCAGCATGGAGAGGTAATCCTGAGCTCTGTCTTCGGCCGGCATGCGGTGCAGAAAACTCCATGCCTCAGCCCAGCGCCCTTCAAGAAACGCGTCCACGCCGCGTTCAAAATCCGCAAGATGCTGTGCAGTGAGCAGCGGCAGCTGGAGCTCCCCGGGGACCAGTTCGCTCACGAACAACGGACGATCCAGCCCGTACGGCTGGACTTTCATCAGCCGCCGTACACGGCCTTCGTCGGCCGCCAGCGACGCACGCACGCGGCTGTCCAGTGTCTCGTCAATCAGAATGGAAACGTGCAGTTCACGCGTCATCGCCTCAAGACGGCTGGCGAGATTCACCACGGGGCCGAAGACCGTGACCTTGACCTGTTCACGTGTACCGATCTTGCCCGCCACCGCTCGACCATGCGCAATGCCGATGCTGGTTTCAAAATCCCGGAGCGGATGGTCCGGATCCCCCTGCGCACGGGAAAACTCTTCGCGAATCGCCAGCGCCGCACGGCAGGCGTTGAGCGGTGATTCGGCAGAGGCGATGGGCCAGCCCCAGAAACCCAGCGCCGCGTCCCCCTGAAAGTCGCCGGTAACCCCGCCGAATCTCAGAATTCGGCTTGTCATCACCTCCAGCGCCAGACTCACCCGTTCAAGAATCCCCCGGAGATCATCCGCCTGCTCCTCCATCTGCCGACTGAAACCCCGCAAGTCACAAAAGAGCACCGTCACGTCGCACTCTCGCGGCTCCAGCAGTGAAGTATCCAGGTCGCGACCCAGCGCCTCCAGGATCGGCGGGGAAAAGAACTGCCGCAGTCCGGACTGCTGACGCTCCAGTCGCCGCTGACGCTGCAACGCGCTGATCACATCCGCCACAAACTCCGTGAACTTAATGTCCGCCTGCACGCGTTCAAGTCCACCGGAACCTGGCTCGCCCAGCGTTCTGCCCGCAATGTACAGACCCCGCTCCCCGTGAAGGTCTGAAAATGGAGTGCAAAATGCCCACGCAAATCCTGCCGCCTGAGTGTATGCGGGACTGCCAGCAGCGTCGTCCCGGATGTGCAGGATGGTTTTCTGCTGCTGAAGCGCGCCGGAGATCAGCCTCGTACTCGGCTGCAGCGGCAATCCCCCCTCAAATCGCAACTCCTGATGATACACCCGCGCCGCAGGATGCTCAGACATGCCCACAATCGCCACACCGTCCGCATTCTGAATGCCAGCCAGCAGCAGACCTGCCAGCCGCAGGTGCAAATCCCGCTCGATACTCGATTCCCGAATCACCGCCGGCAGGCTGGTGAGCACTTCAATGCGACGCGATGCATCATCATACCGCACCCGCTCAAGCTGACGCCGATCAATCGCCAGTTGCTGAATCGGACGGCCACCCATTTGATCCGGTGAATCACTGAGTGTTAGCTGCTGCAGTTCAAATCGTGTGCTGCCAATGACGAAACTTTGACCGCTGGTCAACTGAGCGGTCCGGATCGACTGACCGTCCGCGAAAATCGGATTCGCAGACCCCGGAAGCTGTGAAATGGTGACCTGCGAGCCGACTGCGGAAAGCTGCACGTGTCGCTTTGAAATCTGACCGTCCCAGGGCGTGACAATATCGCAGTCTCCGCTGCGGCCCAATTCACAAATCCGGCCTTCCTCCAGGAAAAATTCGCGGTCCACCCTGCGACCCTGATGAAATGCCAGTAATCGAAACATTGCGAGCGCCAGAGGAAATGGGAGCGTATCAAAGCTGAAGAATACCGAAGTCCGGAACGGGATGCCTGTGTGCAGAGAAAAAAAATGGAAGTGAGAGCCAGCGAGGGATGAGCGGATCGTCACCGCCACGCTCGCAATTCTTCCCCTCCGTCAGCACCTGCACGTCATCACTCTGCACCCACCCAAAAAACAGCCACGGACTTCCCAATTTTCACATTTCCCCTTGACTTCCCAAATTATCCGTATAGCATCTGCATCACCCTATGGGTATCACACAACGTATTGTCAAAGTAACTCTTGAAAAGGCTCACAAATGACTGAAATGATCCTCTCCGGGCAGATCCATCTCATCGAACCCACTAAAGCCTACGGGCAAAAAGGCTTTCGCAAACGCCTGATTGTTCTGCAGCAGACACGCGGAAAAATAATGAACTACGTGCCTCTGGATTTTCTCGGCGACCTCTGCGATGCCGCCAATTCTCTCCGCGTCGGTGACTCCATTCGCGTCACTTCAAGGCTCACGGGCCGTCGCTGGCAGCGCGACCCGTCCAGCGAAGTGCGTTTTTACCTCTCCGTCGAAGCCATTGGCTTTGAATATGCCGATCCCCAGCGCGCCGGCGCACCCGCGGTGCTCGCCGAAATGCCCGTGCACGCTCACGGCGACGACGACGACAGCGCCCCGCCATTCTGACAAGCTTTGAATGCCCCCCCGGGATAAGGCCCTGCTGGTACGCACTGGCCGACGGTCACCACTCGCCGTCGGCCGGTTCGGCTTTCCTTTTGGCTTTCCCAAACAGTTCATCCCGGCAGATCAACGCAGCAAATCTTGACGACAGCAAACTCCACGTTCAAAATTCGCTGGGGTTGGCCGCGCAACATTATCTGTCGTGTGATCACTATGATGAAGTGGCTCTGGCTGTTCACTGGCTTTACTGCTGTCCTGTTCGCGGCAACGTGGATTGTTCGTCGGCGTATCCGCGCAGCACAGGCTGGCTGGCCTGCCTGGGTGTGCTACCAGATTTCCGTTCTGCATCGGCTGCTCTTCAGCCACTGCCGGCAGAACAATGCCTGCACAATCCCCGAAACCGGTCCGGCAATTATCGTTGCCAATCACACCAGTCCGGTTGATCCGGTGCTGCTGTGGACCCGGCATTTCTCTTCCTTCCAACACCCCCGACTCCGGGTCATCGGATATCTCATGGCCCGCGAATACTACCAAAGCCCCCGACTGATCAACTGGATCTGTCGGGCGATGCAGTGCATTCCCGTCGACCGTAACGGTCGTGACATGCAACCCCTCCGACAGGCCCTGCGAAGGCTGCAGGACGGACAACTCCTCGGACTCTTCCCCGAAGGACGACTGAACGCCACCTCACCCGACACTCAGCTCCTTCCCGGGGACCCCGGCGTCGCATGGCTGGCCCTCAAAGCACGCGTTCCAGTCATTCCCGTGTTCATCCACAACGCTCCCCGCTCAGCTTCCATGTCACTCTGCTTCTTCCTCCCCACACGCGCACGTCTCACCTACGGGCAACCGCTGGACCTCTCCCGCTGGAACGGCCCCGGCCTCGCAGCAAAGGACCTGGCAGACGCCACCGATTTCATCATGCAGTCCCTTGCGGCACTCGGCGGGATCGACTTCACTCCTGTCCCCAGACCTTCAGCCACAGGCACCCAACCCTCCCTGACCACTCCGCAAACATCCAGCAACGATCCATCCAGCACCTCAGTGACCTGAGACCACCTACGGAGCCATCGGTTTTGGCTCACCAGCCTGACGGCGAAGTTTTTCAAAGACTTCCTGAACGCTGGTTGCCGGGATCACGTAGGTGGGGAAGCGATCAGCTCGAGCGATCACGATTCCCAGTGTGTGCCCCTGCAGGTCCAGCAGCGGTCCGCCAACCTTTGATGGATAGACGTCCGCATCTATCTGCAGAACCTTTGGGAATCCGCCAGCATGCGTATTGGCGAAACGCCCCGGACCATCCTCAGATCGCATGGTGTCGTACAGATCAAGCAGTGGATTTTCATTGGTGAAACGTGGCGTGAGCACAAGATTGATGGTTTCAATCTGTTCATCACGCATGTAACGCACCGCGACCTGATCCCCTGGCTTGAAGTCCTGCACCCGCTGCATCAACTGTTCAGCGGTCTGCAGATTCTGGCCACCAATCGAAAGAATCACGTCATTCGTGCGCAGCCCGTTTTTCTCAGCAGCCCCGCCGGGAATCACCTGCTCGATCCGCACTCCATTCTGATCGCTCTTCGGCCGGATTCCCAGGAATGGGCGTCTGGAGTTCTCCATTTCGTGTTCAACGACACTGATGACCGTGGGAATGGCCGGGCGACCGCGAGGGTCCTGGACAAGAGCCATTTCTCCCAGACGACCCGGCTCGCTGCGGAAATCCACTGGGTCAAGGTTGCTGGCATCAACTTTCAGCAGCGCCAGGTCGAAGGCGACATCCCGGGCTACTTCTTTGGCCCCAAAACGACCGCCTTTGGGCAAAACCACTTCCAGCTTGATCGCCCGGTCGATTTCCGAAGCTTTGGTCAGGATGTACCCATCAGCCGACATCACAGTGCCCAGGCAAAGCAGAGGACCACCATCGCGGACTGCGACCACATCGTTGCGGTGTTCTTCCGCCAGACCGTTGTACAGCGATAACTGGTCAGAAGCCCGCTTTTCGTTGCGGCCGATCGGGCGGGTATCACTGAGCTGTTCAAGGATTTCCCGCTGACGCTGTTCATCGCGTTCCAGGTCGTCTTCTTGTGGTGTTTTTCGATTATCGTCGCTGGACTCTGCGTCCGCCTGTTTTGGGCCGGTCGTGAGCTGCACCGAAGTTTCCTGGTTGCCCCGGCGGATCCGCACCTCAACTGTCTGCTCAGCTTCAAGCAACGCCAGAATGGTCGCCAGATCCAGACGGTCCGCAATTCTTCCCCCGGCGATCTGCAGCAGCACATCACCTGCCTTCAGTCCTGACTTTTCAGCCGGTGACGAGGCGATCACATTGTCCACGAGCGGAATGAACTCCTTCCATCGGAGCTGTACGCCGAAGAATCCGGATTCGACCAGTCCATTGTCGGCGGCACGCAGCGATCCCCAGCGATCTCCGGCAAGCAGTCGGTCCCAGTCGTTATGATAGGCGTCGATCGCCACGTGCCGATTTTCGATGATCAGGCTGGTGATCATGCTGTGGATGCCGATCACGCGTCCGTCCAGATCGAACAGTGGACCGCCGGAATCACCCAGCAGAATTGCACAGTCAGAAACTACGGTTCGACTGCCTACGGACAGAACACGGCCGAACCGCACCGGTGCTTCACGATCCCGACGGTAGCCACCGGGATGCCCCATAGCGAAACACCATTGGCCGGGCTGAGTCTCGGAGGTGCGACCCATAGGAGCGAAGGTAAAGCCATCACCACTGCGGGCTGGTTCTGAAATTTTGAGCAGGGCAGCATCCGCATCTGCGTTGCGCCCCAAAACCTCTGCCTGGTACTGGCTGCCGTCCGGGAAAAGAATGGTCACGGGGCGGGCCGGAATTCCCGGGCCCCGGCGGCGTCCGCCACGGCGACTGTTCTCAACTACGTGCGAAGCGGTCAGGACCAGGCCGTCTTTGCTGACGATCACTCCGCTGCCCACTCCCATGCCGTCAGCGACGCCAACAACACAGCCACGCACTTTCTCGACGGCCTGAAACAGCTGCTGCTGGCGATCCTGGAGCGTTTCCGGCACTTCAGATGCCGCCGCCGGGGCGACAGAAGCAATGCAGATCAGGAAAATTGGCAACAGCCGGGCGGAGTTCAGCACGCGTTTCATTGACGGCTCCGTTGAGGAGTGTCCGGGTCGATCCTGTCAGGATGGAAATCTCGGCATCGCTTCCCTGTCATGCCAGAAGTTCTGACATGAGCATTTTTCGGTCCGGAGCGGAAAAACGCGAGCGAAAATCTGCGGCACAGGGCAAGATTTCTTCGCATTTTCCGGAGGCCCGCACAATGGCCGGCCCTGGACCCCGGGACACTGCCTGATTCTTCTTAGGCAGTTCCCGGATGCTGTCTGCTGCGAATTTCCGCAGGCGGACCACTTTTGGAGGCATTTTGCTGCACTGCCCGGCCCCACCCGGACTGGTCAGCCGGCTGAGCTGCCGCCTTTGGTTTCCGGGCCAAAATAAATCACGACGATTCCAAGCAGGTAGATCGCCGCAAGGATCGATCCGGCTCTGGAAAAATCATTGTCGAACATCCCCATCAGATTCGCTGTCTGCAGTCCCCCCACCGCCGCAAGGATTCGACCAAAGTTAAAAGAGAACCCCTGCCCCGTAGCACGCACCGATGTCGGAAACAGTTCAGGAAAATACAACGGGAAGAATCCATAGAACGACGCTGTGACTCCGCCGGCCAGGAACGCAGCCACGAGGAACGCGGCGTCAAACTGGCTGTGCCAGCGATAGAAGTAAACTGCAGAGAGGAACGAACCCACGCAGAGCACTGCATAGGTCACACGACGGCCGAAGCGGTCGGCTGCAATCGCCGCCAGAATCGTGGACAGGATCGCCCCAAGGGCTGTTGCCAATTGAGTGAAAGCCGCGGCATGCTTCGCCATGAACGCCTCAGGATCGGCGGGCACAAGTGTGCCGGCCCACCGCGGCGCCCACTGAATCGATCCCCACGTTCCCAGCAATGCCACGCCCGCAAGTCCTGCACCCAGCAGCATTCGCTGGATGATCTGAGTTCCCTGTTCTGCAGTGACCTGCCCTTCCGCTGTCGCGCGCCGCAGATATTGTCGCACCGGATAAAGAAATCCAGCCACCGCGCCTGCAAGACCGGCCAGAGTGATCATCACCGACAGCCCCCAGTGCAGCCACGTGTCACCCAGTGGAGACCAGACAACGATGATGCATACGGCCGCCGCACACCCGGCCAGCACACCGAACAGATCTGAGTTGTTCCAGTTCGCTGTCTTGCCGCTGGCATGCTCCTCCTGCCATCGAGATGACTCGGGGACGAAAATGCGAATGAAGAAAATGAGCAGTGCAGGGAACGCACCGCTGATCATCAGAAATCGCCACGCCTTGTTGCGAGTCAATTCATCGACGACCTGCTCGGATAATCCGATCGCTGCCAGCAGTGACTGGAGTTCCGTGATCACTTCAGTCATCCAGATGCTGAGCAGCGCCACCATCAGGAACCCCACATTGGCGGCCGCCCCGATCAGTCCGGCGATGAACGCCTTACTTTTGCCCGGCCAGATCTCATTCACCAGAGCAACTCCCAGAGACCACTCACCGCCCATGCCCAGCGAGGCAATGAATCGCAGTGCGGCAATCTGCCATGCGGCATTGGCCCAGCCGCACAGGCCGGTGAAGACCGCGTACGTCACGATGCTCAGGGACATCGCTCGGACTCGTCCGATCTTATCCCCGAGCCAGCCGAAAAGCACTCCTCCACTGGCCGCTCCCACAAGAAACACAGCCATGATGACCCCGAACCACTGTGCTGCCACCTTGTCGTCGGCCGGGGACTGGAGCAGATCGGCGAGTGCCGGGCGACCGATCAGCGGAAACAGACCCATTTCGAATCCGTCAAACATCCATCCCAGCAGAGCAGCGATGAGCGTAGCATACTGAGCGCCGCGGCCACGGTTTACGGAAGGGGGTGAGTTGGGCATGGTCGGGCAGTTCCGTAAGCGAGGCGGTTGAGGGGCGGGAAAGGTCGGAGGTTTTCAAACGCAGCCTACAACAGATTCCGCGCGGAAACTACACTCACGCCCTGCGGAAATTGGCAGAATCGGCGGGAAGCAGGTTCCCCGCTGCACAACACCCGCATTCACTGACCCGCAAATTATCACTCCACAGCAGCCAGCTATGCCCGGTACTCCCCCCACCACGCCTTCCACACCCGCCTGGACCGTCGTCGTCGGGCTCGAAGTCCACACGCAGCTCCGCACCCGCTCAAAGCTGTTCTGCGGCTGTACCACCGAATTCCGCCCCGACGAACCCAACACCCAGACCTGCCCGGTCTGCCTCGGTCTGCCTGGTGCCCTGCCGGTCATGAACCGCGAAGCCTTCCGCCTCGCACTCACCACGGCCCTCGCACTCAACTGCCGCATCGCTGACCAGACCCGCTGGGACCGGAAACAGTACTATTACCCTGACCTTCCCAAAGCCTATCAGATCAGTCAGTACGACCAGCCTTTCAGTGCACAGGGCTGGATTGATATCCCGGCGGACAACGCCGCTGATCCGCCGCGACGCATCCGCATCACCCGCGCCCACCTCGAAGAAGACGCCGGACGTAACCTGCACGACGAAAGCGGTCGCGGCGCTGACAGCCGCGTCGACCTCAATCGTGCCGGCACACCACTCCTCGAAATCGTCAGCGAACCGGACCTGCGGTCCGCCGCAGAAGCCCGCCGCTGCCTTGAATCGCTCCACCAGCTGCTCCTGTTCCTCGGTGTTTCCGACTGCAACATGCAGGAAGGCAGCTTCCGCTGCGACGCCAACGTCAACCTGCATCTGCCACAACCCGATGGCAGCCACATTGCCACACCCATCGTCGAACTCAAAAACATGAACAGCTTCCGCAACGTTGAACTCGCCGTGGAATACGAAGCCCGCCGCCAGTACCAGCAGTGGCAGAAAACTCAACAACGCCTCGGCGATCTCCCGAAACAAACCCGCGGCTGGGACGCCGAACGCGGTATCACCTTCAGTCAGCGCGAAAAAGAAGAATCCTCCGACTATCGATACTTCCCCGACCCCGACCTGCAGCCCGTTCGCACCACCCCCGCCGAACTGGATGCTCTCCGCAGCGCTCTCCCTGAAACTCCAGCCGCACGACGCAATCGCTTCTGCTCCCAACTCGGCCTTTCCGCCTACGATGCAGATGTCATTCTCGATCAGGGCCCCGAACTTGCCGCTTGGTTTGAACGCGTGGCCACGCTCTGCAACGATCCTAAAACCGCAGCCAACTGGGTTACCCAGGACATCCTGCGCGATCTCAAAGCCACCTCCACTCAGCTCGCCGATTTTCCGGTCACAGCCACAATTCTCGGCACACTGCTCGCCTGCGTCACCTCCGGTCGCATCACCACCAGAAGCGCCCGCGATGTCTATACTGCACTCCGCGATGCCGCCGCCGACGGCCACGTTCCGCACGACTCCGATATCAACCGCATCATCAGCGAACGCGGACTCGAAATCGTCCGCGATACCGCTGCTCTTGATACTGCCATCGCCGCCGCAATCGCTGCTCGTCCCGAAGCCGTCCGCGACTACCGCGCCGGCAAAGGCAACGCTCTCGGCCCGCTCATCGGTATGATCATGAAACAGGCGGCCGGCGCCGACCCGCGCCAGGTTCGTGAACGCTTGATTTCTGCCGTCGAAGCGGGACAGTAAGCGTCTCAGACAATCCATTTCACCCCTTCCATTCCCTCCCCCAACCCACAGGTGGCCTCGTGAAACGAAGTCTGCTGCTCCTCTGCCTGCTCCTGCCGGCCCTCGCACTCCCGGCTGTCGCACAGCCGTCCCGCGAAACCGCTCAGAAAGTGCTCGCACGCACCCCTCGACCCGCCCGCCCCGAACTCCCTCCAAGCTCAATCCCGCTCGCCTTCCTCAAAGGCGAACGCGTCGCCTTCCTCGGCAACAGCCAGGCTGAACGTATGAACCTGTTCGGCCACTTCGAAACTCTCCTGCACACCCGCTTCCCCGATCAGGAACTCGTGGTCCGCAACTTCGCCCGCCCCGCCGAAGAAGTTGGTATCCAGCAACGCTCCGCTGATTACACCGTCCTCGACGACCCCCAGACCGCCTTCGGTGCCGATACCTACCTCTGCTTCTTCGGCTTCAATGAATCCTACGCCGGCCCCGAAGGTGTGGATGCGTTCCGCCAAAAGTACAACGAATACCTCGATAATATCGCCAAACGCTACCCCCGTGACGATACCGGTGCCGCCCCCCGGTTTATTCTGGTCTCTCCAATCGCCTTCGAAGACACCGCTGATCCGCTCCTGCCGGATGCCGCTCCCGTCAACCGGAATCTCAAGCTCTACGCAGCCGCCACCGCCGCTGTCGCTGCCGATCGCAAAATTGCATTCATTGATCTCCTCGACGCCTCCGACAAACTCCTCAATGCCCAGCCCGGTTTGCAGTTCACCATCAACGGCTGCCATCTCAACGAAGCCGGCGACCGCGAAATCGCCCGAGTAATGGACCAGCTGCTCTTCGGCTCCGCGTCCCCCGCCAGCTTCGGCAGCGCCCCCTACGAAGCCCTCCGGGCTGCCGTCAACGATAAATCCTGGGTGCACCAACAGGACTATCGCATGCTCAATGGCTGGTACGTCTACGGCGGTCGCCGCACCTGGGACACCGAAACTTTCCCGCTCGAATACCGCAAAATTCGTAAAATGGCCGAAGTACGCGACCGCCGCATCTGGGACATGGCCCAGGGCAAACCGGTTCCCGCCACCGTCGATGACACCGCCACCGGAGAACTCCTCACGCCGGCTACCCGGTTCGGTGAACCCCGCCAGAAATACTCAGAAGCCGGCGAACTGCGATATCTCAGCCCGCAGGACCTCATTCAGCAAACTCAGGTCCCCGAAGGTTTCCAGATGAAACTCTTCGCCGACGAAACCATGTTCCCCGAACTTGCCAAACCTGTGCAGCTCAACTTCGACAACCGCGGCCGTCTGTGGGTGTCCTGTATGCCCACTTATCCACAGTGGAAACCCGGTGATCCGCCGGCCAATGACCGCCTGATCATCCTCGATGACTCCAACCACGACGGCACCGCCGACAAATGCACAGTGTTCTACGATAAACTGCACTGCCCCACCGGGTTCGAATTCTGGAACGGCGGCGTCCTTGTCGTCGACCAGCCTCGACTGCTCTTTCTCAAGGACACCGACGGCGATGACAAAGCAGACCTCGTCGTCCACCTCATGGACGGATGGGCCTCCGATGACACCCATCACACCTGCAGCGCTTTTGAATGGAGCCACGGTGGCAAACTGCACATGCTGGAAGGCATCGCCACCAGCACCACTCTCGAAACCCCCTGGGGCCCCCATCGCAGCTACGGTGCCGGTGGTGCCTACGTCATGGACCCACGCACACTCAAAATCCGCCAGTTCGCCCTGCCCGGCCAGTACAACATGTGGTGCTACGTCTTTAATGGCTGGGGACAAGGCATCGTCGGAGACGGCACCACCGCCAACCAGGCCTGGGATACTCCCTTGTCCGGAGCCCAGTTCGGTGGCCGCTCAGGTCTCAATTTCGTCTTCAACAACGAAGGTATGCGCCCCGCACTCGGCAGCGAATTCCTCGTTTCCAGACACTTCCCCGACAGCGTGCAGGGACAGTTCACGTACGCCTGCGTCATCAATATGAACGGGCTCCCAAGATTCAGTGTTCAGGACAGCGGAGGTGGCTACGCCGGCGCACGACTCAAAAAGCCCGACGGCTCTCCCGACGACCTGATCCGCTCCTCCGATAAACACTTCCGCCCCGCTGACCCGCAAATGGGCCCCGATGGGGCACTGTGGTTCGGTGACTGGGCCAACGCTCTCATCGGTCACATGCAGTACAGCCAGCGCGATCCCAATCGAGACCACACCCGCGGACGCATTTATCGGCTGGTCTATCCCGATCGACCTCTGGTCACTCCCGTCACTCAGTACGGCAAATCCGCCTCCGAAATCCTCGAACAGCTCCGCGAATACGAATGGCGAACCCGCTATCGCGCTCGCCGCGAACTGCACAGTCGCCCCACTCAGGAAGTCATCCCCGCCGTTACAGCGTGGCTCAGATCCCTCAAATCAGACGATCCCGAATTTGACCGCCTCCGCACCGAAGCACTCTGGATCCAGCAGTCGCATCATCAGCTCGACACCGCGCTGCTCACCGCAGTACTCGCCGCCGCCAGCCCCGACGCCCGCGCCGCCGCCACGCGCATCATCGCCGATGAACGCGAATCCCTTCCGGATGCCCTCGCGATGCTGCAGGCCGCTGCCACCGATGCTCATCCCCGCGTTCGCACGGAAGCCGCCCGCGGACTCAGCTTCTATCCCGACACCGCCGCCGCTGCAGCACTCCTGAAAATGGCCGATTTCCCCGAAGATTACTGGGTCGACTACACCGTCCAGCATGCCCTGGGCGCCAACGAAAAGATCTGGCGCACAGACTACATCGCCGGTCGCTTCACCGGACTCAACCCACGCGCCGGAACCATCGTCAATCGACTCATCGCAGCATCCGAAGCCGGAGCCGCTGCACTGCCCCACCTCCAGTCACTCCTCAGCCAAACCCCCAAACCCGAAGAAGAACAGAACAAGGCCATGACTGCCCTCTCCAACCTCACCGGAGATGTTAATCGCGGCCGCGAAGTCTTCGTTCGCAACTGCACCGCCTGTCACAAAGTCGGCAACGGTGACGGCAGAGACTTTGGTCCCAACCTCGCCGGGGCGGCCAAACGCATGAATCGCTTCAAACTGGTGCAGTCTGTGGTGCATCCCAATGCCGAAGTTGCCGAGAAGTATCGCTCCACACTCATCGTGACCACGGACGGGATGCCCACTGCCGGACTGCTGGTATCCGAGAACGAAAAGGAAGTCGAGATCTTCGATGGCAAAGCCGTCAGAAAAATTGCCACGGCCGACATTGAAGAACGAGCAGTGCAGAATCAGAGCAGTATGCCCGAAGGACTCGCTGCAACCATGGCACCGGCTGAATTCGTCGACCTCCTCGAATACCTCGCCGCCCAAACCCAGGACGTCCCGCAGCAATAAACTCGCCCAATGACAGTCTCCCGGCCCACGAGTATCCTGAACCGGCGAATTTGCGGGCTCCGGAACTCGCGGGCTCATCGCTGAACCATGAAGCGCGTCACCTGATTGCCGATGTCTCGGCTGCTCCGCCTGACGGGAGTGCCTTAGCAGGCCTTCCTGAGATGTCGGCGGGGCAGCCGTCGACCGGAGAGGTCTTGTGCTGTCGCCCGTTTTCGGTCAAGTGCACCCTCAGCCCGGCCGAAGAGTAGGTGCAAAATTCCGCGTTCCCCACAGATTCAGGTCCGTTCCCTCCTCCGGTTGTTTTGCTTAGACTGCAGCCGGTGGGAGGACCTTTGGCCGGTGATTGAGTTTTTTTTGAGTGGTCCGGTGGCCCGCACGGAATGCGGGATCAGCCCAAGTGGCATTTCCCCGAATTTCACAATCTTTCCAGATTCATGAAGGTGTCTCAGTCATGGCTGCTTCAACGTCAATTCTTGCTGAAAAACTGCATGAGTATCCGCAGCAGGATGTGATCGACGGGTCCGCTGGTTCGGTGGCTTCGATTCTTGATGACTGCCTGAATCAGAATGACGGCGTCCTCCAGTTGCTGCATCGTTACGCCGGCCGCACCTTCTGCACGCCCGGCAAGCGACTGCGGCTTGCCGATCAGTCTTACTATCCGGATTACATGAATGGCACAGGACTGGATGAGATCTGGATGTGCTGTACTGTGCCGATTGTGACGGGAGTCATCGACACGCGAACGAAGAAGGCTCCATTTCGCGAAGGGGAAGCCCATGTACTGACTCCGGGCGGACAGGTGATCTCACTGCAGGATCTGATCGAGGCCAACCCGCTGGTGGTGATGGGGGCAAAGGTGACGGCCTTTGCAGAGTCGCTGTTTGGCCGGGCCACGTGGCCGATCGTTTCCAAGAAGTTCGACAACCTGAATCCGATTCCGGATCACCTGCACTGGTCGAAATGGGAAGTCTATGACATCAATTCCTTTGATAATCCGGGTGTGAGCGCCTCACACTACTACACAACGGCGATGGGCCTGTATTCGTTTGTGACCAAAGATCAGTTTCTTGCATGCATGAAGCGCTTTGGTCGTGGCGAGTATAACGGGATTCGCCACCTCGCACCGCACGTGATGATGCAGCTGGATAACGGCTTTGTCATGCCGAACGGCGTGCTGCACTCGCCCACCAACCTGTGCACACACGAACTGCACGTGACGATGGATGAGCATTTTCTGGCGGAAGACCTGACGCTGGACGGGCGGATCGGAGCAGCCGATGCGTTCTACGCCTGTCGGGAAGAGGATTACCCTAAGGCCCGGCATGAAGACTGGGATTACCTCGTTGAGAAATTTGACTTTGCGGCAAACCAGGACCCTGAGTTCGTGCTGAAGAATTCCCGCCCGGCCATCACGGCGACGGAGTTTGCAGGCGAAGGGGTGGATGCGAAGTGGATTGTCTACGGCGATTTCCTCGGCGATCAGAAATGTTCCATTCTGCGACTCACGCTGCAGCCGGGCGCGAGGACATCGTTCTGTCCGGAAAGTCCCACACTGTTCCATACGAACGGCGGCAGCGGCCGGGTTGGCAAGCTGGAAGTTCGATACCACCAGGGCATGGTTCTGGGGCAAATCTATTCTGAAATCGGATTTATTACCGCGGCAGCTCTGGCTAAAGGTGGCGTGGAGATCAGCAACACAGGCACTGAGCCGCTTGTTCTTACCTTCGACTTCCCGCAGCACGCACATTCCCGGACACCAGGAACAGCTCGAGGCTAGTCCCGGCTTTCGGCCGCCCCGTTCCCGACGCCCGCCACCAGCGTTGACCCGTCTCATGGCTTCTTCTCCGCGAGAGTCAGCCTGAGGACTCGGAGTGACTCTGCGTGGCGGATTTGCGGTTAACCGTCCACAGCGACTTCCCTGATTCAGAAAGAGAGACAGAAAAAGCTGCGGGTGTGTTATGCGAGGTCAAATCCGGTGATGGTTCCATTGCTTGAACCAAACTCGCTGACGTTGGCGCCCAGTCGCTGGAGCATCTGCACGAAGAGGTTGCACAAAGGAGGATTTTTCATCGGATCAAAGCTGAGATGCTGACCGTGTCGGAAGCCACCTCCAGCGACAAGAATCGGCAGATTTCTGTTATCGTGACTGCTGGCGTTGCCGAGGTTGCTGCCGAACAGCACGATTGTGCGGTCCAGCAGAGTGCCTGTTTCTTCGGGTGTATCCCTGAGCTTTCTCAACAGTTCGCCCAGAAGCTGCATGACCTGCAGTTCCACCACACGCAGTTCCTGCAGTTTTGCAGGGTCCTGACCATGATGCGACAGGTTGTGCCAGTCCTGCGTGACGCCCTGAATTGCAGGCACTGCGTTGAAGCCGTTCAGTGCAAATGTGATGAACCGGGTTGAGTCGGTCTGGAGGGCCAGGCGCATGAGGTCGATCATCAGTCGCACCCGCCCGACGACTTCGACGGAACTGGTAATATCCGCTGGGGGCTGAGCATCGACGACCGGTTTAGGGCGACCGGCCCATTGCTGTGCTCTAAGCATTCGCTGCTCAACCTGTCGCACGGCACTGAAGTATTCGTCCAGTTTCTGCTGATCCTGGCGACCAAGTCCCTTCTGAAAATCCTTCGCCTCACCCAGCAGCGTATCCATGATGCTCCGGCCTTCACCCAGGCGTCGCATCTGCGACCGGACTTCTGCGGGAGTTCCGGACACGAACATCTTCCGAAAGACCACTGAAGGACGCTGCTCTGCAGGAATCGGCACGCCGTTGCGACTGATCGACATTCCGCTGTGCGATGAGGCGAGGACCAGCGAATCGAAGCGGGTATCAGGGGCCAGCTGTTCGACGGCGTACTGGTCGAGAGAAATGGTGTTGCGGAAATTATCAGCGCGAGGATGGGGCGCTGAGGTCAGGTAGCACAGTTCGGTGGGATGACCGCCGTCCACGTCGGGATGCGACAGGCCAGAGAAGACTGTCAGGTCGCTGCGGAAGTCCCGGAGCGGTTCCAGATAGGGAGTCAGTTCGTAGTCAGCCCCTGTGCGGGTCGGGAACAGGTTCGGAGTATGCAGTCCGAGGGTGGTGTTGATGCAGATCATTCGCCGCGGGAGCAGCTCTTCCGGGGGGCGGGTTCCTGCGGGAGCCGCGGATTGCAGGAGTGGCAGCGTGAGTGTGACACCGGCTGCACGCAGACAGGCGCGGCGGGAGAATCGTCGGGAACGCTTCACGGCGGTTTACTTCCCCTGAAAAAGATCACTGGCGACAATGGCATGAATAATTGAACGCAGACCGTAGTCGGTTTCGCTGGTCGCCGTCAGAATCTGCCTGATCCCTTCCTGATCGGCCGGACCAACGGGCTGCCCGGTGGCATAGCAGACCAGTTTTTCCGTAACGTTGCGGGCAATCTGTTCGGGGTTGCTGAGCAGCAGCTGTTTGAGTTCTGTGATGTCGGCAAACGGGCGGCCGTCGGGCAGCGTATCGGCGGGATCCACTGCGTAGCCCAGACCGTATTGCCAGGCAGCGAGGTATTTTGAGAGGGGGCCGACGCGATTATTCACCCAGTCCTTTCGCTCGCCCACCACGCGATAACGATCCCGCCAGCCACCGATGACGTCGTAGTTTTCCAGGGCGAAGCCGAGCGGATCGATTTTCGAGTGGCAACTGCTGCAGTTTTCCGTCGCGCGGTGGGAAGCCAGTTGTTCGCGGATGGTCGTCGTTCCGCGAATGTCCGGCTCTACTGCCGGAACATTCGGCGGCGGAGGTGGTACGGGTTGTCCAAGAATGCGATCGAGGACCCAGACGCCCCGAAGGACGGGGCTGGTTGTTGATCCGTTGGCGGTCACCTTGAGGACAGCGGCATGAGTCAGCACGCCGCCGCGCTGAGACTGAGGTGACAGCGTGACTTTGCGAAACCTGACACCATGCACATCCGGAATGCCGTAGTGTTCTGCCAGACGTCCGTTGAGCATTGCAAAATCTGAGTCGATCAGGTTGCGGACGCTGAGATTCTGTGTGACCAGTTCTTCGAAGAACAGTTGCGTTTCACGCACAGCTGACCACTGCAGTAACTCTTCATATTCCGGATACAGGGTTTTGTCGGGAGTTGTCGCGTTGATCTCCCTGAGACTGAGCCACTGGCCGGTGAAGTTTTCGGTGAACGCGCGTGCTCTTGGGTCCTGCAACATGCGTTCCACCTGCGCAGACAACACCTCAGGTCTGTGCAGTTGGCCGTCGCCGGCCAGCGAGAGCAGCGTATCATCCGGCAGAGTGCTCCAGAGAAAATACGACAAACGGGAAGCGAGTGAATAGTCATCGAGCATCCCGCGGACAGCATCCGGCGTGTCCCGGAAGTACAGAAATTTCGGTGAAGTCAGCACGGATTTGAAACCGACACGCAGGGCAGCTTCGAATGAGCCGCCCGATTCCATGGTCGCAGCCATCAGTGCCACAAAAGGCTGCTCTTCACCGGCCATCACCGGACGACGAAATGCCTTTGGCAAAAAGGCCTGCAGGAGTCGAGTGGCGTCCGCGAGAGTACCTGACTGCGGCACCACGTCGCCAAACACCCGGCGATAACTTTCGCCGGGCCAGTCCTCTGCGAACGGACCTTCAACTTCGATCCAGTGAACGTGCAGGCCAGGCCCGGGATATTCGGGGACGGTTTCCGGCTTCAGATAGACAAACGGCAGTGCTGCCGGGGCGACTTTGATCGTGTCGTTTTTCTTCAGCAGGCGTTCTTCGAGTTCAAGGACAGCAGGTGTTCCCGGGGGCACATCGAAAAAACCCAGATGGCGGACCGGATTGCCGCTGACCACAAAGTTGCCCAGGAGCACCGCCATCGGCAGTGGCGTTGCTGAGTTGTGGGCCGAAGCGGAGATACGAAAACGGTAGCGCCCGGGGCCAGGTGCCCTGAACTCACGCAGATCTGTGGCCGAATTGTTGTTATTGCGGAACAGGATCACACCTTCAGGCTGCTTCCAGACCCCGGGAAGGAACCAGGCTGGCAGCGAATTGTACAGGTCATAGCGGTCCGTCCGGGTTTGCTGGGTGTGCACCGGGGCGATGGCAGCGTCGAGCACGAAGTCGATGGCCTCGAGGCAGCGTTCGATGAAGACAGGTGAGATATTCAGGGCGGCACCCACGTTGTCAAATCCCTGCAGGGGGGCATCTTCCGGCAGCATATCCCGCACCGATACCCGGACGGCAAACAGGTCGTTCAGCGTGTTTTCGAATTCGACGCGATTGAGTCTTCGCAGGACCACACGACCTTCGTTGTGCTGCCTCGCCGCGGCTTCGAGGTGACGTGTCAGTGACATGACAAACGCCTCCAGAGGCTGAGATTCCGGTCGGAGTGCCTTTGCCGGCGGCATTTCCTTAGCGGCCACCCGCGACAGGATTTTCTGCCAGCGTGCGACGGTTTCCGGGTTGGAGAAATCGGTCTCCAGCTGATCCAGCCGCAAATCGCCGCTGGGTGCTGACGGACCGTGACACTGCAGGCAGTGCTGCCGGAAAAATGGCTCTGCAACGCTGGTGATCCGGCTGCTGTCCGGTCGTGCGTGCGATTCATCGGCAGTCCCGGGCGTGACGGTACTGAGCAGAATTGCGATTGTCAGGCAGAGTTTCCCTGGATTAATCATCGCCCGCACATTGCTTAGTGGGAACAGAAGTGGATGGACAGGTTTCTGACATCTGATCTGAGGGAAGTCATCAGCAGCTGGCGGTAATTTTTCATGTTCGGACTGCAGCAGCCGCGGAAGAGAGCGTGCAAATGACGCGGTCCCTGCGAGCCTGCTGCGTCGCCCTGGATGGAGACGAAACATCCGCTGCTCCTGATCGCCGTCATCACTGCGACACACCCCCGAAAAACTGCCGGAACCTCGAAGTGGCCAAAGAAGCCAGTGTGCCCGCCCTTCGCCACGACCGGCGGTGCCTTGATACAGCATGGTCACATGCCGAGCACAGGCAGGCAGGCACCGCAATCTACATCCCCGCCAGCCGCTCCTTCGAATCACCAAACTGGTCAAGTTCCAGCCCGGCCCAGTCCATCAGATGCAGGAACAGGCTGCACATCCGTCGATTGGGTGAATCCAGATAATCAAGCACTCGACCGCCCTGCAGTCTGCCGCCGGCTCCACCCAGCAGAATGATGGGCAGCTGCCGTGCATCGTGATTTCCGTGAAGCATGCTGGAGCAGTGCATGATGGTTGAGTTGTCAAGCAGGGTGCGTCCGCCTTCATCGACCTTCGACATCTGCTCACACAGGTAACCGAGCTGTGACATGAAGAACTGGTTGAGCGGTATCAGTTCCGCTGGCTGGGAGTGAGCCATCTGGTGATGCTGATCCTTCGCGCCGCAGTGAGTGTGCGTTTCTGCGGAACCATCGTTGCAGTACTTCAGTGTGGCAATCCGGGTCGAGTCAGTGCGGAAGGCCAGGAGCACAATGTCATTCATCAGCTTCCAGTACTCCGGGATGTCTGCAGGAATCCCGTCTGCAGGTCGCGGCCGGTCCGGGGCTGTTAACGTCGGTTGCCAGCCACTGACATCACGCTGCGTGTTGGCGCGTTTGATGCGGCCTTCAATCTCCTGGACGCTGCCGAGGTATTCCTCGAAACGCTGACGGTCCGAAAGCGAGAGTTTCAGACGCAGCGAGCGGGCGTCTTCCAGAACGGCGTCGACAACACGACGATCTCCGCGGTTACGGTCAGTCCGAAACAACTGATCGAACGCCAGCGCCGGCCGCGTCTCTGTCCATGTTGGTGAGACCGCTGTGCTCCACGAAATGTGCGAACTGTACAGCAGCGGCAGGCCGTCCTGAAGACCGGGAATCGGTCCTTCGCAGCCGAGCACCAGTGAAGGGATGCGCGTGCGGTCGCCCAGACGCTGCGCCACCACCTGATCAAAACTCACTCCCGTACGGACCTCAGATCCGGACAACGGTGCTCCGCTGAGCATATTTCCGGTCTGCATGCAGTGAATAGCTCCCTTGTTGGCCTGCTCGTTCCACAGGCCCCGCAGAAATACAAGCCGTTCCTTCCACGGTTCCAGAGGCTGCAGGCACGGACCAAGCTCCAGATTCGCCCCCTCTCCTTTGGCCCACCAGTGCTGCGAATGAAAGCCCATCCCAGTGAAGGTCACGAGCGTCCGCGTTGGCGGCTGATCAGCCGCAGGCGTTTTCCTGCCCGATGCAAAGGACAGTGATTCCAGCCACGGCAGCGACATGGAAACGCCAATACCACGGAGCACGGTTCGGCGTGAGAACGGGGTCCCGGAGGGCTGGGGCATCGAATCTGTCCTTGTAAGGAAATTTGAAAGCAGGACGGACTTCCAGTCCCTCGGAAAATCCAGTTGAACACCTTTGGATCCAGCATTCAGCGGCTGTTATGGGGCTTATTCGGTCAGGTGCAAGTCCGACCATTGCGGCCATCTGGCCTCATTAACTCAAAGTAACAGCATTCCCGCAAGAGGAGGTTGAGAGCAATTGCAGGTAAAGCATCAGACTGCAGATCAGCAAACACGATTCGGTCCGACGCCTCTGCGACGCTGCGTCAGAATGAAGGAGCCCGGAACTCGATCGCCCCCGACCCCCGCAGGAAAAAGGTTAACAAGTGGGTGGCTCCGAGACAAACAGATCAAACTGGAGGCCGTCCCTGCCTGAGAACGCCAGCCTGCGTGTCAGCAACAGTCAAACGGGGGAACGGTCAAGGGAGTTTCTTTCCGCTGGCTGGCGAGATGATTGATTCGACTGCGGGGATGACATTGATTCCGCGGACGTCGACAGTTCCTCCGAAGTTACCGGTTGTGCGCCCCCCTGCATGACACGTCCTGTCGAGAGGGACAGTCCCTAAACGCCTGAGACAATGAGCAGAGAACAGAGCTCGCCTTCGTGGTGCTGATTGATTCGACTGCGGGGACAAGATCGATTCCGTGGACTTCGCCAGTTCCTCCGAAGTTACCGGTTGTGCGTCCCGGCATGCACGCCGGCTGCAAAAAAGGGACAGACCCTGAACAGCAGGGTCCATGGTTTCGGGATCGAGTCTGTTTCCTCTGGTCCATTTGGCTAGGTTGCCTGAGAAATGTCGATGCAGGCGGCGCGCCGGTGATGGGAGTTCAGGGACGCGATCCGGGGCGAGATGCGGCGTTTCATTGGTAACCGTTTGCAGGCGATCAACGCGGATTCAGCCCGTGCGCCACATGTCTGGAATGGATACGTCAGACACAGTGATTGAACGACATTCCCCGGTAATCGCCCGCCGGGCTCGCAGGCGTCATCACAGTCGCTTTGTAAGACCTGGGGTGGCGAGGGACGTATTCAGGTTTTCGACCTCAGCGTTGTCTGCCAGTCCGGTTCGGCGAGGGGGAGGCATCGAACCCAGTGATTCTGTCGAGGCCCTGTCAGCGACCGGCCGTTGCATTCGCGACACCTGTCAGCTCAGCGAGTGCTGACACAGGATTCGTCTGGTCTGCGGGCGGACGTAGAATCTTCGATGACGAATCCGGGAAATCTGTCGATCCATGTTTTCCAGCCGGCCAGCGATCTGGGTGAAGTAATCACTGAAATTCAGGACGAGTGGAAACCACATGCCACAAGTGATCTGCCGTTGCACCAGGATGGGAATCACGGGGGCTTCCTGCTGCATGTCGGCAAGCCCGGTTGTCAGCGTCTGATGGGTCCAGTCGAGCAGGCCCTGGTAATCTTTCTGGTTCATCTGAGTCAGCGACTGTCGGGATTGATTGCCGGGCTGCTGACAGACTGGTGCCTGTCTGCCGTCAGCGGACGCTCTGGCATTCCCGGACATTCGATTGATGATGTCGATAAACATCAGACACAAGAGCCAGCTGAGCGAGTCCAGCAGGAGGGTTGAATGGAATCGGCCCGCCCAGAAGCGTCCGGGCAGATCGTCAAGCTTATTGAAAGCCTGAGCAATTCTTTGGCAGAGGAGTCGATTCCACCATGCCACGTCACTGAGCTGCCTGCGGATTGTTTCAATCCGGTCGGGGTCTTCGCAGAGTTGACTGATGTCTTTTTCGGAGGGCTGGTGAAGAGGCGCAGCGTGCTTTCGCAGAGACGGGCAGATGATGAGCCACCGGCGAGCGACTTCTTCGGGGCTGAGCTGTTGTGCGAGCAGCGGATTGGACCGCAGGATTTGCCGGAGGCAGCAGCTGTCAAGGCTGAAGGCGATCAGGTCGATCGCGAAATACTGACTGAAGAGTTCGATCTGGTCCTCAATGAACGTCCGCCGCTGATCGACCCCGTCAGACGATGATGAATGCTGGTTAGTGAGCTGCCTGCCGGGGGCTGCTGTGCAGACGGTGAAGATGCAGTTCGTCTGCGTGGGACAGAACACTTCAGAACGAGCAATCCGGGCCATGTCAGTCAATAAAATTATGTCAGCAATTTTCGACTCGGCGAAAAAGTTCACCTGACGCGGAGGAAGCCGGACATCGACTGGACATGGTGTCCACGATTGTGGCTTAACCTGTCGAGCGATCGGGCCTCAAAACGGCATCACAGATGCCGCCGGAGCACGCTCAAATCTGATGAAAAATCACCTCTGGTTCGGCCGCAGGAACCATTCCAATTACAACGCTGGCTCCGGTGGTCACGATTTTCCCGCCGGCAGAATGCAGCCTTCCGGCCAGAGATGTCTGCGGGGACAGAATCCGAACAGCGAAAGTCGACTGACGAGCCGGATTCAGGAGATCTGCCAATCCGTTTCGGTGGCAGGGGGGATCGAATTCAAACCGTACTTCCTGCGTGGTCGGTTGTGGGATCGAAGCAGAGTTATTTTTGCGGTCAGGGGGCTGCGATGGCGTCTGCTGGTCGGATGCAGCGAAACTGTTCACTGCGGATAATGACGAGCAGGGCATCTGACCAGCGACCGCCGCGGGTCATTGTGGCGGCGACGTCCTCGACGAGTCTGCGGTCTGATAAAATAACGCCGCGGCCGAGGGCGTAGCCGGTCAGCTTCCCAGCCAGTGTTCGCAGCAGATCATCACGGCGTGGCCCTGAGAAATAGTTCCGCAGACCGTCGATATCATCAATTTCAGTGCCATCGCGGAGTCTGCCTTTTGTGTCACCGGGCTTGAGTTCTGTTGCGGGCCGCAGTCGGCCGATGGCGTCAAAGCGTTCCAGAGCCATGCCGAATGGATCGATGCGATCGTGGCAGCCGGCGCATTTGGGGTCCTGACGATGCCGTTCGGTGATTTCACGAACGCTGAGTCCTGGAGGGGGCGTTTCGGGGAGTGGTGGAACGTCCGGAGGAACTTTTGGGAGCCGTTCTCCGAGCATTTGCAGGAGCCACGCGCCGCGTTTGATGGGGCTGGTCCGCGAGGACGCTGACTGTTTGGCAATCACTGCACCGAAACCAAGAAAGCCACCGCGGCCGACGGAAGATACATTTTCCACCCGTCGCCAGTCCGCACCGGCCACACCGGGAATCCCATAGTGCTGTGCGAGAACGTCATTGATGACTGCGGCATCGGCCGAGATGACATCGGTGACGGGGCGATCGTTTACCAGCAGATCCTCAAAAAATCGCACCGGTTCTTCCGCCAGCGCATCGCGGAGTTCCGGAGTAAAGTCGGGGAAGTGCTGCAGATTGCGTCCATGGCTGGTGACGAAATCCCGGACGCCGAGCCAGCGAGCGCCGAATTCTGCGGCCATGCCGCGAACCCGACGATCCTTCAGCATGCGGCGGACCTGCTGTTCCATCACGTCGGGGTCATGCAGCTGAGTGGACTTCTCGCGCAGCTCGTCATCGGGTATGGAATCCCAGAGCAGAAAGCTCAGTCGCGTTGCCAGTTCATCCCCCGAAACCGGCTGCCAGTGGGGGCCGTTTGCGGGCTGTTCGACGCGATAGAGGAACCAGGGTGAGGAGAGGACGCGAGCCAGTGCAGCGCGAAAAGCCGGATCGTGCTTCATGCCTTCGCTGCGATCTGCGTGGTAAGCTGCGAGGATCGCAGCGCGTTCTTCCGGGACGAGCGGTCGGCGCCAGGCGCGGTCAGCGAAGGCGAGCAGGGCTTCGAGCTGGCGTGGTTCGGCCGCCGCCTGGGTCGCCAGCAGTGCGGCTTCTTCCTGTTCGATCTGCGCCTCAAACTCCTGAATATAAAAGAACATGATCCGCGCGCCGTCGTTCGGCTTGCGGTAATACTGCACCAGTCCGGCACAGGCGATCGGGGTGGCCAGAGCCTGTTCGCTGACAAACTCCAGTTCGCTCCACAACCGGTCAATCTCTGCCCGACCGGGTTCATCAAGCAGCAGCCGGCGCAGCGGCTCGTCTTCCCGACGATAAAGGAACACGCTCCCCTGTGCGTCCCGAGGAATAATTGGCTGAAAGAGCACTGCCGGAGGAAACAAAGCGCGAAACTCAGCTGCGGGGCGAGCCCGTTCAGCGGCGACGCGCGGATGCACAATCTGCGCGGCCAGCGGATCTCCGGGAGTGGCTTTGGCGACGGGTTCGGCCAGATTGCCGCCTCCGCCGGTCGCGGCAATCAGGAAGGCCTGCACCATGGCCGACTCGGGACTGGCTTCATCAAGACTGACGTCCGCTCGGAGGAACCGCGGCAGCGTGAGTTCTGCCTGCAGTTCCGGGGGCAGTTTTCGGAGATCGATGACAACTTCAGCACCGGCGGGGGTGACCAAAGCCGACGGATCTGCCGGCCGTCCCTCCGGATGCCGGCCAAACTGAAGTCCCGACGCCTGCTCGATTGCTGCAGCCAGCTGAGGATGATCTGCAAATACCAGCGGTGGGCCGTCTCCGCCTTCCAGTCGCAAGCGGTCCCAGACCACAAACGTATCGGGCTGGGCGGGCAATGCCACCATCCGGAAGAGTGGCTCCCGGGCGGCTCCCTGAACACGTTCGCGAGCGACGATGCGACGAATATCTTCCCATGCCGGAAAGCCATTGCCGACCGCGAGCGCAGCGTTCTTTCTGTAGTTACTCTGGAAGAGCAGATCCTGCATCGCTTTGATGGCGGCCAGAACCGGTGCCGGATCCGTGGAGGCAGATCGCCATATTTCCTGCACGTACGCCATCACATCCGCGGGCAGGCCAGGTTCCGGGAGGCTGACCGTGGCGTTGCCCAGATCCGCGAGTGCCTGCCCGAGTTCCGCCGCGGCAAAATGTGCCAGTTCGAAGGAGATTCCATCGCCGCCGCTCGGGTGTGCATCAGCGACGCGGCCGCTCAGCAGCAACTCACCACCGATCGGGCTTGTCCAGGCGACTGACACATTCCGCCTTGGGCCGGGGTGTACGAAGACAGACTGCGCGGGCAACCTCGTCCAGACCGACACGGGTTCGTTGCCGGAATTCACGAACACCGACGGTTCGGAACCGAGGCTCCACGATTTCAATTCGGGCCGTCCGGCATTGCTGTCGCGACGCTCAGTAAGAAACACTGGCACGGACGTCGACTCCAGAAAGCTCCAGCGAGCAGTGTGCCTGTCCAGCCAGGGATTGCCCTTGAGGAGACTGGGCACCAGATCGGAAACGCTCCAGGTCCGCTGCTCTCCACCGGTTTCGCGAATCGTCCATTCGATCAGAGTGCTGTCAGCTCCGTGGCTTTCGTTGGGGAGGATGGTGAGCAGCAGCAGTTCACCGGGTTGAACTGAGACGCTGCAATCGAAGGGCACCGCCCCCGCTTCGGGCACCGGCGACTTGAGGAGCACCTGTTTTGACGAGGCCCAGCGAGCCTCGATTGTCTTTCCGGCCGTCTGCAAAGCCGCCTGTCGCCGCTGCTGTTCGGCTTCGACCTGAGCTGCCTGCCGGGCCTCGAGCTTTGTGCGGGCCAGCACTTCGGCCGATGACGGTGATGTGCCGCTGAGGCCCGACCAGAGAGCGGCAAGGTAGGTGGGATTGAGTTGTTCTTCGGCGGCCACCGCGACGATTTCAGCGGGACCGCCACGCATCAGCCGGTCGCGGTGCTTCAGGGTGGCGGCGAGGTGCGTGGCCAGCGGTGGCTCACCGTTTGGTCCGGCATAGCGTGCATGGAACCTGCGAAGCGGCTGCAGGGCTTCTTCGGTCCAGTCAGGGCGTTCGGTCGATGGAGAGAAGCGGAAACCGTCGGGGAGCAGTACCAGCCGGGAGGCGACGTCGCGCGCCGTCTGATGATACCGTTCGACCAGTTCGGGAGTCACGGGCATGGCATCGCCGACGTTGGCAAATCCCTCGCCGCCGACACTGTCCACGGGAAACTCGCGAGCCTGCGTGAGTCGCATGTCCACGCCGGTCAGGTCGCGAATCGCGTTATCCCAGGCGGAATTTGTGAGCCGTCGGAGCGTCACCGGGCCGGGATCGCCGGCACGTGCCGCTGCCTCGGCATCGAGGGCCGCGGTAATCCACGCCAGAATTTCTTCCCGTTCGGCCGGAGTCGGTTGCGGAGCTTCCTTTGGCGGCATATCGCCCAGCCGCACTCGCTCAGCCACATCACTGAGTATCTTTGGTTTGGCAAGAAATGCCCGGGCGGAGTCGAAGCTGGTGAGGTTCAGGTCGTTATCAACCGGCTGCTCTCCATGGCAGTCACCGCAGGTCCTGAGCAGCAGCGGTTGAATCTTCGAGGCGAAGGAGCGTGCCAGATCATCAGCTGCGGCGGCTGATGACCTGCACAACAGAAGACACGCGCAAAAGAGTGCCGGTGAAAGCGATCTCAGTCCTGACGTCCGGCGAACGTCAGGGCCATCCGGAGTGGCCCGGGACTGGAAGTCCGTCGTACGGAAAGCAGTCGCAGATTTCAGATCTCGTGAGGATTCCATACGGCCTTCCAGGACTTTAATGGGCCTGACACCGCTGCTGGAGCGGCGGAAGATTTTCTAGCGAGGTGGATTCTGTAACGGGAACTTCGGTCACTCAAAACACTTTTTGCGCAGCAATGCCGGCATGCTTCAGCCGATGAGCTCCCTGATCACGGTTCCACCGAACTGGCTGAGTTGTTTGAAGCGACCGGCGTGGTACCAGGTGAGTCTGTTGTCGTCAAGTCCGAGAAGGCGCAGGAGGGTCACGTGAAAATCACGGATGTGGGCTTTGCACTCCACGGCTTCGAGCCCCAGTTCATCGGTGGCACCGATGGTGTGACCTGCGTTGCAGCCGCCCCCGGCCAGCCAGATGGTCATGGCATTGGGGTTGTGGTCCCGACCATAAGCAATTCCGCCACGCACTCCGTTATCCGGTGTGCGACCGAATTCACCGCACCAGACGACGAGTGTCGAATCAAGCAGGCCCCGTTGTCTGAGGTCGGTGATCAGGGCTGCGATGGGCTGGTCCACGCTCCGCACGAGATTTCCATGAGCGCGTCCGATATAGTCGTGGCTGTCCCAGGATCCGTGATAGAGCTGTACGAACCGCACGCCTTTTTCGACGAGCTTTCGTGCGAGCAGACATCTGCGACCGAACGCATCGGTGGCGTCGTTGCCGATTCCGTAGAGTTCTCTGGTTTTCGCATCTTCTGAGTTGATCTCAAGCGTTTCCGGGAGCTGCATCTGCATGCGGAAGGCCAGTTCGTAATTGTCCATGCGGGCGGCAAGTTCATCGTGTCCGGGATGGAGCGCTGCGTGTGCGTCGTTAAGCATGTTGAGCAGATCAAGAGTTTTGCGCTGGCGTGCAGGACTGAAACCGTCCGGTGGCGCGAGATCAAGGACGGGCGTTCCCCGGGCTCGGAGCGGGGTGCCCTGGAACCCCGCCGGCAGGAAGCCACTGCTCCAGTTCGCGGCACCTCCCTGGGGATAGCTGACTTCAGGCAGAACGATGAAGCCGGGAAGGTCCTGATTGACAGAACCGAGTCCATACGTCACCCACGCGCCGATGCCGGGATCTCCGCCAAAGCGATTGCCACAGTTCAGCTGATACATGGCGGTCGGATGATTCACGCTGTCGACGGTGCAACCGCGGAAAAAGCAGAGCTCATCGGCGACTTTGGCAAGGTGTGTCCAGTTTTCTGCCATCCAGGCACCACTCTGGCCCGCCCTGATGAAGCTGAAGGGGCTTTGCACATAGTAGCGTCTGCCACTTTCCATGGCGGACTTCTGTCGGCCCTCCCGCTGGAACTCTTTCAGATGCAGTTTTTCCAGTGCGGGCTTGGGGTCGAATGTATCGATGTGCGACGGTCCGCCTTCCATGGTCAGAAAAATGACATTCCGCGCTTTTGCCTCGGGGAAGTGTCCGGGCTTTGGTGCGAGCGGATGTCTGCGGGTTTCATCGGCCAGCAATGACGTCAGTGCGACGCTGCCGAGGGACGCGCCGAGCGAGCAGATCACTTCGCGGCGGGTCTTTACAGGCAGCGTCGCGGCCGCAGCACAGCGAAGAAACCGGCTAATAGACATAGACAAACTCGCTGGAGTTGAGGAGAGCGAGGCAGAGGTCGGCGAACGCTCGGGTCCGTGCATCAACGTCTGCCGGCTGGAGATCGGAGACGAAGTCGGCGTTGGCATGGAGTGTTTCGCTGAAGGAGAATTTTTCACCGGTGTTCTCTTCAATCGCCTCGCGGTGTACTGCGAGCGGCGGCCGGGTGTTGTCCGGAGGCGTCCGGACCAGCGGAAGTGTTTGCTGCCAGTGGTCAAGGCAGGCACGTATTTCGTTCGCAGACGGTGCTCGGAGGTACACCAGTCTGAAGAGCCGCTCGATAGCCATCTGGTCGTCCGCTGCTTCTTTCAGGACACGAGCGGCAAGGGCCAGTGCGCGGGAGTGTGTGCTTTGACCATTGAGCAGACTGAAGACCTGGGGCGTGACCATGGACGTCTCACGTCGTTCACAGGAGAAGTCCGGAGTTGGCGCGTTGAACACTTCCAGCAGCGGGTCGGGCAGTCCGCGAATCCTGAGGGCATAAAGAGAGCGGCGATGACGCTGCTGCGGCAGAGGATTGGGCACCCAGGCGGCGGCGAACGTGCCCATCACCTGTCGCGGCTGCAACGCGGCTTCCGGATTGATTTCAGGCCGGTTCGGGATGCCGCCGATGACAGGATTCAATTCGCCGGTGACGGCAAGCATGGCGTCACGGAGTTCTTCGGCCGTCAGACGCCGCGGTTTGAAGACGGCGTAGGAGGAGCCGGTCGGGTCGTGTTCCGCGAGCATCTTCAGGTCGGAATGCCGGGAGCTGCGGCGATAGGCCGCAGATGTCAGAATCACTCGATGCAGTTCCCTGAAACTCCATCCGCGTTCCACAAAGGTGGCTGCGAGCCAGTCGAGCAGCCGGGGATGTGCGGGCGGTTTGCCGGTGCTGCCGAAGTTATTGGGATTTCCTGCGATGGGCTGACCGAAATGCCACATCCAGACACGATTGACGATGGCCCGTGTCGTGAGCGGATTTCGGGCGCTGGCGACCCAGTCTGCAAAGGCCCTGCGGCGTCCTTCGATCGTCTCGGGAATCGGTGTCTGCTGCACTTCTGCGAGCACACTGAGCACGCCGGGTCGGACGCGTTCGCCGGTGGCAAACGGATCACCGCCCGTGAGCACGCAGGTGGCCTCAAGTTCGCCATTGGTGAGGCGGTCCATCGGCATCCGCAGCGGCGCGAAAACGGTTTTGTACTGGCGTGTGCGGCCGGGATAGACAGCAAGGGCCCAGGGTTCATAGCGGTCGAGCTCCCAGCGCAGGCGTTCGAGGCCTTTGCGGGCAACGCGTTCCATGCCGAACTGTGCGGGAGTGAAGCCGACGAGTTTTGGCGGAAAATCTGCTTCCGGTACACCGTCACGAATAAGGGCATTGCGAACGGTGCTGAACAGATCCGCATACCTTCCGAGCCTGCCAAGCCTGCCGGTTGTGCCCTGTCCGGGAACAGCGCGCTCTTGTGCCGCTTCCACAGCAGCATTCCAGCGCGCGGGATCCTTGCCATTCTCGCGGAACCACCGCGCGGCGTTCTGCAGCAGTACCGCGTCGAGCATGGACAGAGTGGATTCGTGTTCGGCTACGGTCTTCTGCAGATACGCGCGCTCTTCGAAGCCCTGGAGGTTTTCACCGGACAGAAAAGGCGCCGCGCGTTCGCACAGCTGCGTGGTCGCGAAGACGGCCTGGATGGAGTAGTAGTCGCGAGTTGGTACCGGATCGAATTTGTGATCGTGGCAGCGTGCGCATTGAAGGGAATGGGCGAGGAAGGTTTCGCCGACGCTGTTGACCACATCATCGAGGAATCGCTGTCTGGCGATCTTTTCCACCTCCATCCCCGTCAGCTCCCATGGCCCCATCCGCAGGAAACCAGTGGCGACGATGTTCTCTGGATTGTCCGCGTCGATTTCATCGCCGGCGATCTGCTCTTTGATGAACTGGTCATAAGGCTTGTCCTCGTTGAAGGCTCGGACGACGTAATCGCGATATCGCCACGCATTCCCGCGTTCATAGTCATTTGAAAACCCGGACGAATCCGCATAGCGGGTGACATCCAGCCAGTGCTGTGCCATGCGTTCGCCATAATGTGGCGAGTCGAGCAGGCGATCAATGAGCGCGGTTACCGCGGCGTCGGTGTTGATGGCAAAGTCGCGTTCGAAGGCTGCTGCGTCTTCCGGTGCGGGCGGCAGCCCGGTCAGATCCAGCGTCACGCGCCGGATGAATGTGCGGGCGTCAGCATCCGGAGCAGGCTGTAACCCGGGCGGCATCTTCTGAGCGATCAGGATGTCGATCGGGTGAACGGGATCGCCCTGCTGTCCACGGGCTGCTGCGTCTGGTCCGTCTGCTGCGATTGACTGTCTTTCTGCATCGAGGTCCGGCTTACGTACCGGCTGCCAGGCCCACAGCGACTCTGGTTTGTACTTCCGATTCGTCCATTCGGGCGAAAGGCCACCGCTGGTCTTCACAGCGACTCCGTCTTCCGCTGACCAGCTGTCGGCGTAAGTGGTGGTGATTTCGAGTTGTCGGGTTTCATCCGGCCACGGAGCACCGCCAGTGAGCCATTCTTTGAACCAGGTAATCTGCACTGGATCCAGTCTGTCAGCTTCCTTCGGTGGCATCGGCGACCAGTCATCGTGGCTGCGGGTGATGGCCAGATACAACGGACTGTCATCGGGGCGGCCCGCGACGATTGCAGGCCGCTGACTGTCACCGCCTGTGAGAGTGGCGGCCTGAGTCCGCAGGTCGAGCCCGCCTTTGATCTGTGCCGGATCTGCGCCATGGCAAGCGAGGCACTTCTGGTGCAGCAGCGGCAGAATGCGGCGTACGAAGAGCAGTTCGGCGTGGGGATCCGACGGGAAATCCGCAGCCGTCGCCGGAGTGAGCAGCAGCAGCAGCGTTGACAGGGCCACGAAGAAGGCGCGGGTGCGTTGCATGACAAATCGCTTGAACGGACCACGGGACGCAGAGCGATTCAGTGTCGACGATTGCGTTGCGAATGCAAGTGCTTTCGGCCTGGGAATGCTGGTTTTTGAGACACTTCCAGACTGCCTGAACATCAGTGCATCCACAGAATTGCATGGTCGCATCACGAACGGTGCCGTTGCTGCCGGGCGGCCTGTCTTGCAGATTCTGCCGGAGTTTGATTAAACTTCGCGGGAGCCTGCAGCCGCGGGAATTCGCTCTCGTTGTGGCCGGGTGCTCGCAAGGAATGGATTCCGCAATGTTTTCGTGGCTGCGCAGACATCTCTGTGCTGATCTGGCAATTGATCTGGGCACGTCTTCCACGCAGATTGGTCTGCCGGGGGAAGGGATTCGTCTGGACGAGCCATCCGTGGTGGCTGTCGCGCGGGGAAGCAATCGGGTGATTGGCCGTGGAACAGCCGTAGGTAAGCTGGCATGGCAGATGCTTGGGCGCACCCCTGAGGGCATTCAGGCTGTGCGACCGCTGCGGCATGGTGTGATTCAGGATTTCCAGCTGTGTGAAGCGATGCTGCGGTATTTTCTGAGGAAGGTCTCGGGTGGCCGCGGGGGGTTGCGGCCGCGAGTCCTGATTACGGTTCCGGGAGGGATTTCGGCGGTTGAGCGACGAGCGGTGTTTAACAGTGCGGAGCGGGCGGGGGCGGGGCGTGTGTGGGTGATTGACCAGTCTCGAGCTGCTGCCGTGGGGGCCGGGCTGCCGGTTTCAGAGCCGCTGGCGAGCATGGTGTGTGACATCGGTGGCGGTACAACGGAGACAGCGGTGCTGAGTCTTGCGGACACGGCTGCGGCCTGTTCGATCCGCACGGCGGGAGATGCGATGGATGAAGCCATTGTCCGCTGGATGCGGCGGCGGTATTCGCTGCGAATCGGGGAACAGACAGCTGAGCAGCTTAAGCTGTCCATCGGCAGTGCTGCAGTACTGGAACAGGAACTCACGGCCGAAGTCAGCGGGCTGGATACGGCTGGCGGCATTCCGCGTCGCGCGCTGGTGACCAGTGAAGACATCCGTGAAGCTCTTGCGGATCCGCTCGCGGAAATCGTCGATGCCATCCGTCGCACGATTGAACGCTGCCAGCCGGAACTGATTGCTGACCTCGCTGACACAGGGCTTGTACTGACGGGAGGCGGAGCTCTTCTTCGCGGCGTGGATCGATATCTGAATCAACAGCTGGGAATTCCGGTTCGAATTGCCGAAGCCCCGCGAATGGCCGTGACCCGTGGGGCGATGATCTGCCTTGATCACCTCGATCGCTGGAAAGCGGCCCTCGATGACGGGCTGCGAGCGGCCTGAGTGAGCGATCTGTCGCTCCCGTTGTTTCTCAAACCCATTTCTCCTGATCCACGGTTTCATGCAATCCAGCAACGAACGAATTCGGAGATGGCAGGTGGCAGCGGCACTGATGGTGCTGTCGTGTGCGGCTGCCGGCGCGGAGCATTTGGGGGCTCTGAAGTCGCTGCGTTCGCCGCTGCTTGATCTTTGCAGTCCCGGACGTCTGGTGCTTGCCGCTCTGGCACCACTGAATCACTCTGGTCCGTCAGACTCGGGAGTATCGGTCGAACAGCAGCAGGAGACGCGGTCCGATGTCGTGGGTGGTTCCGGGAATCCTCGGGTGGCTCGCGAACTGCTGTTGCGGCAACTGCTGATCGAAAACGCGAGATTGAGGAGGGATTTGCAGCGTGAGCGTCAGCGAAGGGCACCGTTGTTGCCTGAGTCTGAAACGGAGGAACTGGCGGACCGTCCACCGCTTGTGGACTTACGTGTGGTTCCGGCGCGGGTTCTGACGCGGCAGGATGCTCTTCCTGACGTCCTGCGGGAACTGGCAATCGACGCCGGCCGGGCTCAGGGCCTGAATCGTTCCGAGCTGGTCGTGCAGGGGGCCGGGCGTGTGATTGATGCGGGGCGTGAGCAGCGAGTGCAGTCGGGAGATCGCGTACTCGACGGGCTCACGGTTGTGGGGCGCGTCGAACGATCGGCGCGGTGGATCAGCCTGGTGCAGCCGGTGACGGCAGAAGGTTTCAGGGCGCGTGTGCAGTTGCTGCGGGTAACCGCGGGTGAGCGTCATACGGGTGCGAACGGACTGCTGGAGGGCACCGGGACGGCTGTCTGCCGCCTGACGGGGCTTGGTCCGACTGATGCCGTTGCTGCAGGAGACGAGGTGCTGGCAGCAGGTATTGAGGGAATGAATGGTCCGCCGTTGTATTTCGGACGCGTGGTGCGGGCTGATTTTCAGGCAGGCGGCACATGGGACGTCGAGGTGGCTCCTGCCGTGCAGCTGGATGATCTGGAAACCGTTCAGGTGCTTCGCTGGGAATGGCTGAAGTCGGGAGTGGTGCCATGAGTCTGCGTGGATTGGCAGTGGGGGTGCTGTTTGCATGGTTCGCGGAGGTTCTGGAACAGGCACTTCCGCACTGGCTGCCGCGGGGCACAGCCGTGCTGCCTGTGATGTGTGCAATGGTGTTGTGGAATGGTTCGGCGGGTGGGTTGTGTCTGGGAGGCGGACTGCTGCTGCTGGACTGGATCGCCCGGCCGACATCTTTCCCTCTCGCTCCGCTGCTGCTGCCACTGCTGTCACTGCTGCTCCCGGCAAACACGGGGGCTGATGAAACAGGCCTGCGGCGACGACGATTGAGGATTCCCGGTCCGCTGCTCCTGCCGCTTCTGGCAGTAGCGCTGCTGTTGGCGCAGTCCGCGAGCCTCGCCAGCTGGAGCGCATGGCGAGACCCGGCAGTGGCTGCTCAGGGAATGCTGGTGCAGGTGCGTCCGGCACTGCTGGTGCTGCTGCCGGTGAGCGGTGTTCTGGCACTGCTGCTGCAGTTGAGCGATGAGCTGGGTTTGCGGCGATCAGCTGTGGCAGGCTGAAGGAGTTTTGCATGCGCAATTCACTGCTGCCAGCCGTTTTCCCGGGACCGGAGATCTCTCCGCGACGCCTTGCCGCCGGCAGTCCGTGGCGTCTGATTCTGCCGGGTGCCGCCTTCTTGTGTGCGGCCGCTGTGGTGCTCTATCGCACGGCTCAGATACAGGCTGATCATACCGGGGTCTGGCTGAGTTCTCTGCGGGCGACCAGCGTGGAAGAAGAATGGCTGCCGGCGCGGGATGGGCGGATTCTGGCTGATTCCCAGGTCCTTGCCGAAGACATCGACCTGACGGACGTGCAGGTGCATTACCGCTGGCTGCAGGCAGAGGCCGATCCGAACTGGGTCAGGCTGCAACTGCGGCAGCGATTGACGCGCGAAGAGCGGCGCGACCCGCAACGTGTTGAAGCGGCCGGGCAGGAGCTGCTGGCCGAGCGTCAGCAGCTCCTGCAGGCGCTTGCAGACATCACTCGAATTCCGCTGAGCGAACTCCTTGCCCGACGTGATCGGATTGATGGGCAGGTCCAGCGGCTGCAGCAGCTTGTCAATCAGCGAGCCCGGCAGCGAGCGCTGCAGGCAGCGGGCGGGAATGCGGACGACGATCCTGAAAGTGAAACGGCCATGTCAGAAGATTCTGCCGGGATCCTGCTGCACTGGGCCGCTGCCATTCGCTCGGCACTCACCACACCCCCTCGACGCGACACAGAACAACGGATCATTGTGCGCGAAGAGGAATCGTGGCATCCGCTGCTGGAGGACGTCGACCGGCAGACGGCGGCGATGATCAGCGAACAGCCCGAGCGTTTTCCGGGGGTGCGGATTGTGCACAAGACGCGGCGAACCTATCGGCATCCGGATACGGCCGTGCACCTGACGGGAGCGCGCACGACTGCAGCTGCAGGCGCTGGTCCTTCCACCGGGGACGGTCAATCAGACGAGGAGAATCCGGCGATTATCCGCACGGGTCGCTTCGGAGTTGAAAAGAGCTATCAGACTCAGCTGGCTGGAGTTCCCGGACTGCGGCGAATCATTCGAGACCGGCGGCAGCGAGTGATTCGCACGGAACTGGTGCGTGAGCCGGCCAGTGGTCGTGATGTGCTGCTGACAATCAACTGGAAGCTGCAGCTGACCTGCGAACAGCTGCTGGCAGAAGCTCTGGGCGACACCGAACGGCTTCTGCTGCGACAACCCTCCGCCGAGGACGACTCTGCCGAGGACGACTCTGCGGGGCGGGCAGGACCGTCTGAGCTGCCCGAGCCGGACCATATTCCGGTGGGGGGCGCTGTGGTGGTGATGGAGGCGGACAGCGGGCGTATTGCGGCGCTTGCGAGCGCTCCGGAATTCGACCTGTCACTTTTCACTGAGGGTACGACAGCGCAGTGGGAGGCTGTGAACAGTGACGTGCGTCGGCCGTTTGTTTCGAGGTTCCTTGCCATGTCTCTGCCGCCGGGTTCCACGTGGAAAATGGCCACAGCACTCGCGGCAATGGAGACGGGCGTGATTGCACCGGAGGAGCGGTTCGAGTGCCAGGGGTACCTGCGAACGCCCGGGGAACACCGCTGCCTGACGTTCCGGCTGTTCGGTCACGGTCACGGTCCCGTCACACTCCGGACGGCGCTCGCACAATCCTGTAATGTCTACTTCTTTGATGCAGCGGCGCGGATGGGGGCCGCACCGCAGGCTGTGTGGGCTGAACGGCTTGGCTTCGGAGCACGCACGGGGATTGATCTGCCGTTTGAGTCTGCAGGTCAGGTTCCGCGTTTGCGGCAGGGGAATGGTGAACAGGAAATTTCGGAGCGGGACCGCAGACGATTCGACCGCGAATCGCTCGGGTTTTCCATTGGCCAGTCACGACTGACCGTAACTCCATTACAGATGGCTCGGCTGACTGCCTGCATCGCCAACGGCGGCTGGCTGGTGACACCGCATATCGCCAGCGATGACGGGCGATCGATGCTGCTGGAGGATGTCTCGGGATCGGGCTTACCGCAGCGGCGACGAGTGGAAGGTGTTGATGAAGCACAGCTGCAGGCGATTCGCGAGGGCCTGATTGCGGCTGTGAATGACCCGATCGGCACCGGCTATCGCGGAGCCAGACTTCCCGACCTGCGAATCGCGGGTAAGACGGGCACTGCGGAAGCGGCACCTGGCAAACCGGATCACGCGTGGTTTGCCGGCTGGTTTCCGGCTGAGCAGCCGGAATATGTGGTGATAGCGGTTCTGGAACATGGTGGTTCCGGGAGCCGTGCGGCGGCTCCGATCGTCCGGGAAATCGCCCGCAGTCTGCTCAGTGAACATCCATCGGAACGTCCTTCAGTGCCGGTATCTCAGAGCCCTGTTCGAGAGCGGTCCAGAGGTTTTTGATGAATGGATGTGCGTCTTCACGGACGAAGGGAAAGAGCAGCGTTCTGGCCTGTTCGGGGTTTTTCTGTTCGGCAAGGTGCCAGGCCTGAAAGACCTGAGCCCAGAGCGAATCGGGGCTGGTGAAAATCACCTGTTCCATCTGGATCCGGGCATCCTCCTCGCGTTTGAGCTGGCTGATGCGTTGTTTCCAGAGTGTGGCCTGTTCGGGTTGCCGGAGCAGAGCGTGGGTGCGTTGCAGAAGGAATGCGGTGGAGCTGCGGAGGCTGGGGCTGTTTTCGAGAGGTGTAAGCCACTGCAGGGCCTCGGTGAAGCGTGCATTCTGCAGGGCGAGTTCGGCGAGTCCTTCGCGGGCGATGCGACTTTCGGGATTGAGCTGCACAGCGGATTTCCAGAGAGCCTCGGCCTGCGATTGTCGACCACTGCCGGCGAGTGCCTTGCCGAGAAATGCGGCTGCGTCTGCGGATGGCTGCAGGCTGGCACTTTTTTCGAGCGCACGGACAGCGTCTTCGCTGCGTCCCAGCTGCAGCAGAGCCTTGCCGTATTCCAGAAAGAGTTCTGCGGGGGCAACCTGCAGACCAGCAGCATCAGGCTGAATGCGGAAGAGCTGATCCCAGGCTTCGACGCACTTCTGATAGTTTGCGCGGTCACGTTCGAGCATGCCGATGAGGGCCTGTCCACGCGCTTCGCAGGCTGGCTGAGCGGCGAAGAGGCGCGCGGCATCGACAGCTTCGTCGTAACGCCCCAGCTTGGCGCGGCAGGCTGACAGCTGGTGGAGCAGATCCGGGTTGTTCGGCTGCAGTCTGACGAGGTGTTCAAGGACCGGCAGCGCGGATGTCCAGCGTTCCAGCAGCAGGCAGGCTTCGATCCATGCCCGCATCTCTTCCGGCCGGTCAGCCCCCACCTGCTGGAGAATTCTGAGTGCCCCGGCAGGGTCGCCCAGGCGGACGAGGATGCGGGCTTTGAGTGCCTGAACAGCGCCTTGTTCGCCGTTGGACAGCAGCCATTCATCGACGATTCGAAGTGCCTGAGCGGGGCCGTCCGAGTCATCTGAAACGAGCAGTGATTCGGCCTGCCGCAGAGGACGCTCCTGCCACCACAGAATTCCGGCTATCCCGGCCGCCACACCGGCTGGCAGGAGCAGCAGCGGGCCCAAGTGCCGCAGCCGCGAACGACGGGGACGCCGTCGCGCGGCAGCAGGAATGGGGTTGGAGGCTGGAACAGACATACAGAGCTGGGGTGAGGCGATGAAGTGGTAAAAAAGAATCAACCGGGAACAGGGATCGCATCGAGCAGGGTGCGCAGAATGCGAGCTGCCCGCTGACGACGACTTTCGGTGACCACACCACGGCACACGAGGCGGTGCGCGAGTACGGGGATGGACGTTTGCTTGATGTCGTCGGGAATCACAAATTCACGGCCATCGACCCAGGCGTGGGCCTGAGCCGCGCGGTAGAGCGTGAGCACTCCGCGGGTGGAGATACCGAGTGTCAGTTCGGGGTGGTTGCGGGTGCGATCGGCGATTTCGAGCATGTAGTCGGCCAGCGATTCATCCACCCTGACCTGCTGGACCTGTTTCTGAATGGAGAGCAGTTCGTCGGCGGAGGCCACGGCCTGCAGTTCGTCGACCGGCTGACCTTTGCGGTGCCTCCGCAGAATCTCACGTTCGGATTCACGCTGTGGATAGCCGAGGCTCAGACACATCATAAAACGGTCAAGCTGGTTTTCAGGGAGCGGGTATGTGCCTTCAAATTCCCAGGGGTTCTGTGTGGCAATGACGAGGAATGGCTGCGGGAGCGGATAGGTGATGCCTTCGATGGACACCTGACGCTCGCTCATCGCTTCCAGCAGTGCACTCTGGTTGCGCGGAGTGGTGCGGTTGATTTCATCGGCCAGCAGCACGTTGGTGAAGATGGGGCCGGGCCGGAATTCGAAGTCGCCGGTTCCGGGACGGTAGACACTGGATCCCAGAATATCGCTGGGGAGCAGGTCCGGGGTGAATTGCATGCGGACAAAATTACAGCCCAGCGTTTTGGAGATGGCCCGGGCGAGCGATGTTTTGCCAAGCCCGGGGGCGTCTTCAAGCAGAATATGACCGCCGGCCAGCAACGCAACCACTGACAGACGCACAGTGGATGACTGGCCAAGGACCGCAGATTCGACGCTGGAAAGCAGGCGACGGACGACGTCAAGGCTCACAGATGACTCCAGAGGGCTGAACTGACTGCAGCAGTGTATGGCAGAGATTCTAGTCAGTAGCCCGAGGGAACTCCACCGTGGAGCAGCGAGGAATGCAGACGGCTCAGGCCTCGATTTCGACGAGGCTGGAACTGGTGGCATTCAGCGGGGATTGAGTATCCTGCGGGGCAACCTTTGCGTATACTCGCGGCATCTCGTGACTTTCTCCGTGCTCCCGCCAGGCTCCCTCGGCTATGGAAGATTCCTCCGCTGCCCCCGAAACAAACCACTATGTCGTCCGCTACGGCACCACGCGTCTGCTGGCAGATTTCGAAGCGCGGCGCGGCTTCAGTCACCAGCGAGGTGAAGAGGTCATCGTGCGGTCCGAACGTGGTACAGACTGGGGCGTGGTGCTCTGTCCGGCGACGCAGAACACGGCCGCGTATCTTGGCGGCAATCGCCAGGGCGGCCGCATTCTTCGCATGGTCACCGATGATGATCGCCGCAGCCGGGCGGCAGCCGCCGATCGCGAAAAACAACTCTTCCAGCTCACCGTCAACCACATCCGCGAACGCTCTTTGCAAATGCAGCTGATCGATGTGGAACTCGTCTTCGGCGGCGAAAAACTCATCCTTTTCTATCTCTCCGAATCCCGCGTAGACTTCCGCGAGCTCGTCAAATCGCTTGCCCGTGACTTCAACACCCGCATCGAAATGCGTCAGATCGGTATTCGCGACGAAGCACGATTGCTGGCAGACTACGGCGACTGCGGAAAGCCCGTCTGCTGCAATACCCACCTGCAGCAGATGCCGCCCGTCTCCATGAAAATGGCCAAACTTCAGAAAGCAACACTCGATCCCGGCAAAATCTCCGGGCGGTGCGGACGCCTGAAATGCTGCCTCCGCTACGAATACGACACCTACGAAGAACATCGCCGCGAACTCCCCCCCGTTGGCGCCACCGTGCTCACCAAGCTCGGGCAGGGACGAGTCCTCTCCCTGGAACTGCTGGCACGGAAACTCGTCGTCGCCTTCGAAGACGGTCGACGCCTCATGACCGATGCTGCCGATATTGTCACCGTAATCTCACGCGGCAGCAGAAAACGAGAATCTGATGATGATGCCGAATGATTTGGTTCCCTGCGCCCTTCTTTCCGGATGATTTGTGCCCTATCATTCGCTCGCCGCAGGGATGTTGCAATCCGGCAACTGGTGCCTTACCCTCCCCAACAAAAGTCTGTGGTCCATGACATCGCTCAGCAGCCATTCCACACGCTCCTTTCATCCCTGTGCCTATAAATTCGTCTTCGCCGCCCTGCGGTTCATCCAGGAACAACTGGGACGTGATCGCAGCTCCGAAAAAACCGGTCACATCACCGGCGCCGAACTCCTCGAAGGCGTCCGCCAACTCGGACTCCAGCAGTACGGTATGCTCTGCCCCGCGGTCTTTCGCAAATGGGGCATCCTCTCCACCGACGACATCGGCCATATTGTCTTCAAAATGATAGAGGACGGCGAGATGCGCAAAACTTCCGACGATCGACTCGATGATTTTCTCGGCGTCTATGACTTCACTCGTGTTTTTGTCGACGAATACGAACCCGATACGTCTGCAATCGTCTAAGTTCACACAGGCTGGATCACTTCCCAGTGCCACCCACCGCACTCAGATCCCAGGACCGTCCGGACCGTTATCGAGAGTTCCTGTTCAGGAGTTCTGTGTGGCGATGATTGAGTAGAGCTTACACGCGTGGCTCACTGCAGCCGGGGAGCGGTTCCGGTGGACTCACAGCGGCGATGCAGTCCTGGGAATCGTGGGTAGGGCGATTGACAAGTGTTGAGACACACAAGAGCTTCAGCGTGCCGGGACTGGCGGGCTGCAGCATTTGCCGAAGGTTGTCCGTCGGAGTTGCCGGATTGAGCCATTGTCGCCAGAGTGCGGGTGGCAGGATGACGGGCATGCGGTCGTGCAGGCCGCAGAGATCGCTGGAGGCGGTCGTCGTCAGCACCGTGCAGGAGAGCAGTGGATCGGTGGAGTCTTCTGCGGAAGGGGCAACTGCCTGTTTTCCGGCGGGTATCCACGATTCCCAAAGTCCTGCCATGGCGAACGGCTGTTCGCCGGGCTGATGAATCCACCAGGGCTGTTTTTTTCCGTTGGCCAGCATCTGCCACTCATAGAAGCCATCGGCGGGGATCAGGCAGCGGCGTTTGCGAAACGCGGCTCGAAATGCCGGTTTTTCCGGAGCGGTCTCGGATCGCGCGTTGAGCATGCGTGCACCGATCGACGGATCGTCGGCCCAGAAGGGCACCAGTCCCCAGCGAAACCAGCCGGCCCGAAACAGGGTGGGATCAGGTTGGGCAGCGGTGATTGCCACAATCTGCTGTGTGGGAGCAATGTTCCAGCGGGGACGCAGTTCCGGAAATTCAGGCGTGTGAAAGAACTGCATGAGTACATCAGCGGGGGTGCGCAGGGTAAATCGTCCGCACATGCTGCAGCTTTCGTTTGAGAAACGCAGAGAACGGGACTGAATTGCCGAATCTGCGACGGGCACTAGAATCAGAGGGAGCTGAAAAATGACTCAGGCGTTGAAATTTACCGGTTTCTGCCCGTTGCACAATGGGAAGAATCAAGACTGTGCAAGGGGCCGTGCGGTGCAGCAATTCCGCAATCTGATACTGCTGACCCTCGGGTTGATCTGTGTCGCCTGCGGAGCGGTGGGGATAGTGGTGCCGGGATTGCCAACAACCCCGTTCCTGCTGCTGGCACTAGCCTTATTCGCTCGCTCATCACCGCGGCTGCACGCGTGGCTGTATCGATCGCGGCTGTTTGGGCCGCTGTTGCAGGAGTGGCAGCAGCACCGAGCCATTCGACCGCATGTGCGCTACACGGCGTTGGCTGCAGTGGTGCTGGGAGTTGGTGGAACGTGCGTTGTGACGGCAGCCCATCCGGCTGTCAAGGGACTGGCATTTGTGGCCGGTCTGCTTGGTTTGACAGTTGTGTTTCGGCTTCCGGTGCGTCGCGATCGTCAGGAAGCTCAGAGCAGAGGGGCGGGAAATGGACGCTGAACGAGACTTTGTAATCGCCATCACCGGTGCCAGCGGCGCCGCCTACGCACTACGACTGCTTGATGCGCTCACCACATCCGGCCGAAATGCCCATGTGGTCGTCAGTGGCGCCGCCCGGCAGGTGTTCCAGCAGGAACTGGACCTGCATCTCCCGAACCTCGCCGGTGACAGTCCGCAGTGGCTGGAGCTCGCACGACAAATGACTCTCGGTCCACTGCAGAAAACGTGGCAGTTTCGCACCATGCAGCCACTGCCTGGAGTCATTCCGGGAACCGTTCGGCAATACGGCATCGGCGATTTTCATTCACCCCTCGCCAGCGGCTCCAGTCTGACTGCCGGAATGGTGATCTGTCCCTGTTCCATGGGAACTCTGGCTGCCATCGCTTCCGGACAGTCCCAGAACCTGATTCATCGTGCAGCTGATGTGCATTTGAAAGAGCGTCGCCCGCTGATCCTTGTGCCCCGCGAAACTCCGCTGGGAATGATTCAGCTCGAAAACATGCTGTCCGTATCCCGAGCCGGGGCGACCGTCCTGCCGGCCATGCCGGGGTTGTATCACCAGCCCCGATCACTCGGAGATCTCGTGGACTTCATCACAGCGCGGATTCTTGATCACCTGCGAATCCCGCACACGCTGGCAAAACGATGGGGCAGCTGACGAGACCTCGCCAAAGCCTGAGTCCCGTCTGACAGGAAAAGTAATCGTCGATTTGTTTGACATTCACCCAACGAAAAACGGTTGTGGAGGACGGGATCCATATGAACGACGCAGAATTCTGGAAGATTATCCGGCAAGCAGGATCTGAGGCCGACGGTGACCTCGATGCAATCATTGGTGCAGTGCACGAACAACTGACGAAGCTCACGCCTTCTGAAATAAAGTCATTCAATGCTATCATGGGCGCGAAAGTTGCCGCCGCATATACATGGAAGCTGTGGGGGGCAGCATATCTGATGAACGGGGGCTGTTCTGACGATGGTTTCGAATATTTCCGCGGCTGGCTTGTCGCTCAAGGCAAATCTGTCTACGAAGCCGCTCTTGCTGATCCTGATTCGCTGGCGAAAATTGCTGATCCGGAGAACGATGAGTATGAGTGTGAAGAAATTCTCTACGTTGCGATGAATGCCTACGAAGAAGTTGCGGGCGAGGACTTAGACCTGACCCCTTCTGCAGAAGCTCCTAAGCCATCTGGTGATGAGTGGGACTTTGAAGACCCGGATGAAAATGCAAAATACCTCCCGCGACTCGCCCGAAAGTTCAGCCTCTGATCGTGGACCGGCCCCCAACGATTCCAGCGTCCGACATCCGCCTGCAGCGCCGCTGACGCAGCCCACGGTGTATGGCACCCTGAGATGCATGGGTGAAGAGTGGTGGCGACGGCCTGAAAAGGCCGTCCTACCAGCACTCCCGTAGGACGGCCTTTCCAGGCCGTCGTATGCCCCCGCACCC